>NZ_JBSGZV010000038.1:0-95499 GCF_053611185.1 Streptomyces sp. NPDC054834 | reverse complement strand
CCGGACCAGCGGAACAGGGGCAGCAGTGAGGAGATGCCGACGCCCGCCGCGTCGAGGGCCTTGCGGAACTTGCGGACCGTCGCGTCGTCCACGCGGGGGTGGCGGAAGAACGGGATGAAGTCGTCCCGGGGGGACAGCTCGATCCACTCGTAGCCCAACTCGGCCACGATGGAGGGCAGTTCGAGGAGGGGAGTGTGGCGGATCATGTACGGGTCGAGAGCGATCTTCACGTTGCGTGCTCCTTGGTGGTGTCATCGGCTCTGGGACGCGAGGGACCGCCGTAGTTGCCCCTGTTCCCGGAGTGGGGCGGTCGGGGGAGCTTCGCGGTGAGCCGATGCTCGTGTCGTTGTTGGGCTTGGATGATCGTGGCCACCGCGCCCTTGAGCGCGTCGGAGTCCGTCACGCCGGCGCCGGCCACCTGCACGCGCTCGGAGACGATGCACGCCACGGCCTCTCTCAGTGGCCCAGGACGGTGGCCGAGGACCGCCACGCACGCTCCCCGCTCGAGGAACGCATGTGCGGTCGCCCGGCCGATGCCGGTGCCGGCTTCCGTGACGAAGGCGATCCACCCCTGGTAGGGACAGGTGACCCAGGCGATCATGGCCGTAGCGACTCCTGGAGGGCCGCGTCGGCTGCCTTGAGTACTTCGGCTGCCACGGCGACGCCCTCGACCGGACCGAGTTCGGTGTCCTCGTGCTCGATGTTGACCAGCATGTCCGGGTCGACTTCATGGAGGGCGCGCAGGAACTCGGTCCAGTAGGCGACGTCGTGCCCCTTGCCGAGGGCGACGAAGTCCCACGCGGAGTTCTTGGGCCACTCGTTGGCCCACTCGTCGCCGCCGAGGTTGGTGCGCGGCTCGTCGGGGGAGAGGCGCCGGAAGCTGTTGTCGAGCACCCCGTTGAGGGCGGCGTGCTCGGCGTTGACACGGACGTCCTTGGCGGCGGCGTGGAAGACGAGCTGGCCGAGGTGGCGGACGACCGTGACGGGGTCCATCTGCTGCCAGAACAGGTGGGAGGCGTCCAGTTCGACGCCCACGTGGGTGGCGCCGGTGAGGTCGATGAGCTTGTGCACGTCGGCGGAGTTGAACACGACGTTCTGCGGGTGCAGCTCCAGGGCGACCTTGACGTCGTGGTCACGGGCGAGCCGGTCGGTCTCGCGCCAGAAGTCCGCGACGATCTTCCATTGGTGATCCAGCACGTCCAGCGCCGCGGAGTTCCACGCGTTGACGATCCAGTTCGGGCGGGACGCGCCCGGTTCACCGCCGGGCAGGCCGGACATGGTCACGAGGCGGTGCTGTCCGAGCCGCTCGGCGAGGCGGATGGAGCGGCGGATGTCCTCGGCGTGCTTCTCGCCGATGGCGGCGTTCGGGTGCAGCGGGTTGCCGTTGGCGTTGAGGCCGGCGATGGAGACGCCGGTGCCCTCGAAGAGGCCGAGGAAGTCGTCCCTTGCGGTGTCGCTGACGAGGATGTCATCGAACGTCGGCACGTGCACGGCCGGCAGGAAGCCTCCGGTGTTGATCTCGATGCCCGTCAGGCCCAGATCGGCGATGACCTTGATCGCCTCCGGCAGCGGCCGGTCGTGCAGGATGGCGTTGTAGAGCCCCAGCTTCATCTTGTGTTTCCTCAGTCCTTCTTTTCGGCGTCGGGGTGGGGAGAGCCGGGTCGGGTCACTGGATGGTGACGGCTTTGCCGCCGGCGTCGGCGGAGGCGACGATCGCGTCGATGACGCGCAGGTTGTGCAGCCCGTCGGCGAGGGTGGGGCAGGGCGGCTGCCGGTCCAGGCCCGCGATCTGCTCCAGGAAGGCCCGGGCCTGCCAGACGAAGAACTCGTGCTGGCCATGGCCGACGCTGGGGAAGTCCATCGGCAGGCCTCCGGCGATGTAGGGGTGGCGGGGGCCGACCACCACCCGTCGGTAGCCGTCCACAGGCTCGGAGGCCGCCGAGTCCGCGATGGTGAACTCCGCCGGCCGCGACAGTTCGAAGGTCGCCGCGCCTCCCTTCGTGAAGGCCTCGAAGCCGAGGGAGTTGGCCAGACCGCGGGCGATGCGTGAGACGGAGAAGGTGCCGATGGCGCCGGAGGCGAACGTCGCGGTGAAGGTGGCGTTGTCCTCGTTCTCGACGGTTTCACGCTGCTGGCTCACCTGTACATCAGCTGAGTGCCCGACCGCCGTGCCCAACGGCACGGGCCGCTCCTGCACCTGGATGGACAGCACGGCCCCCTGCACGCTCTGCACCGGCCCGCAGAAGTACTCGCCGAGATCGATGAGATGGCTGCCTATGTCCGACAGCGCCCCCGAACCGAGGCCGCCCCGGTAACGCCAGCTCATGGGAGCATCCGGGTTGTGCCCGTAGTCGCACCAGTAGTGCCCGTTGAAGTGCTGGACCGGCCCGAGTGAGCCTTCGAGCACCTGCTGCCGAATGGCGTTGATGGCGGGGGAGCGGCGGAAGGTGAAGCCGGTGGCCGCCACCAGGCCGGTCCCCTCGGCTGCCGTCACCATGGCCTGGGCGTCGGCCACGCTCGGCGCGAGCGGCTTCTCGCACAGTACGTGCTTGCCCGCCGCCAGCAGGGCCTCGACGATCTCGCGGTGCAGGTGGTTGGCGACCACGACGCTGACCGCGTCGATGTCATCGGCTTCGACGATCGCCTGCCAGTCGGTTTCCGCCCGCTCGTAGCCGTAGCGGCGGGCGGCCTCGCGGGCGAAAGGCTCGTGAGCGTCGGCGACGGCGACCAGGCGCACCTCGGGCAGTCCGGCGCCGTAGAGTGTCGCGGCCTGCCGGTAGCCGTTGAGGTGGGCTCGGCCGGCCATTCCGGCTCCGATGACCGCCACCCCGATCGGCCTTGTGCTCATGGTGATTCCTCTCCGGCGCGCCGCTGCACCGTGACTAGGGGGCGTTGGACCGAGCGTCATGGGTTCCGGTTCCGGTTCCGTCCCCGACTCAGTCGTCCGTGACTTTCTTTAAAACGCTTTAAGTGCTGGTACTATCGGCGGCGTCACAGACAGATGTCAAGAGTGTTGCCGCAAATCCACGGGAGGTCGTGTGGACGAGTTCGGCTCCGTTGCCCCTGTGGGCACCAACGGTGCGATTCCGCGTCCCCGGCTGGAGGACGTCGCCGCGCGCGTCGGCCTGTCCACGGCGTCGGTGTCGCTGGTACTGCGCAATGCGCCCGGTCCCAGTGAACGCACCAGGCAGCGCGTGCTGAAGGCGGCCGCCGACCTCGGCTACCGTCCCGACCGTACCGCCAGCGCCCTGGCCAGCAGGCGCAGCCGGCTGCTCGGCGTCATGATCGACGTCCACAGTGCCTTCCAGGCCGAGTTGGTCGAGCATCTGCACACGGCTGCCGAGGAGATCGGCTACGACCTCGTCCTGAGCACCCAGACCCGGACCCGCGACGAGAACGCGGCCATCGAGACGCTCCTGGCCTTCCGGTGTGAGGCGCTGATCCTCATCGGCCCGGTGGCCCCCGCCTCCGCCCTCGCCGAACTCGACCGCAAGGCGCCGGTCATCTCGGTGGGTCGCCGGATCACCGGAGCCGGTCTCGACGTCGTACGCAGCGCTGACGACGCCGGAGTCGGTCAGATCGTCGACCACCTGGTGGGTCTCGGTCACCGTGCGATCGTCTACGTCGACGGTGGCAAGGGTGTCATCGCGACCGACCGTCGCCGCGGATACCGGGGCGCCATGCGCCGCCATGGTCTCGACGCGCAGATCAGGATCCTCCACGGGGACCTCACCGAGGAGGCCGGGGACAAGGCCGGCCGGCATCTCCTTGGCGACGGCGATCTGCCGACTGCCGTCGTGACGTTCAATGACCGCAGCGCCGTCGGCCTGCTCACCGCCTTCCAGCGGGCAGGGGTCGATGTCCCCGGTGCCGTCTCCGTCGCAGGCTATGACGACGACACCCTGTCCCGGCTGACCTGCTTCGATCTGACCACGGTGAGCCAGAACGCCGAGGAGCAGGCCCGTCAGGCCGTCCTGGTCGCTGTCGAACGCCTCGATCGGGGCCGCACCGTGCCCCGCGAGATCGTCCTCGCCCCCTCCCTCGTCGTTCGCGGGACCACGGCGCGGCCGCGCTGATCCCGTCGAACCACTCTGCGTGAGGTGTGCGTGGTGCCTCACCGGTCGCGAGGTGCGGCCGCGCGGGCGCTAAATGCGTGGCCGATACAGCTTTTCGCGGACGGGATAACGGCAGCGTTTCCATTTGTGAGCAGAGTCTTGACACCTTTCCGAAACAGAAGCATGCTCTGGCCACCGCTTAAAGCGATTTAAAGGATCGTGGAACCTTAAGCACCACTCAGTGTCCGGCGTTGCGGTGATCGGCGCCCCAACACCCCCGCGACGAGCCGTTCCGCTCATCGCCGACACTTGCGCATTCGTGCGGCCCGCTTCGCATACACCACCACACCTCGAGACAGGCCAGGCCCTGATTGCGCCCCGCCTGGCATCACACGAAGGAGCACCCCAGCACATGGAACGCACGCAAACCCGGCGGCTTTCCGGTCGTCGTCTCTCCAGAAGAGGCCTGACCGTGGTGAGCCTGCTCGCCATGGCGGCCACCGCGCTGACCGGGTGTGCCAGCGGCAAGTCCTCAGGCGGCGACGGGGGGCAGTCCACGGCGCCGGCCGGGGGCGGAGCGGCCGCCACCAAGAGCAACGGCAAGAACTCCATCATCGTCATCGGCGGCAAGTCGGACGACCCGTTCTTCTCCGCGGTCAAGCGTGGTGTCGAGGACGCGACAAAGCTGGTGAAGGCGGGTGGCGGCAAGGTCACCTACCTCGGCCCGGCGAACTACGACAACCTCGGCCCCGACGTCGCGAAGCTGACGCAGACGGCCATATCGCAGAACCCGTCGGCGATCCTGGTGCCGGACTGGGTGCCCGGGAACCAGGACTCCGCGATCAAGCAGGCCATCGCCAAGGGCATCACGGTGTTCATCTACAACTCCGGTGGCGTCGAGGCGGCCAAGAAGGTCGGCGCCGTCAAGTACATCGGCTCCGACGACTACGAGGCGGGCAAGGCCGGCGGCGTCAAGTTCGCCGAAGAGGGCGCCAAGCACATCCTGTGCGTCAACACCGTGCCCGGCTCCGCCAACCAGGAGGCCCGCTGCAAGGGCATCAAGGACGGCGCCACGAGCAAGGGCTCCTCGTCCAAGCAACTCCCACTGCCGTCCTCCAACTTCGGCAACCCGTCCGCCGTCACGCAGGCGATCAAGGGCGCGCTGCTGAAGGACAGCAGCATCGACGCCGTGGTGACGATCGGCGTCGGGGACGCGGACAGCGCCGCCGCCGCGATCAAGCAGGCAGGTGTCGGAAGCAAGGTCAAGCTGGGGACCTTCGACCTCTCGCAGAGCCAGCTCGACCGGATCAAGGCCGGCAACCAGCTGTTCGCCATCGACCAGCAGCCCTACCTTCAGGGCTTCTACGTCGTCTCGGTCGCCAACCAGTACCTGTCCTACGGCGTGCTCCCGCCGCAGAACCCGCTGCTGACCGGACCTCTCCTGGTCACCAAGGACAACGTCGACGCGGCGCTCGCCGGCGCCAAGGCCGGCGTCCGCTGACCCACCCGACGGTGCCGGGTCCGGCCCGGGCCCGGCACCCCCTCCCTCAGTCCTGCCTCGCAGCACATCCGGATCCACGAAGGTGACACCATTCCGATGACAACCTCACTTCCCGACATGACGGCCGGGACGAAGCCCGCCGTCGTCCCGCCGAAGCAGTCCGAGAGCCGGCTGAGTCAGCTGTGGCACCGTCCCGAGGCCGGTGCGCTCATCGGAACGATCAGTGTCTTCGTCTTCTTCGCGATCTTCGGCGGGGAGAAGTTCCTCGCTCCCTCGGGCGCGGCGAGCTGGCTGAACATCGCCGCCGAGCTCGGCATCATCGCCATCCCGGTGGGGCTGTTGATGATCGCCGGTGAACTGGACGTGTCCGTGGGCTCGGTGCTCGCGGGCAGTTCGATGACGCTGGCCATCGTCTCCGGGTACTGGGGCGCCCCGATGATCGTCGGTATCGTGTGCGCGCTCGGCCTGGGTCTGCTCACGGGTCTCCTGAACGGGATCATCGTCACCCGGACCAACGTCCATTCCCTGATCGTCACGCTGGCCACGCTGTCCGGCATGGCCGGTCTCACCCTGGGTCTCTCCCGTGTCACGACCGGCACCACGAGTGTTCCCATCAGTCCCGATCCGCTGTCGAAGTCGCTGTTCGGGCAGTTGATCGGCGGCCAGTTCGAGGTCGCGATCTTCTGGTGGATCGGTCTGGCGGTGCTGGTCGCGGTGATGCTTCAGGCGATGAAGTACGGCAACTGGATCTTCGCGATCGGCGGTGACAAGGAGAGCGCCCGCGCCACCGGCATCCCGGTCAACCGCGTCAAGATCGCTCTGTACATGGCCAGCGGCTTCGGTGCCGCTCTGGTCGGGGTGATCCAGACGATCCTCTACAACGGTGCGCAGGTGGCCAACGGCCAGTCGTTCGTCTTCAACTCCATCATCGCGGTGGTCATCGGCGGTGTTCTGCTCACGGGCGGTTACGGTTCGGTCTTCGGTGTGGTGCTGGGGACGCTGACGTTCGCGATCGTCAACCAGGGCATCTACTACACCGGTTGGAACTCCGACTGGGCCAGTCTGATCCTCGGCGTCCTGATCCTGACCGCGGTGCTGATGAACAACACCTTCCGCCGTCTGGCCCTGTCCTACAAGCCCCGCACCGCGAAGAAGGCCTGACCATGACCACCCCTCTGCTCCGTCTGACCGATGTCAGCAAGTCTTTCCTGGGTACCCATGCGTTGCAGGACATCTCGCTTGAGGTGGAGGCCGGGAAGGTGCTGTGCCTGCTCGGCGACAACGGCGCCGGCAAGTCCACCCTCATCAAGATCCTCTCCGGGTTCCACAAGCCCACCACCGGCACCATCGAGGTCAACGGCCAGCCGGTCACGTTCGACAGTCCCCGCGACGCCAGTGCCGAGGGCATCGCCACGGTGCACCAGTTCGGCGGGACGTTCCCCCTGATGGGCGTGGGCCGCTGTTTCTTCGTCGGTGCCGAGCCCACCAGGGGTTTCGGTCCGTTCAAGCTGTTCGACAAGAAGCTGGCCGGTGAGATCGCCGTACGCGAGATGCAGTCGCTGGGGATCACGCGGGTCACCGACGGCAACCGCCTGGTCGGCAGCCTGTCCGGCGGTGAACGCCAGGCCCTGGCGATCGCGCGGGCCGTGTACTTCGGGGCCAACGTCCTCATCCTCGACGAACCGACTGCCGCGCTCGGGGTCAAGGAGGCCTCCCACGTGCTGCGGATCATCATGCAGGCGCGGGCCAAGGGCGTGGCGGTCATCCTCGTCACCCACAACGTCCGGCACGCCATGATGGTCGGTGACCACTTCGCGGTCCTCATCCGCGGCCAGAAGGCGGACGACTTCCGCAAGGGCGAACGCACCCGGGAAGAGATCACCGACCTCATGGCCGGCGGCGAAGCCATGGCCGACCTCGAAGCCGAACTCACCCAGCTCCAGGCCGACGCCTGATCGTCCCGCGGCCTCCCACGCCGAGAGCCGCCCAGGGCACCAGCCCGGGGCGGCTCTCGGCGTGCGGGACACCAACTCGTTCCGACCACCTCGACGGGTGAAAAAGCATCGGCCGTCCGCTTCCAGGAGCGGACGGCCGAGCGGTGTCCTTCTTGTCAGTCGGCCTTCACGCGGTGCCGCCGTAGAAGGCGGGCCGGGGCTTCATGTCCGTCGCCACGATGCGGCCCGACTGCCGTGCCTCGACCGTGGCGTTGGAGATGACGGTCGCGGCGTAGCCGTCCCAGGCGGACGGGCCCGTGGGCTCCCCGCCCGCCGCGATGTTCGCGATCCATTCGCGGAACTCGGTGTCGAAGGCGTCCACGAAGCGGCCCACCCAGTCCGTGAGGACCGCCGTGCTGTGCTGCCCGGCGGTGCGCACGCCGACCGCGGCGGGGTCGGGCAGCCGGACGAGGCCCTCCTCACCGACGGTCTCGCACTGGATGTCGTAGCCGTACTGGCAGTTGACGAAGACCTCGAGATCGATGCGGATGCCCTTCGCGGTCTCGAAGAGCATGACCTGGGGGTCCTTCAGGTGCGGATACCGACGGCTCGTGGAGCGCGGCAGAACCACCTGGGCGGACACGATCTCGTCGTCGAGGAGCCAGCGGAGGACGTCGATCTCGTGCACCGCCGAGTCGAGCGCGGCCATGTCGGTGTGGTACGACTCGGGCACGGTCGGGTTGCGGTGGGCGCAGTGCACCACCAGCGGCTCACCGATCCGGCCGGAGTCGATGACCTGCTTCATCTGGCGGTAGCCGGGGTCGTAGCGGCGCATGAAACCGACCTGGACGAGACGGCGGCCGTGGGCGCGCTCGGCGTCGACGATGCGCAGACAGTCCTCCGCGGTCGTCGCGAGGGGCTTCTCGCAGAACACCGGCTTCCCTGCCGCGATGGCGTTCAGCACGTGCTCGGCGTGGGTGGGGCCCCATGAGGTGACGAGCACGGCGTCCACGTCGTCCGCCGCGATCAACTCGGCTCCGTCTGACAGCACTCGGGCGCCTGCCTGGGCGGCCGCCTCCGCGGCGCGAGCGGCGTCGATGTCGGTGACCGCGGTCACCTGGGCGCCGGTCACGGTCTCCGTCAGCCGGCGGATGTGTTCCTGACCGATCCAGCCGGCCCCGATCACTCCTACGCGCACAGTCATGAGTGTTCCTATTCCTTGAGCTCCAGAGACCCCGGGATGGAGACAGTGGTGAGACTTAGAGCGCTTTAAAAGCGTGCTCTAAAGCGAGAACGATGCCGCCAGGAAAATGTCATGTCAATAGGTTGTTGCGGTGGGGTTTACGCAGACCGTGCCGTCGAGCCGCGCGTAAGGCTCGGCCCCGGTCTCGAAGACGAGCGCGGGGGACAGTCTGCGTCCGACCGTGGCCGTCGGGACGCCTGATCGGGCGCACGGCGCCGCCGGGTCGAAGTGGAACCGTTCGCCTGCGCTGAGGCCGTCTTCGAAGGTGAGGGCCGCAGGGCGGCGGGTACGTCCTGCCGGCTCTTCGCCGCAGTGAGCGCGTGAGCCAGCTCGAACATGTGCTGTTTGTCCATGAACACGCTTCCCCGAGTGCTTGAACTGAACGTACGATCGGTCGTATGTTTTGGGTGGGCGCGTATGACAGGATGGAGCCGATGAACGAGCAGTCAGGGCGCCGGGGTCCACAAGCGGTCCCGGCCGCAGTGGAAGCGGCGGACGAGTCCGTGTCGGATCAGCGCATCCTCCGGGGGGTCCGGGCCCGGCGCAGGATCGCGCGGCACGGTGTGGATGTCGCGTCGCTCGAGGGGCTGGACGGGCTCAGCATCGGCCGCCTGGCCGCTGACCTGGAACTGAGCAAGAGCGGCGTCCAGACGCTGTTCAAGACCAAGGAGAACTTGCAGCTCGCGGTCGCGGAGTCGGCGCGCACGGAGTTCACCGAAGCGGTCGTGCGCCCCGCGCAGGCCGCGGAACCGGGCGCCGCGCGGCTCCGCGCGCTGACGGAACGGTGGATCTCCTACGCCGAGACACCGCTGTTCGCCGGCGGCTGCTTCTGGGCGGCCAGCCTCCCGGAGTTCGACAGTCGGCCCGGCATGGTCCGTGACGCCCTGCTGCTCCACCGCCGCAAATGGCTCGCTCTGCTCGCCGGCGAGCTGCGCCACGCCGTGGACGGGGGAGAGATCGCCGAACTGGACCCAAACCTCACGGCCTTCCAGATCGACGCGGTGCTCATGGCCGCCAACACGGCCTTGCGTCTCGGCGACTCCGACGTGGCCTCGAAGGTGCGCCGTGTCGTCGACGGGTTCCTCGCGTCACCGCACTGACCGCATGCGTCGACGACAGGCGACGCGGTGGCCGACAGCGCGCCCGCCGACAGGAATCTCCGGCGAACGCCACGTCTCGCCACGCAAAATTGCCGATCTAGAATCGCACAGGGAACCTAGGCTGTGCCGAATGACGACATCACCGATCGAGGCGATCCGGCCATTTCGCGTGTCGATCCCGGACAGCGATCTGGACGACCTGCGGGACCGTCTTGACCGCACCCGCTGGCCGGACGAACTGCCGAACGTCGGCTGGGCCTACGGCGTTCCACGTGACTACCTGCGGGAGCTCGCGCACTACTGGCGGCACGAGTACGACTGGCGAGCGGCGGAGAACCGCCTGAACCAGTGGCCGCAGTTCATGACCACGATCGACAGCGCGGATATCCACTTCGCGCACGTCCGTTCACCTGAACCGGATGCCACGCCCCTGATCATCACGCACGGCTGGCCCGGATCCATCGTCGAGTTCGAGCGGATCGCCGGACCTCTCACCGACCCGCGGGCGCATGGCGCCGATCCCGCCGACGCCTTCCACCTGGTTCTTCCGAGCATCCCCGGCTTCGGGTTCTCCGGGCCCACCCGTGAGTCGGGCTGGGAGTACCACCGTGTCGCGGCCGCCTTCGCCGAGTTGATGCGCCGCTTGGGATACGACCGTTACGGGACCCAGGGCGGCGACTGGGGATCAGCCATCTCCCGCGAACTGGGCCGTATCCGCCCTGGCCAGGTCATCGGCGTCCACCTGAACATGATTCCCGGCGCCGGGGCGACGGCCGAGCCGACCGAGGAGGAACTCGCCGCCCTCAGCCCCGCGGAACAGGAGCGCACCTGGGCCTCCTGGGAGCGGATGCAGGCGTGGAGCCGCGAGAAGCAGGGATATGCCGACCTCCAGTCCACGCGTCCGCAGACCCTCGCCTACGCGCTCACCGACTCCCCGATCGGCCAGCTTGCGTGGATCGCCGAGAAGTTCAAGGAGTGGACCGATTCCTCCGACCGGCCCGAGGATGCCGTCGATCGCGACCATCTCCTGACCAACGTGATGCTGTACTGGCTTACCGGGACCGCCGGTTCCTCCGGGCGCATCTACTACGAGCGTGCCCACGCCCCCCACTGGGGGCAGCCGCCCGAGCCCTCGACGGCCCCCACCGCTTTCGCCTCCTTCCCGCAGGAGAACTTCATCGTCCTGCGCCACATCGCCGAACGCACCAACAACATCGTCCGCTGGACGGAGTTCGATCGCGGAGGCCACTTCGCCGCGATGGAGGCGCCCGACCTGCTCATCGGTGACATCCGGGCCTTCTTCCGCAATCTCCGTCACACGACCCGGTCCTGACGAGGCGGCCATCGGCTGCACCCACAACTTGCCGGCCGGCGTCCGGTCCACGGGCGTCAGCCTGTGGGCATGCCGATCTGGTCGCGTTCCAGTAGGGAACGGAGCTGCGTGAGGGCCTGCGCGACGGTCGCCAACGCGGACTCGTCGAGAGTGCCTCCGACCAACTCGGCCAGCCGTTCGGTGAAGGTGTCCTCCGCCGCGTTGGTCAGTTGCAGACCGTCGTCGGTCAAGGCCAGCAGTGATGACCGGCGGTCCGATGGGTTCGGTTGCCGGATGAGCCATCCCTGCCTTTCCAGACGGTCGATGCCTTTGCTGGTCGCTCCGATTCCGATGGCGAACTCGGCAGCGAGGTCCGCCACCCGGGACGCGGGGTGGTCACGCAGGTGGCGCAGGAACTCGAACTGCGAGGTGACGATGCCGTGCCGCTCCCGGAGCCGTTCGTTGAGGGCGTTGTACAGACGTGTCTCACAGCGGACGAGGTCGTCGAAGAGGCCCGTGAGGTCGGCAGCGCCACCGGTCGACTTATATTCCATGGCATATAGTGTACCGGCAGCTATTTACGGTGGGGAGCGTGCATGAGCAGGGAACAGCGGGCGATCATCGACGCGATGCTGCGGCAGCCTGGGCCTGAGGGCCAGGCTCAGCTTGGTGATGCGCAGTTCGGCGCCGTCCGGGATGGCGGCCGTACCCCGCGAGGGGCGGCAGCCGACCCGCCGGAGCGACTCGCCGACACGTCGACCAACACATGGCTGAACCCGATATTCGCTTGCACATCAATGTCACGCGGGTCAAGGTCGTCCGACCCCTGACGAAGGCGGAGAAGATGACCACGCAGACCCAGCATGTCGACCACGAACTCATCCAGGCCGCAGCACACGTCGCGCGCACTCGATGCCGGGGCGACAACCACACCATGGCAGCCGCGGCCCGCGCCCGGGACGGCCGGATCGTCACCGCGGTGAACGCCTACCATTTCACCGGAGGACCCTGCGCCGAGCTGGTCCTCATCGGCGCGGCAGCCGCCCAGGGCGCCTACGACCTGGACACGATCGTCGCCGTGGGCGACCGCGACCGAGGGGTGGTGCCCCCATGCGGCCGGTGCCGTCAAGTCCTCCTCGACTACTTTCCCGCCCTCAAGGTCATCGTCGGTCAAGACGAACGCATCCGAACCGTCCAAATCACCGACTTGCTGCCCGAAAGCTACGTCTGGGCCGACCACCAACTCGAGGCCGAGTAGACCGAAGGTCAGGGCAGCACGACGATCTTGCGTCCCTGGCCGGCGGCGAACCGGTCCAGTGCCTGGGGGTACTCCGCCAGCGGCAGCCGGTGGCTGATGAACACCTGCGGATCGAGTACCCCGGTCGCGAACAGTTCCGCCGCGCGCTCGTAGCTGTGCAGCACTGCCATGGAGCCGGTGATCGTGATCTCTTGGTTGTAGATGCGGTACGGCGAAATGGTGGCCGTCGTCGCGTAGTCGGAGACACCGAACTGCAAAAACGTGCCCGCCTTGGCAACCCGCTCCAGGCCGTCCTGGATGGCCGCGGCGTTGCCGGTCGCGTCGACGACCACGTCCCAGCCGGCCGGCCGCCCCAACTCGTCGGCCGAGAGCGCCGCCTGGGAGCAGCCCAGCTTCTCAGCCGTCGCCAGCCGTTCCGGGTTGACGTCGACGACATCCACCGAAGCGGCACCGGTGCGCTTGGCCAGCTCCAGCATCATCAGGCCCATCGTCCCGCTGCCGTAGATCAGCACATGGGACCCGAGCCTGGTGTTGAGGACGTCGTAGCCGCGCACGGCGCAGGACAGCGGTTCGATCAGCGCCGCGTCCTGGACGTCCACATGGTCCGGCAGCCGCACACAGTTGGCGACGGGCGCCACGGCGTACTCGGCGGCGCCACCCGCGACGGTCACCCCGATCGCCTGCCACCGGTCGCAGAGGTTGTTGCGTCCGGCCCGGCAGTAGCGGCACTCGTTGCAGTACAGCGACGGGTCCACGGCGACCCGGTCGCCGATCGCGAGTTCGGTGACCTCGCGACCGAGGCCGACGACCTCCCCGGCGAACTCGTGGCCCGGCACGACCGGCAGGGTCGGTGCGAACTCGCCCTGAAGGATGTGCAGATCGGTCCCGCACAGCCCGCAGGCCGCCACCTGGACCACGACCTCGCGCGGCCCGGGAGTGGGGTCGGGCACCGTGCTGACGGTGACCTTGCCGGGGGCTTCGATGACAGCGGCTTTCACTTGACTGCTCCTAGGGACAGGCCGCGGACCAGTTTGTCCTGGGCGGCGAAACCGGCGATGAGGACCGGCAGGGAGACCAATGTGGCGGCGGCACACAGCCGGGCGAGGAACAAGCCCTCGCTGGTGATGAAGCCGACGAGGAAGACCGGCGCGGTCGACGCGTTGGTCGCGGTCAGGTTGACGGCGAACATGAACTCGTTCCAGCTGAAGATGAAGCAGATCAGCGAGGTGGCGGCGAGTCCCGGCATGGCGACCGGCGCGACGATCCGCCACAGCACGGTGAGCAGGCCCGCGCCGTCGACCTCGGCGGCCTCCAGGATCTCCTTGGGAACCTCGGCGAGGAACGAGCGCATCATCCACACCGCGATCGGGAGGTTCATGGCGGTGTACAGGACGATCAGCGTCCACACGTTGTCCAGCATCCCGGCGTCCTTGACGATCAGGTACACGGGCAGCAGGGCCGCGATGGCCGGCAGGAACTTGGTGGACAGGAAGAAGAACATCACGTCGGTCCACTTCTCGACCGGCTTGATGGACAGCGCGTAGGCCGTCGGCACCGCCAGGGCGAGCACCAGCAACGTCGAAATGACACTGGCCATGGCCGAGTTGAGGAGGAACGGGGTGATGTCCCGGCTGAACAGCAGTTTGTACTGGTCGAAGGTGAGGGGAGCGAAGGGGGTCGGCGGGTTGGTCGCCGCGTCCGCCTCCTGGTGGAAGGAGGTGAGCACCATCCACGCCACCGGCGCGAAGAACGCCAGCGTGGCGAGCCAGGCGACGAAGGTCCACATCGGCGACAGCTTCGGCGCACCGCCGTGGTCGTCGCGGCGGCGGATGAGGTTCTTCAGCCTCGCGCCCGGCGTGGTGACGGCTGCTTGAGTCATCGGGACACCTCCTCGCGGAACAGCGACGCGATGGTGCGCAGCGCGAAGGTCGCGATCACGATCGAGCCGAGCACGACGACCACCCCGGCGGCGGCCGCCTGGCCGTACTCGTACTTGCGGAACATGGTCAGGTAGATCTCGTAGGGCAGGTTGGTCGTCTGGGAGCCGGGGCCGCCCTGGGTAATGGTGTAGACCGCGTCGAAGGTCTGCACGACGTAGATCGTGCCGAGCAGGATGCCCAGCTCGATGTACTGGCGCAGGTGCGGCAGGGTGATGTGGCGGAAGGTCGCCATGGCGGACGCCCCGTCGACGCGGGCCGCCTCCAGGACGTCACCGGGCTGCGCCTGTAGACCGGCCAGGAGGATCAGCATCATGAAGGGGGTCCACTGCCAGACCAGCGAGACCACGACGGCGGGCATGGGATAGGAGGACACCCAGTCGATCGTGGGTCCGTTGGCGGCTCCGAAGAGCCGGTACACGGCGTTGAGGGTGCCGTTGAGCAGGCCGTAGTCGGGGTTGTAGATGGCGTGCTTCCACAGCAGCGCCGCGGCGACCGGCATGACGAGGAACGGCGCTATGAGCATCGTCCGGGCCAGACCGCGGCCGATGAACCGGCGGTCGAGCAGCATCGCGAGACCGAGGCCGAGGACCACGCTGATGAGCACCACCGACGCGGTCAGTACGACGGTGTTGAGCACCGCTGTACGCAGCCGCTCGTCGGTGAAGACGAACGTGAAGTTGGACAGGCCGATGAAGTGCCGGTCGCCCGGCTTGAGGATGTTCCACTGGAAGGTGGAGATGACGAGCGTGGCCACGAAGGGCAGCTGCGTGACGATGATCGTGAAGATCAGCGCCGGCAGCAGCGGCACGCGGCGCCGCCACTTGCTGACGCCGGCGGATGTGCGCGGGCGGCTGGGCGGTGGTGCTGTCTTGGGAGGAGCGGTGAGCGCGGTCATGGTGATTCCTCTGCCGGTGACGGCCGGGGTGGGGGAGGGGTGCCCGGCCGGGGGGAGGGCCGGCCGGGCGGTTCGTGCGGGTCACTGGTAGTTCTTGGCGACGTCCTCGGCGAGCTTCTGGCCGTCGTTCAGCGCCTTGTCCACGCTGGTCTTGCCGGCTATGGCGGCGGAGATCTCCTGGGTGACCTTGGTCCCCAGGTCCTGGAACTCGGGGATGGCCACGTACTGGATGCCCACGGTCGGCCTGGGCTGGACGCCCGGGTTGGCCGGGTCGGCGCCCTCGATCGACTTCAGGGTGATGTCACCGAACGATCCGGCGGCCTTCTGGTACTGCGGGATGTCGTACGTGCTGGTCCGCTTGCCGGCCGGGACGCGCGCCCAGCCGAGCTTCTCGCCCACCAACTTCTCGTACTTCTTGCTGGAGGCCCACAGCATGAACTTCGAGGCGGCGTCGGCCTTCTTCGTGGTCTTGGGCATGGCCCAGGCCCAACTCCACAGCCAGCCGCTGCTCTTGGTCTCGACGGTCGGCGCGTAGGCGTAGCCGACATGGCCGGCGATCTTGCTGGAGGCGGAGTCTTCCAGTGATCCGGCGGCGCTGGTCGCGTCGTACCACATGGCGACCTTCTTCTGGCTCATGGCGTTCAGGCACTCGGTGAAGCCGGACTGCGCCGCTCCCGCCTCACCGTGCTGCTTGACCAGGTTGACGTAGAAATTGGTCGCCTTCTTGAACGCCGGGCTGTTGACCTGAGCCTTCCAGTCCTTGGTGAACCAGGTGCCGCCGAAGGTGTTGACCACGGACGTCAGCGGCGCCCCGAGCTCGCCCCAGCCGGCCAGACCGCGCAGGCAGATGCCTCGCATGCCGGGCTCGGCGCCGTCGGCCTTGGCCGCGATGCCGGCGATCTGCTGCCAGGTCGGGTGCTCGGGCACCGTGATGCCCTTCGCCTTCATGACGTCCTTGTTGTACATGAGGAAGGACGACTCGCCGTAGAACGGCAGGGCGTAGAGGTTGCCGTCGGAGCCTGACAGGGATGTGACCATCGGCTTGAGCAGGTCGGCCTTGTCGAAGGTTGCGTCCTTGTCGGCGTAGGAGCCGAGTTCGTGCAGCCAGCCGTTCTTCTGCCAGATGGGCACCTCGTAGGCGCCGATGGTGGCGACGTCGTACTGGCCGGCCTGGGTGGCGATGTCCTGGGTGACTTTGTCGCGCAGCTCGTTCTCGGGAAGGATCGTGAAGTTCACCTTGATGCCGGTGTCCTTGGTGAAGGTGTCCTTCGTGAGCTTCGCGATGTCCTCCATCTGCGGGTTGCCGACCATCAGCACGTTGATGCTCTTGCCGCTGCCGGAGCTGCCGGAGCCGCCGGCCCCGCTACAGCCGACCAGCAGTGAGCCCGCGGCCGTGGCCGTGACGAGGACATGGGTCATTCTTCGTGTGCGCATGACTGACTCCAGTGGGTGTTTCGAGGCGTGGGGAACCAGGCCCCGGACGTGCGGGGTGGCGGGATATGGAATGAACTGCGGCTCAGACGCGGATGACTTCGGGGCCCAGCAGCGAGTAGCGGTGTGCCTCGGAGGCGGGCAGTCCGGCGTCGGTGACGATCGCCTCGAACTCTGTGACGTCCGCGAACCGGCAGAAACTCACGGCACCGAACTTCGTATGGACCCCGGAGAACACCCGGCGTCTGGCGGCCCTGAGCACCTGGGCCTTGACCTCGCTGACGGCGGGATCCGGCGTGGTGAGTCCGTACTCGCGGGAGATGCCGTTCGCGCCGACGTACGCCAGGTCGATGACGAAGCCGGACAGCATGCGGGTCGCCCAGTGGCCGATCGTGGCCAGCGTCCCGCCACGCACCCGGCCGCCGAGCAGCAGCACGGTGATGTTCTGGGCGGAAGCCAGGTCACCTGCGGTGGCAAGCGAGGAGGTGACCACGGTCAGTGGCCGGTCGCGGGGCAGGGCGGCGGCGATGAGCTGCGGGGTGTAGCCCTCGTCGATGAAGACGGTCTCGGCGTCCCCGAGCAGTGTGGCCGCGGCGGCCGCGATCCGGGACTTCTCGGGGACGTGCATGGTGGTGCGGAAGGCGAGCGTGGTCTCGAAGCCCGCGCTCTCCACGGGATGGGCGCCGCCGTGGGTACGCCGGACCAGCCCGTGCTCCTCCAGCAGGTTCAGATCGCGCCTCACGGTCTCCTTGGAGACCCCGAGGCCGGCGGCGAGCTTTCCGACGTCCACACTTCCAAAACGACGTGTTGTTTCCAAGATTCCACGTCTTCGCTCCTCGGCGTCCACGGCGACACCTCCGTTTCACGGCTCTGCGCGTTGTGCCTGCGCCGGCTCATTCACGGAGCCCGACCCGTCGGGGCCCCGGTGGCCAAATTTCTACAAGGCGATTGCCCCTGCTGAACAGGTTCGCCGTAGAGCAGTTCATGACCGAATGTGCCCGATTTCCGGAGTGGGGAGCCCCTGGATGACGCGGCGGAGTGCCCCACGGCGTGGGAGGCTGCTGCCCGCTCGCCGACCGATGTGTGCCCGTTCGCTGCCTGTTCCGCCGAACGGATCCGGACACCCGGCTGGGAGCCGGCCCCGCTATTCGGTCGCCGTGGCCAGAAGGGTGAGTGCTTTGGCCGTGGAGCTGTCCGGCTCGGCGTGGTAGATCATCAGTGTCTGATGGTCGGTGGTGGCGAAGCCATGACGACATCGACGTCCATCAGGCCGCCGGGCGGTCTGATCGAGACGGCCTTCACGGTCAACGGCGAGGACGTGTCCGCGAAGGACATACCGCGACCGACCACCTTGTCACCATGGGCCGATGAGCCGTCGTCTCGTTCTCCTCGATGCCCCGTCGAATCTCGGTCTCAGGCCGCCCGTCGAAGGGACGGTGCCAGGGTGCTACAAGCTGGCCGGTTCCCTGCGTGAGCAGCGGCTGCTTGCGCGGCTCGGTGCGGACGAGGGGGGAGTGGTCGTGCCGCCCCGCTACGACCTGATCCACATCTCACCAATGGCCTGCGATGGCATACCGACAGCGTGGGGCGAGGTCAGCCGGGCGGTGCCGACAGATGGATCAGGATGCCGCACACCTCGTCCACGATCTCCCGGGCCTCCGCCTCGTCCCCGCAGTCGCCCAGCTCGCGCGCAGCCCCTCCGATGACGGTGGTCAGTACGCTCACCCGGACCCGGCCGGCGCGTCGCCGCTCGTCCACCTCCAACAGCCGGGCGTTGCGCCGCACCCACGCGCGGTCCCACTGGCGGCGCAGCGCGTCGAATCCGGCCGGGCCGTCGTCCTCCGCGACCAGTCTGGCGAGCCTCCGGTTGTCCCAGGCGCCCCCCAGATACGCCCTGGCTCCCGCCACGAAGAGGGCGATGGGGTCGTCCACGCCACGGCTGCGCTCGGCGGTCAGCGTGGCCGCGGTCCGGCGCTCCTGCTCCTCCCGGAACTCCTCCCACAAAGCGAGGTAGAGCCCGCGCTTTCCGCCGTAGTGCTGGAAGAGACTGCCCACCGGGACGCCGGAGCGCACCGCGATCTCGGTGAGACCGGCGTCGGTGTAACCGCGCTCGGTGAACACCTCGAGGGCGGCGTCCAGCAGCGCACGCCGGACCGTACGTCCCTGCCCGTCATGCCACTCCGGCACGATCCCGCTCACTGGCAGTCCTCGCCTTCCCCGGCGCCGTCGCGGATGGCGAGGGCGACCAGTAGTTCCAGGAGGTCGGCGATCCGGCGCGGATTGCGGCCGGTGCGTTCCTCGATCCGGCGCAACCGGTAGTGCGCCGTGTTGTGGTGCACCCGCAACCGGTCGGCGGCCAGCCGCAGATTGAGGTCCGCCTCCGCGAAGGCCCGTATGGTGGCCGCCAGCGTGTCGCCACGTCTGCGGTCCTCCTCCAGCAGCACCCGCACCCGGGGATCGACCAGCTGGCGGGCGAGGTCGTCGGCGCGCAGCGCCAGGTAGTCGAACGGGGACAGCCGCGGCAGCGCCGCCACCCCGCCCCCGCTGGGCACCAGGTCGAGGGCGCCCCGCGCCTCCTCGTACGCGCGCGGCAGTTCGGACGCGCCGTGGGCGACCGTGCTGATGCCCATGCAGAGCATGGTGCCCTTCCGGGCGAGTCGCTCCTGCACGGCCTCGAAGTGGGCGCATATGTCGTCCGCGTCCATGCCGGCCCGGAGCACGGGCACGGCCACCACCTCGCCGTGGCGCACGACGACCAGGGTCCGGCCGGCCCAGGGCCCGGCGACGCTGATCGACGCGCTGGTGGCATACCCGTTCTCGGCCGAGGTGGGGTCGCCCGCGCGCGTGTCGCCGACGCAGACTGCCACGACCGCCATCATCGGCGAGCTCGGTCCGATGCCGTACGCCTGGGCCGCGGCGAACAGCGGACCGCGCGCCGGTGCCACGCCTGCCAGCAGCTGATCCAGGAGATCCCGCCGCTCGCGGTCCGCATCCGCGACCACATGCTGCTGGTACTCGACGTATGCCTGCGCGGCATGGGTGCTGGCGTAGTCGACGTACCGCATCAGCGGGGTGACGAGGGACAGTGCGGCCTGCTGGGCCTCGGCGGACGTGCCCGCACACTCCAGCAGCGCGTCCCACATCACCTGCCGGCCGACCCGGAAGGCACTGATCCAGTCCTCGAGGGCGAACCCCGCGCGTGCCCGGCGCATGGCTGCCGCCCGGCTGAAAACCAGGTCTTCGGCAGCGATGTCGCGGTCGCCCGCGAGCGCCGCCAACTGCATCCGGTAGTGCTCGAGCACCTGCTCCCGTACCTCGTCGAAGAACCGATCGTCCTGTAGTGCGTACGACGGGATCTCCGCGCGCATCACCTCGACGGCGGTCTCCGCCACCTCCTCGACCCGGTCGTGGACGGCGTGCAGGATCCGCCGCCGCTCCCGGCGGAGCGGTTCGGAGAGCTGGGGGGTGCCCAGGGCGGGACCGCGAGGCATGACGCCGATCGTCGCCGTCAGCCTCGTGCGCCGTCAACAGGCTCGGTGTGAGACATCTCCCGGCACCTGTGCGCGGCGCACAGTCCGGAGACCGAGAAGTTGGGTGCTCACACCCAATGTGCGGCTCGAACGTCCCCACCTACTGTGACGCTCGCCCACCCCCCAGCACGTCGGAAGGGGCGTCACTCATGCTCGCGGTCGACGGTATCACCGTGCGCTTCGGCGGGATCACGGCACTGGACGGTGTCGCGTTCACCGTCGAGCCGGGCACCGCCGTAGGGCTCATCGGGCCGAACGGAGCCGGCAAGACCACCTTGTTCAACTGCCTCACCAGGCGCTGCACTCCCGATGGGGGAGAGGTGCGGTTCGAGGACGAGGACCTGCTGGCCCTCCCTCCGCACGCCGTGGCCGGGCGCGGCATCGCCCGCACCTTCCAGAACCTGGGTCTGTTCCCGCAGCTCACGGTCCGGGAGAACGTCATGGTCGGCGCCCACAGCCGGGGGCGCACCGGACACCTCGCCGCGGCGCTCCGGCTGCCCCGCGTCCGGCGGGAGGAGAGGGAACTGCGTGACCAAGCGGACGACTTGCTACGGCGGCTCGGCCTGGCGGACGTCGCCGACCACCCCGCCTCCGGGCTGCCGTTCGGCACGCTCAAACGCGTCGAACTCGCGCGGGCACTCGCGGTACGGCCCCGGCTGCTGTTGCTCGACGAACCCGTCAACGGGCTCAGCCACGGCGAGGTCGGCCAATTCGCGGATCTGGTCCGTTCGGTGCGCCAGGATTTCGGCCTCACCCTCGTGGTGGTCGAACACCACATGGGGTTCGTGATGGGCCTGTGCGACAAGGTCGTGTGCCTCGACTTCGGCCGCAGGATCGCGGAGGGCACGCCCGAGGAGATCCAGCGCGACCCGGCGGTCGTCGAGGCGTACCTGGGGGTGGCCGCATGAGCGAGCCCACCACCGACCGCACCGAGGCCGCGGCGAGCGCGGAGCCGGACTTCCTGAAGGTCTCCGGACTGCACGCCGGATACGGCCAGGCCCGCGTGCTCCAAGGCCTCGACTTCTCCGTCGCCCGTGGCGAGGTGTGCGCGATCCTCGGACCCAACGGCGCCGGCAAGACCACCACGCTACGGGCGCTGTGCGGCATGGTCCGCGGCCGCGGCTCGGTAACTCTGAACGGTACGGAACTGCTCGACCGCTCGCCCGAGCAGGCCGCCGGGCTCGGTGTGGCGCACGTACCCGAGGGCCGGGGCACCTTCAACGAGCTGACCGTCGAGGAGAACCTGCGCATCGGCGCCCACCTGCGTACCGGTCTTCGGCGGCGGGGCCGTGCCGAGCGCGCGGCCGTGGCGGCCGACCTGGAACGGATCTACGACTACTTCCCCAGACTGCGCCAGCGGTCGCGTCAGGCCGCCGGCAGCCTCAGCGGCGGGGAGCAGCAGATGCTCGCCATCGGCCGGGCGCTGATGCTGCGGCCCTCGCTGCTGCTCCTGGACGAGCCGTCCCTGGGGCTCGCGCCACTGGTCACCCGTGAGCTGTTCGAGATCGTCCGTGCCGTCAACGAGGAGGAACACACCACCGTGGTCGTCGTCGAGCAGAACGCCCAGCTCGCGCTGGACATCGCGCACCGGGCCCACGTACTGGAGGCCGGCCGCCTGGTGCTGTCCGGACCGGCCGCGCGGATCCGCGAGGACGGGCAGGTCGCCGAGGTGTACCTCGGTGTCTCCGTCCGCTCCGCGAAGGCCGGGTGAGCGCTGTGACCGATCTCCTCCAGCAAGTGGTGGAAGGACTGGGCTCCGGCGCGGTGTACGCCAGCCTGGCGCTGGCCCTGGTGCTGATCCACCGGTTCACCGGGATCGTCAACTTCGCGCAGGGCGAGCTGGCCATGCTCTCGACCTACGTCGCCTGGCAGTTGGTGGCGTCCGGGATGCCGTTCTGGCTGGCGCTGCCGGTCACCCTCGCGGTGTCCTTCGCCGGCGGCATGCTGGTCGAGCGGATCGTCATCCGCCCTGTGCGGGGCGCGCCCGAGCTGACGATCGTCATCGTCACGGTCGGCCTGTTCATCTTCGTCAACGCGCTGGCCGGCCTGATCTGGTCGTTCACCGTGAAGGACTTCCCGCAGCCGTTCCCCGACGGCGGGCTCGACCTGGCCGGGGTGCGCGTGGACTGGTCGACGCTCGGGATCATCGGCGTGGTGGCCGTCGTGATGGGCCTGCTGTATCTGCTGTTCCAGCACACCTCCATCGGCCTGGTGATGCGGGCGGTCGCCTGCAATCCGGCCTCCGCCCGGCTGTCGGGCATTCGGGTGGGCCGGGTTCTGATGCTCGGCTGGGGGCTGGCCGCCACGGTCGGCGCGGTGTCGGGCGTGCTCGTCGCCCCGGTGCTGTTCCTGGAGCCCAACATGATGGGCGGGGTGCTGATCTACGCGTTCGCCGCGGCCACCCTCGGGGGCTTCGACAGCCCGGTCGGTGCGGTCGTCGGCGGCCTGTTCGTGGGCGTCGCCGAGACGCTGACCGGGGCGTACGTGGACGTGATCGGTGCCGATCTGAAGGTGGGAGTCCCCCTGGTGATCATTCTGGCGGTGCTGCTGGTGCGGCCCCAGGGCCTGTTCGGACGGGCGGCGGTGGAGCGCGCATGAGCACGATCGCCGCAACACTCGGCACGGACCGCGCCCGGCGCCTGCGGACCGCGCTCACCGTACTGCTCGCGGCGGCAGCCGCCGTGGGCGCGCCGTTCTACTTCGCCCCCTTCCAGGTGTTCCAGCTGACCATGGTGCTCCTTTACGCCGTCGCGCTGGCCGGACTGAACCTGCTGGTCGGCTTCGGCGGGCAGATCTCGCTCGGGCACGGCGCGTTCTTCGCGGCGGGGTCCTACACGGCGGCGGTCATGCTCGACCGGTACGACACCGGCCACCTGGCCACGCTGCCGGTCGCGGCCGCCGGATGCTTCCTGCTGGGCCTGGGGTTCGGAGTGCCCGCGCTGCGGCTGCGAGGGCTGTACCTGGCCCTGGTCACCCTCTCGTTCGCGGTGTTCCTGCCGCCCCTGCTCAAGCGGCTCGAACCGGTGACGGGCGGCTCCATGGGCCTGACCGTGGACAAGCTGCGGCCGCCCGCGTGGAGCGGGCTGGCCGAGGACCAGTGGATGTACTTCGTCGTCCTCGCCGTCACCGCGGTGGCCCTGCTGTTCGCCCGCAACCTGCTGCGGTCCCGGGTCGGCCGGGCACTGCTCGCCGTGCGGGACGACGAGAGCGCCGCCGAGGTCATGGGCGTGCGGCTGTCGCTGCACAAGACCCTCGCCTTCGCGTGGAGCGCGATGTTCGCGGGTGTCGCCGGGTGTCTGTACACCTGGGTGATCGGCTTCGTCTCGCCCGACTCCTTCAGCTTCGTGCTGTCCATCACGCTGCTGGCCGGCCTGGTGGTCGGCGGGCTCGGCTCGCTGTACGGCCCCCTGCTGGGAGCGGCGTTCGTGATGTACGTGCCGAGCGTCTCCCAGGACGTCAGCGAGGCGGCACCGGGAGTGGTGTTCGGCCTGCTGATCATCACGGTGATGTTCGTGGCCCCAACGGGACTGGCCGGTCTGCCGGGCCGCGTCCTGGGCGCCGTCTCCTCTCGGCTGCCCCGCACCACCGCCGCCCTCGACCCGACGCCGGAGACCGGATCCGCGCTCGATGCGGAGCCGGAGTCCGGGGCCGGATCCGGACCCTCCACGCCCCTCGGCCCTGCGGACCCCGCAGTTGCCGACGCCGAACCCGTGGGCGCACCGCCCCGCACGGAAAAGGAATGAACCACATGCGCAAGACGACCGCTCTGCGGGCGGCTGCGGCCGTGACCGCCGCCCTGCTCACCGCGACCGCCTGCAACAGCCGGCGAGGACAGGACGCCCAGGACACCGCCGCCGGTGGCGCGTGCAAGGGCCAGCAGACCACCGGCATCACCGACAAGACCATCAAGCTGGGCGGGATCTACCCGCTGTCGGGACCTGCCTCCGCATACGGCACGATCAGCAAGGGCGTGGCCGCCTACTTCAAGTACGTCAACGACAAGGGCGGCATAGACGGCCGCAAGGTGCAGTTCATCGTCCGCGACGACGGCTACCAGCCGCCCAAGGCGGTCGAGGAGGCCCGCAGACTCGTCGAGCAGGAGAAGGTCTTCGCCGTGTTCCAGACCCTGGGCACCCCGTCCACGGCGGCCGTGTGGGACTACCTCGACAAGCAGAAGGTGCCGCAGCCCTTCGTCGCCACGGGTGCCTCCGTCTGGGGCACGGACGACAAGCACCCCTGGACCATCGGATGGCAGCCCAACTACGTGGCCGAGGCCCGGGTGTACGCCAAGTACCTCAAGGACGAGCGGCACAGGGCCAAGGTCGCGGTCCTCTACCAGAACGACGACTTCGGCAAGGACCTGCTCGGCGGGTTCAAGAAGGCCGTCGCCGGCAGCGGCATCAAGGTGGTCGCCGAGGAGAGCTACGAGGTCACCGACCCTTCCGTGTCGGCACAGATGGCGAGCCTCTCCCGGTCCAAGGCGGACGTGCTGCTGGATGTCACCACCCCCAAGTTCGGCAGCCAGGCCCTTGCCGCCGACGCCAAGAACACCAAGTGGAACCCGTTGCACATCGTGAACAACGTGGCCTCGTCCGCCGCCGTGCTCCAGCCCGTCGGGTTCAAGAACGTGCAGGGCGTGGTCTCGGCGACCTACTTCAAGGATCCCGCCGACCCCCAGTGGGCGAACGACCCCGAGATGAAGACCTACACGAACGCCATGCACAAGTACGCCCCCGACGCCGACGCGGCCAACCAGTTCAACGCCTACGGCTGGGCCGTCGCCTCCAGCCTGCACAAGGCCCTGGACGCGATGAAGTGCCCGACCAGGGAAGGGCTGCGGGACGCGGTGCGCAACCTGAAGGACGTGAAGGTGGGCCTGCTGCTGCCCGGGGTCACCATGTCCACGGGCCACGGGGACGCCTTCCCGCTCGAGACGATGCAGCTGATGCGGTTCAAGGGCGAGCGGTGGCAGCTGTTCGGCAAGCCGGTGGACACCCGCAAGGAGTTCGGCCCGCTGACGGACTGAGCCGGCGGGGGCGGTCCCGGTCGATGCCCTGAACCCTGAGGACCGCCCCCGCCCCGCCAACCGGTGGCAATGCGGAAAGGCACCCACGTGCTCAGACGGCGCTCAACCCGCCGTCCACCACCAGGCTCTGCCCGGTGATGTAGGAGGCGCGCTCGGAGAGCAGGAAGGTGACGGCTTCCGCCACCTCCCAGGCGGTGCCCTGGCGTCCGAGCGGTATGCGGCTGAACGAGGTGGAACGCGACGCCCGCCGGGCCGAGGCCTCGCGTCCCATGGGAGTGTCGACCAGACCCGGGACGACCAGGTTGGCACGGATCCCGCGCGGCCCACCCTCCTTGGCGACGTGGCGGGTGAGACCGAACAGGCCTGCCTTGGAACTGTCGTAGGCGGGCGAGTCGGTGGCCGCGCGCAGCCCGGCCACGGAGCCGACGAAGACGATCGAGCCCCCGTCGGCGATCGCGGGCAGTCCGTACTTGGCGGCGAGGAAGGGGGCGCTCAAATTGAGCGAGAGCACGCGTTCCCACTGTTGGGGTGAGGTCTGCGCCAGGCCGACGCCGAGGCCGATGCCGACGTTGACCACGAGCGCGTCGAGCGTGCCGAGTTCGCGGAGGGCCTCGGCGACCATGGCTGAGGACTGGCCGGGATCCGTGGCGTCACCGACCAGGGGGAGGCCACGGACGCCCTCCTCACCGACCAGGGCGGCGGTGGCCGCCGCGGCGGAGGGGGAGACGTCGGCGCAGGCCACGGAGGCTCCCTCGCGGGCGGCGAGCACGGCCACTGCCCGCCCGTTGCCCACCGGGGCCTCCGGATCGTCGCTGGGGCGGGTGCCCGCGCCGATGACCAGTACGTTCCGGCCGGTCAGGAGGCCGGCCGGGTGGGCCGCGTGGTGCCGGGGCTCAGGCATCACCGTGTGCCCCTTCCGCCGCGTCCGAGCCGGTTCCGTCGGGCGCGGGCAGAGTCTCGGTTTCGTAGCCGGGCTCGAGCCTGGTACCGGCAGAGTTCAGGAAGAACGCGACCATGTGGTACTGACCGACAAGCATGGTGATCTCGATCAGCTGTGCCTCGTCGTGGTCGGCGGCGAGTGCGGACCAGGTGGCCGCGGACAGGCGTGCGTCCCGGTGCAGCTCGTCGGCGGCACGCAGCAGATCGGCGTCGGCCGGCGTCCACCCCTGGGCGTCCGGACCCGCGCCGACCCGCCGGATCTCCTCGTCGGTGACCCCGGCGGCCCGGGCCAGCGGCACATGGCGCCCCCATTCGTAACCGGCCCGGGTGTTGCAGGCGGTGCGCAGGATCAGCAGTTCCCGGGTCCGGTCCGGCAGACGGCCGTCGCGCAGCAGATGGCTGCCGAACGGCAGGAAGTGCCGGAAGAGGCCGGGGTGCCGCACCAAGGTGGTGAAGACGTTGGCGACGTGGCCGTCGGCGTCCCGGGGAATCGCGGCGAGCAACTCCCGGGTGGACGGGTCCCAGCCGTCCTCGGGCAGGGGCGTGAGCCGCGGGCCGGTGTCGGCGGCGGCCAGGTGGGGTCGGTGATGGTGCTCCTCGGTCATGACGGTCTCCGCTCTGGGTCAGGGTGGTGCGGTGGCATGAGGGCGGGTTCGGGCACGGTCGATCGGCGCCTTGCCGCGTGCGCGCCGATGCGCTCCTTCCGCCGCCGTGCCACTGTGCTTTCGGCGGCTGAGGATTGTCGACGGATCCCCGGCCAAGGCCGGAGGGCGGCATATTGTTCAGTTCCACAACGGCCGGTACCGAAGGGGTGGAGATGAGGTCCATGCCCGTACAGTCGGGCGCGTCGGCGCCCCTCGAACGGGTCATCGCCGCCATGGCCACGCAGCAATGTCATCTGGGCGGGAGATTGCACGCGGATCTGGCGGGCCACATCCCGTCCTACCGCGCGGTCCCTCGGGAACTCCTGGACGAGATCTGGCATCGGCACTTCCAGCGGGCTCTCACGGTGCTGCGAGCGGGGACGGTGCCCGCGCCGGAGGACTTCGACGAAGCCGATGTGGCCCGGGACCGGGCCGCCCAGGGCGTGCCGCTCAGTGACGGGCTCCGCGCCTTCCGCCGGGCGCTGAGCGCGATACGCGATCTGTTCATCGCGGAGGCCACCCGGCGCGAGCTGGACCCCGGCCTCATCGTCGACCGCACCAAGTGCCTGTGGGAGCTCGCGGACGTCGCGAGCGTCCAGATCGCCGCCGTCCACCGGCAGGCGGAGGTCGCCTCCGCCCTGCTCGACGCCCGCCGCCGCGCCGACTTCCTTCGCGGGTTGCTCTACGGGACGCTGAGCACCGCGGAGATCCACAGCGGAGCGGCGATCTACGGACTGGACCCGTCGCGGCCGTACCGGGCCATCAGAGCTGTCTCGAACGGCGACGTCGCTCCGGACGTGCTGGAACGCTCCCTGGAGTCCCACGGCCGCAGGAACGGCCGAGCCGCGCTGCTCACCGTGCTGGACGACACTGTCGCCGGAGTCGTCGAGGTGAAGCCGGAGGCCGGTGACCTGGAGGTGACGGCGGGTCTGGGCCCGCCGACGGACCTGGCCGCGGCGCACCGCTCCTTCCGTGCCGCCGGCAGGATGCTGGAAGCCGCCCGTGCGTACGGTCTGCGCGGCGTGTACGACCTGAACGACCTTTCCTGGCGGGTGGCGGTCGTCGCCGAACCGGAACTCGCCGAGCTGCTGCTCGACCGCTATCTGCGCCCACTGGAGGCGGAGGGTGAGTTCGGTGCGCTCATCGAGGAGTCGGTCCGGGGATACCTGGAGAGGGGACGGCACATCCGCGAGGTCGCCCGCGCCGCACACGTCCATGTCAACACCGTCCGCTACCGGCTGCGCCGTTTCGAGGAGCTGACCGGCACCAGCCTCGACGCACCGGACACCGCCGTGGAGCTCAGCTGGGCCCTGGCGGCACGCGAGCTCCACGGCGGATCCTCGTAGCAGCTCGTCAGGAGCCGGCCACCGTGCCTGCCGCACCGCCCCGTGTCCGCCACGCCGCGCCACGCGGCGGGCGAGACCTCGCCTCCCCACCGGGTTTCACTAGGCTTGCACAACAACAGCAGGTCAGCGTGTATTCGGAAACGCCGAACCGCCGCCCCGGACGCCGTCATGCCGGTCACCCGGCCGTCACGACCCGCGGCAGGACATCGGCCGAGTACAAGGTGGTGTCCAGCGGTGGAGAAGCGGATGCAGGAGCTCAGCGAAGGCCACGACGATCCGTTCGCCCTGCACCTCGCCGCCGTGGCGGTGCTCGACGACCGGGGAGTCGTGGTCGGATGGAACCGGCGGGCCCAGGAACTGCTCGGCCATCCGGACACAGCCGTGATCGGTCGTCCGGCCTTCGAGGTCCTGGTCGATCCTCGCGATCTGCCGGCTGTCAGGGAGGCCGCGGCGAAGTGCAGGAGGACCGGCGGCTGGTTCGGGATCCTGAAGGTACGGCACCACGACGGGCACCTGGTGCCGATGGGGCTCAGGGCCCATGCGCTCTCACGCGGTGACCGGGTCCGTGAGTGGATTCTTGCCGGGGCGCTCGCGGCTGACGTCCTGGAGTGGCAAAGAGACCGGGCGGTGCTCGACGGGTTGTACCGCCGGAGCCCGGTCGGCCTGGTGGTCCACGGCCCCGACCTCACCATTCTCCGGGTCAACCGGGCGATCGAACGCGTCACCGGCGTCCCGGCAGCAGACTTCCGGGGGTTGCCCACCGGCTGTTTCCTCGTCCCCGACGACGCAGGCAAGGCCGTGGACCGTGTGCGCCAGGTGATCGAGACCGGAAGGCCGTTGATCTACTCGGAGCAGTTCGTTCGCCTGGAGCGGGACCCGACCCGAGAGCGGGTCGCGATGGTCTCATCCTTCCGGATGGAGGACCCCTCCGGCCGCGTCCTGGGCGTGGCCGAGATGATCGAGGACATCACCGAACGTCATCGGGCCCAGAGCAGGCTCGCCCTCCTCGACCAGGCCGGCAGCCGTATCGGAACCACCCTCGATGTGGCGGAGACCGCCCGGGAACTCGCCGAGGTGATGGTGCCTCACCTCGCCGACCATGCGTCGGTGGACCTGCTGCTGCCGGTGACGCGCGGTGAGGAAGTGGCGCGGGTCCTGGCGGGGCCCGTCGTACGAGTGGGGGCCTGCGGCATCGGTGCCCAGCACTCGAGCCCGCCCCACCCGGAGGGCGAGCCGGTGGAGTTCGGGTCGGACACACCTCAGGCCAGATGCCTGGCCGAAGGGCGGGCCGTCCTGGAACCGGTTCTCCCAGCCGACTGGTTCTCGACTCAGGGCCGCCAGGGGGCGCGCGCTCCGGATCTCGATGTCCACTCGCTGATCGTCGTCCCTCTTGCCGCGCGTGGCCTGGTGCTCGGCGTGATGACCCTGTGGCGTTCACGCCGCCCCGATCCCTTCGAGGCGGACGATCTCACCCTCGCCCAGGAACTCGCCTCGCGCGCCGCCGTCGCCATCGACAACGCCCGGCGCTTCACCCAGCAGCAGGAGACCGCGTTCACCTTGCAGAGCAGCCTTCTGCCCCGGGCCGTTCCGGACCAGTCGGCCGTCGAGGTGGCCCTGCGGTACCTGCCGGCCAGCGCTGCCCCGGGCCTGGGCGGTGACTGGTTCGACGTCATTCCCCTGTCCGGGGCCCGGGTCGCCCTCGTCGTCGGCGACGTGGTGGGACGCGGCATCCATGCGGCCGCCACCATGGGCCGACTGCGCACCGCCGTCCATACGCTCGCCAGCCTCGACCTGGAACCGGACGAGGTCCTCGCCCACCTGGACGACCTGGTCAACCTGCTGGCGGCCGAACAGGAAGCGGTCGGCGAACGGCCCGTCGGGGAGCAGGTCGTCGGTGCCACCTGCCTGTACGCCGTGTACGACCCGGTATCCCGGCGCTGCTCCCTGGCCCGCGCCGGCCATCCGCCGCCGGTGGTGACCGCTCCGGACGGACAGGCGGCTCCGCTCGATCTGCCCGCCGGCCCGCCGCTCGGCCTGGGCGGGCTGCCGTTCGAGGCCCGGGAGATCGAACTGGCCGAGGGAAGCCTGCTGTGCCTTTACACCAACGGGCTCATCGGCGAACGCCACATCGATGCCGACGCCGGCCTGGCCAGGCTGTGCGCAGCCCTCACTCACCCTGCGGCCGCGCTGGAACGGACATGCCAAGCGGTGGTCGACTCGCTCGTGCCCTCGCGCCCCAGCGACGACGTCGCTCTGCTGATCGCCCGCACCCGCATGCTGCCACCGGACGATGTCGCCTCCTGGCGCCTGCCACTGGAGCCCGCCAGCGCCGCCCGGGCCAGGGAACTGACGTCGGCCAAGCTCACTGAATGGGGCCTGGAGCACCTGGCCTTCACCACCGAGCTGATCGCCAGCGAACTGGTCACCAACGTCTACCGGTACGCCAGCGGCCCCGCGACCCTGCGGCTGATCCGTGAACGGTCCCTGGTGTGCGAGGTCAGCGACACCAGCCACACCTCACCCCACCTGCGCCGCGCCCGCACCACCGACGAGGGCGGGCGCGGCCTGTTCCTGGTGGCCCAGATGGCCGAACGCTGGGGCACTCGTTACACCCGCGAGGGCAAGACCGTGTGGACCGAACAACCACTGACCGGCACACTCACCTGACCGCCTCAGGCCGTGCTGAGCCCGCGCTCTCAGTGCCCGGAGGACTCCTCGGGACGCGCGTGGCGCGGCAGGAGGAACGAGAGCAGGAAGGTCAGGGCGAGCATGCCGTCGACGATCCACAGCACCGTCTTCATGACGGAGCCGAATCCGCTCCGGAAGGCCGACGACGCGGTGGTCTCCAGTGCGGCGGGTATCCGGGCACCGGCCTGTGGTGAGGTCACGGCGGACCGCGAGTCCTTCTCCAGGCGCGCGCAGGACGCCGGGGTCGCGGCAGGATCCTTGGCGACGGCGCGGTCCGAGGCGCACTTGCGCAGGTCTGCCACGAGGCGTTCCTGAACGGTGGGCGCCACGTGCGCGGCGGCCAGTTGCCCTCGCAGGCCGGCCGAGTGGTGGTCGACGGCGGTGGCGATGCCGCCGCCCAGCAGACCGAAGAACACGGTGCCGAGGAGGGCCACGCCAAAGGCGCCGCCGAGCTGCTGCATCGCGGTCATCGTGCCGGACGCCGAGCCTGTCTCGTGCTGTTCGACACTGGCGAGCACGATGTCGAAGAACGGCGCCATGAGCAGCCCCATCCCGACGCCGGTGACGAGCAGGGACGGCAGGAGCTGCCAGGGGCCGACGCCGCCCCCCACCATGTCGAGGGTCAGCCACACGCCGAACACGCCGGCCGCCATGAGCAGCGTGCCCGCCTGAAGTACGGCCCGTCCGAACCGGGCGACACCTTGAGCGATCCCGAAGCCGACGATCATGCCGCCCGACCAGGGCACCATCACCAGTCCGGCCTTGAGCGGCGAATAGCCGAGGCCGATCTGGGTGTAGAGGTTGAAGACCAGCATGAAGCCCTGCATGGTCGAGAAGAAGACCAGCCCCAGAATCATGCCGCCACTGAATCCACGCTTGCGGAAAAGGCTCGGGACGACCAGCGGATCCTGGCCGGCCTTGCTGCGGCGCGACTCGTACTTGCCGAAGGCCACGAAGGCGATCACCGAGGCGGCCATCATGACGAACGCCCACACGGGCCAGTCGTACTCACGGCCCTGGACCAGGGGGAAGATGATGAGCAGCGCGGCCAGCGAGACGAGGACCATGCCGGGGATGTCCAGGCGCGGTTTGCTGCCGGACAGGCCCCTCGGCAGGTAGCGCAGGGCACCGAGGAAGGCGGCGGCACCCAGCGGCAGGTTGATCAGGAAGATCATCCGCCAGCCGGTGCCGAAGTAGTCGGCGTCCACGAGCCAGCCCGCCAGGATCGGCCCGCACACCGCGGACAGTCCCATGACCGGGCCGAACATGCCGAAGGCCTTCTGCGACTCCTTCGGCGGGAACATCTCCTTGATCATGCCGAGGCCCTGCGGCAGCATCACCGCGCCGAACAGGCCCTGTACGACGCGTGCGACGATCAGCATCTCGGGTGACACGGAGATCGCGCAGAGCAGCGAACCCAGAGTGAAGCCGGCGGCTCCCACGAGGAACATGCGGCGGCGCCCGTGAATGTCCCCGAGCCGCCCTCCCGTGACGAGCCCGACGGCCATCGAGAGGGTGTACGCGGCGGCGAGCCACTGGAGAGTGGAGGCCCCGCCGCCGAGGTCGGCCCGCATGGAGGGACCGGCGATGTTCGTGACAACGGCGTCGAGGAGGTCCATCACCTCGGCCGCGAGGATCACGAAGAGCGCAGCCCAGCGCCACCGGTAGGGCGCTGGCGAATCGGTGGGCGTCTCGACGGACGCGACACCGGTGGTGGTCATCGGAACTCCTCGCTGAAGGACGCGCCGCGGCCGCGGGCGTGGTGGGACGGATGGACGTAACTGGCCGCCTCGCCGGCACGGCCAAGGAAGGCGGACGACCGGACATGCGGGAGAACACTGTTCACCGTAGCAGAACAGTGCTCTCCAGGAGAACGTTGTTCATCAAGATATAGCGCAGCCCCGCGGCCTGACAAGATATATCGCGTATTCGGCCGTGCGGCTCACGGAAGGAGAACACTGTTCTTCCGATGCCTAGACTGTGTTCATGACCGACGCGGCAGCCGACACCCCCGCATCCCCTCCGCCGTCCCCCTGGGAGCGTGAGCGCCCAGCTCGTGCCCGCATCGCCCCGGCGCGCACACCGCTGTCGCGCGAGCGGGTCGTCGAAGCCGCCTTCGCCGTGCTGGACCGCCAGGGTCTCGACGGGCTGTCGATGCGCCAGGTGGCGGCCGAACTGGGGGTCGCGGTCTCCGCCCTCTACGCCCACGTCAGCTCCAAGGACGATCTCCTGGAGCTCATGTACACCCGGCTCTTCACCGGCTTCGAGATGCCCGAGCCCGCCCCGGAGCGGTGGCGGGAGCAGGTGCGGGACTACGCCCGCTCCGCACGGCACCGCCTGCTGTCCCACCGGGACATGGCCAGGATCTCCATGGCCCACGTCCCCTTCACCGCCGAACTGCTGCCGCACGTCGAGGCGTTGCTCGCCGTCTTCCGTACCGCCGGGCTGCCCGACCGCATCGCGGCGGAGGCGGGTGACCTCATCTCCACCTACATCGACGGGTTCGTCCTGGAGGAGGGCATGTGGCAGGACCGCGCCACCGGGCACGACGGTGACAGTGCCTCTCCGGGCCGGCCGGACTGGGGCGAGATGGCCGAGAAGATGCAGAACTACTTCGCGTCGCTGCCCGCAGAGGACTTTCCCCACCTGCGAGCCCTGTCCGGGCTGATGGTGACGGGTTCCTCCGAGGAGAGGTTCGACATCGGTCTGGAGATCATCCTGCGCGGCCTGGCGAGCTACCTGCCCGAGTCGGCAGCCGGCGCGAGTCCGGACGTGCGCCGGGCTTCAGACACCACCTGATCTGCGACACCGCATCCACGCACGCACATGTGGCAGGCGACTACTTCGTGCGCAGCATGAGGGCGTAGCGGGTGTTGTCTCCGTACACGCCGGCCTCGTCCCCGCGGATGCCGAACCGTTCCTGGAACCGGGCCACCGCCTGCCGGACCTCCATGCCGAAGCGGCCGTCGATCGCACCGCCGTCGTAGATCTGCGGGATCTGGAGCAGGCGTACCTGCAACTCGTACACCCCGTGGCCGCTGTCGCCCTCACGCAGTACCCCGGTGCCCGGGATCTCGGGGAGCCAGGTGTCGTCGGGCAGGGGCCGTTCCGGTTGCCCCAGGGACGCGGGCGGCGCCGTCGGTGCGGAATGCTCGTTCGTGAGCAGCGAAGAGGCAAGGATCAGGCCGCTCACGGCCCCCAGCCCGAAAATCCCGGCGACCCGGGTGTGCCGCCGTTCGGTGGATCGCCGATGTCCTCGGCTTTCCTCAGGTAGCGGCGGCCGGTGGGGAGCCGGGCGTGGTGGCGACTGATGGGGCGGGGCGATGGGAGGCGCCGTGTGTGGAGCAGGGCGCCGAGGGCCGGCCGCCGGGGAAGCGTCCGGAGGCGAGCCGGCTCCGAGACGCATGCTCACCGGCGGAGGCCCAGGGACTGGGCAGGCTGCCGACGGCCCGGACCGCGTCGGGCCTGCTTCGCTGGTGGCGGGCTGCTCTCCCGTCGCCCGGTGGACACCGCGCGACCACAGCGGCTGCACCCCGGCGTCCTGCGGAGCCCGGCGCACGCGGCCGGTGCGCGGGGCATGCACGACGGACGGTGGAACGCCTTGCGCAGGAGTGGGGAGAACGCCTTGCGCAGGGGCGGGAACCAGGCCTGCGGGAGCATTCCCCATCCGCTGTGTCCGCGGCGGGTACGCGGGCGGAGGCGGGGGCGCCGGGGGAGACGAGGGGGCACTGGGGGGATCCGCGCGGTTGCCGCCAGCGGCCACTTCGCCGTGGTGATCGAAGGACCGCGGCGGACCTGCCGTTCCCTGGCTATCATCCGCCATGCGAAGCTCGGCGCGCGCGGCGTCAAGGGCGTCCAGGATCGCCTGGAAGGAGTCCTGGATCTTCTGCGCGGCCTGACGCTCCGAAGCGAGGGACGGCTGTGGTTCGGGGCCGTCGCGGTCCATCGGCAGTCCTCCTCGACCCACGTCCGTGGGACACCCGTTTCCTTCTGCGGGATACGCAGTCCGCCCAGGGTTGTCTCAATTCCGCGGGAACCGGTCAGCCGCAACCGGTAGGCGCTGAGGCTTGCCCGGTGCACCCCGGGTGCCGACGGTTTCTCACCCGGCGTCCCCGCGCAGCGCGTTGTCGATCTCGCCCAGCGCATGGGTCAGCCGGGCGTAGTCCCCGGAGTCCAGCGGGTCGACGAAGTACCGCTGGACGACGCGGGCGTGGACATCCGCGGCCTGGAGGAAGGCCGCACGGCCCTGCCGGGTCGGTTCGACCAGGGCCACCCTGCGGTCCTCGGGAGACGGCAGGCGGCGGACCAGGCCGGCTTCCTCCATGCGGTCGATCAGGCGGGTGGTGCCGCTGCTCGTGAGCGTGAGGTCGTCGGCCAGCTGCCGCTGCGAGACCTCTTCGCCGGGCTGTCGGCAGAGTCTGATCAGCACCTCCATCATCGTGTGACTGATCCCGCACTCCTGCCGCAGCGCTGTGTCGATCCGCTGCTCAAGACGGGTGGCGGACTTGATCAGCAGCCCGAAGTCGTGGACGAGCGCGCTGTTGGCGGCGCGGGCGGCGGCTTCGTCGCCCGTCCGGATCGCGTCTTTCACCTGGCTGAGCCCTCCAGTCCGTGCCGGCCCGGGAGGGCCCTTCCCGCGAGTTTACTGTCTCATCATCTACTGACGTCTCAATTGCTGAGCAATCAATTGCTGACTGCTCAGCGAAATTCTATGGTGGGTGCGCGCCACCTCACCGCAGACGCCAGGGAAGAGGGAGAGACCAGTGGACCTGCAGTACTGGCTGGGCCGAGCCACCGACGCGATACAGGAATGGGCCGACACCTTCGGCCCCTACCCGGCACACGCCTCCGTCCTGGTCGACGACGACAGGTTCGCCGAGGCGTTCGAGGAGCTCACCGGGCGGCTGAGCGACAACTACCCCTTCTTCCACCCGCGCTACGCGGGGCAGATGCTCAAGCCCCCGCACCCCGCCGCCGTGGTCGGCTACCTCACCGCCATGCTGATCAACCCGAACAACCACGCCCTGGACGGCGGCCCCGCCACCGCCCGCATGGAACGCGAGGCCGTCGCACAGCTGGCCGCGATGTTCGGCTACGACGCCCACCTCGGCCACCTCACCACCAGCGGCACGATCGCCAACCTCGAAGCACTCTTCGTCGCCCGCGAACTCCACCCCGGACAGGGCATCGCCTACAGCTCCGACGCCCACTACACGCACGGCCGCATGTGCCATGTCCTGGGCATGAAAGGGCACCCGGTCCGCACCGACGACCGGGGCCGAATGGACCTCGACGCTCTGGAGGACCTGCTGCGCACCGGCGAAGTGGGCACCGTCGTCCTCACTACCGGCACCACCGGGCTCGGAGCGGTCGACCCGGTCCATGAGGCCCTGGTACTGAAGGAGCGCTACGGCGTCCGCATCCACGTCGACGGCGCCTACGGCGGCTTCTTCACCCTGCTGGCCGGCGCCGACGGTCCGGAGGGCCTCCCAGCCGAGCCCTGGCAGGCCATCGCGCAGTGCGACTCGATCGTCGTCGACCCGCACAAGCACGGGCTCCAGCCCTACGGCTGCGGCGCCGTTCTCTTCCGTGACCCCGGGGTGGGCCGCTTCTACCTCCATGACTCGCCCTACACCTACTTCACCTCCACAGAGCTCCACCTCGGAGAGATCAGCCTCGAATGCTCACGGGCAGGAGCCTCCGCCGCTGCTCTGTGGCTCACCTTCCGGCTCCTGCCTCCCACCCCGAAAGGGCTCGGCCAGGTGCTGGCAGCCGGCCGGCGCGCCGCGCTGAACTGGGCGGAACTGATCACCGCATCGGACGCCCTGAAGCTCTATCAGCGCCCCGAGCTGGACATCGTCAGTTACTTCCCGGCCGTCGAGCCCGCCACTCTGTCCGGCATCGACGCCGCCTCCGCCCGCATCCTGGCCGACGGCATGACCGGCCCCGACCCGGTGTTCCTGAGCACCCTCAAGGCCGACCGGGAAGCGTTCACCGCACGCCACGCCGGGATCACCGCCGACGCCCAGGGCGCCCGCGTCCTCCGCAGCGTCCTCATGAAGCCGGAGTCCGAGCACCACGTCAAGCACCTGCACACCCGGGTCGAGGAGCTCGCACGGTCCCGGTGATCACCTGCCTGGCCCCGCTCCGGTCAGGCGAGAGTCACTTCCACCGGCAGCTTCTTGATGCCGTTGACGAAGTTGGAGCGCACCCGGGGCACCTCACCGGCCAGGCGGATGTCGGCGAGGCGGGGGATCAGCTCCTCGAACATGATCCGGATCTCGGTGCGGGCGAGCAGGTTGCCCAGGCACAGGTGCGGGCTGCCCTTGCCGAAGGTCACGTGGTCGTTGTTCTGCCGGGCCACGTCGAAGTCGTACGGATTGCCGAACACCTCCTCGTCGCGGTTGCCGGAGGCGTACCACATGACGACCTTGTCGCCCTCCTTGACGTGCTTGCCGCCGAGCTCCACGTCCCGGGTCGCGGTGCGCCGGAAGTGGTAGACGGGGGAGGCCCAGCGCAGGAACTCCTCGACCGCTGCGGGGATCAGGGACGGTTCGTCCTTGAGGCGGGCCAGCTGCTCGGGGTGCTGGAGGAGGGCCAGCATGGAGTGGGTGATGGTGTGGCGGGTGGTCTCGTTGCCGGCCACCACCAGGAGCAGGAAGTAGTTGTCGAAGTCCCGCGGGGAGAGGGGGACGCCGTCCCGCGGGGTGGTGTTGACCAGCTTGGACACCAGGTCGCTGCCGGCGCCGCCGCGCCGCTGCCGGGCCAGTTCGCGCCCGTACTCGAAGACCTCCAGGGAGGCGGGGGAGCGGAAGGGCAGGTCGCGGTACTTCTCGCTCTCCTCGCTGTGCAGCAGGACGTCCGCGTAGTCGGGGTCGGTGTTGCCGATGATGCGGTTGCCCCAGTCGATGAGCTGCTGGTTGTCCTCCGGGGGGACGTCGAGGAGGCGGGCCAGGACGTTGATGGGGAAGTCGGCGGAGACCTCCTTGACGAAGTCGAAGGTTTCCTTGGCCAGGGCCGCGTCCAGGGTCCGGGCGGTCAGCCCGCGGAGGAAGTCGGTGTAGCTGCTGATGACGCCGGCGCCGAACTGGCGCTGGATGACGCTGCGCAGGGCACGGTGGCGCACGCCGTCCAGCTCCAGGATCGAGGCGCGTTTTCTGATCTGGTCCTCGTCGACCTCCTCCAGGTTGACGAACCTGGTGGAGGTGAAGGTCTCGGCGTCCCGGTCGACGCGCGCGATGTCGGCGTGCCGGGTCACGGCCCAGAAGCCGGAGTTGGGGGCGTCCTCGGGCTGCCAGTGGACCGGGTCCTCATGGCGCAGGGTGTGGAACATGCGCCACGGGGTGACCCCGTCGGTGAAGTTGTCCAGATCGGCGAGATCGACGTCCGCGAGCGGCAGCGGCTCGGGCAGCTCGGTGGTCCGGGTCTCGGCAGTCATCGTCATGCTCCCAGGTGTCACAGGTGGTAGGCGTACTCGGTGAACTCCCAGTCGGTGACGTGCCGTCCAAAGCGTTCGACCTCGTTGCGCTTGTAGGAGAGGTAGGAAGTGGTGAAGTCCTTGCCGAGCAGCTCGGCCAGGGCGGTGTCGGCCTCCAGCGCGTCGAGTGCGGCGGACAGGTCCCTCGGCAGCACGGCAGCCCTGGCGGTGTCGTAGCCGTAGCCCTCCAGCGGGGCGGAGGGCTCCTCGCCCGCCAGGACACCCAGGAGCGCGGCGGCGGCGGTCGCGGCGATGGCCAGGTACGGGTTGGCGCTCGCGTCGCCGAGGCGCAGTTCGAGCCGGGCGCCGGAGCCCCGCTCGGGTGGGATGCGGACCATCGCGCTGCGGTTGTCCATGCCCCAGTCGATCAGCCAGGGGGCCAGGGTGTCGGGGCCGAAGCGCTTGTACGAGTTGACGGTCGGGTTGAGCAGCGCGGTCAGGGCGGGCGCGTGGGCGAGGACACCGGCGATCGCGTGCCGGGCGGTGGCCGACAGGCCGTAGGCGCCGGAGGGGTCGTCGAAGGCGTTGCGGCCCTCGGGGCCGGTGCAGGAGAGATGCAGGTGGAAGCCGGAGCCGCCCGCGTCGTTGAAGGGCTTCGCCATGAAGGTGGCGAGCCTGCCCTCGCGCCGGGCCAGCTCCTTGACCGCGGCCTTGAACCGGAACGCCCGGTCGGCGGCGGAGAGGGCCTCGGAGTGCAGCAGGTTGATCTCGAACTGTCCGCCGTCGAACTCGTGGTTCCCGCTGAGTACCCCGAGGCCGAGGCCGCGCACCTGGCGCAGGGTGCGCAGCAGGTGGTTGTCGGGGTCGGCGCGCAGGCCGGCGGTGTAGACGACGCCGGCGGTGCCGGCATAGCGGCGCCAGCCGCCGGCCGGGTCCGGATCGCACAGGAAGTACTCCAGCTCGGGTCCGACGACCGGGCTCAGCCCGTGCTCCCGGCACCGGTCGAGGACCGAGCGAAGCAGGTCGCGTGGCGACTCAGGGGCAGGTGCCCCGGTGGCGGGGACGACGACATCGGCGAGACAGGCGGCCACCCCCGGCTCCCAGGGCAGCGCGGCCAGGGTGTCGAGGTCCGGCCGTACGCAGATGTCCGGCAGGCCGGCGTCCAGACCGCCGCTGACCGGGACCACATCCCCCTGCGGACTGGTGTGGTACACGGCCCGGCAGAAGGCCAGCCCGTGCTCCACGGCCCGGGGCAGCTCCTCCAGGAGCACGTCGCGGGCCCGGTCCGTGCCGAGGAGGTCGGGATACGTCACCCGGACGACGTCGATGCCGTCGGCGGCGAGCCGGTCCATGTGCCGGCGGACTTCTGACAGGTCTTGATCGCTCACCGTTGTCTCCTCGGACGGACGGACGTCGGGGCACCGCCTCCCGGACCGGGGATCCGGGGGGCCAATGGCTTGGGAGGTGAGGGCCGGGGCGCGATGACGCGGGCAGCCGTCCGGCCTGTTGTTTGAAACCAAAAGGTAGGGAGGGGTGCGCCTTGCCGCAAGGGGGCGACGCAAAGAATTTATCCATACGGATAGCTATTGACCAAGGAGTGGAGCCTGCCTACCTTGTTTGAAGCCAAACGAGTCCGGGTTGCGGTTCGCCGCACCCCGTTGGCAGGGCCCGGCCGATATGACCGGCCGGGCCCACTTCTCCCTCCCCCTTCGCTTCCGCTCCCTCAGGAGGACCGGCCATGAAGGTCGTCGTCGACATGAGCAAGTGCCAGGACCACGGCCAGTGCGTCTTCGCGGCCCCCGAGGTCTTCTCGCTGGACGACGCGGGCCACCTGATGTACGTCTCCGACCCGGACGACGCGCTGCGCGACGAGGTCGAGGAAGCGGCCGACGTCTGCCCGCTCCAGGCCATCCGGATCGAGGCCTGACTCATGAACGCACGCATCGTGGTGGCCGGCGCCTCCATGGCCGGCCTGCGCGCCGCCGAGCAACTGCGCGCGGCGGGCTGGAGCGGCGCGATCACCCTCGTGGGTGACGAACCGCACATGCCGTACAACCGGCCGCCCCTGTCCAAGGAGTTCCTGGCCGGTGAGGCCCCCTTCGAGTCCCTGGCCTTCCGGCCGCGCGCGAGCGTGTCGGACGTCGAGTGGCGGCTGGGCAGAAGGGTCGTCGCCGCCCGGTTGGACGAGCGGACGGTCCGGCTCGACGACGGCACCGTGCTGTCGTACGCCGGACTGGTCGTCGCCACCGGGATGCGCCCCCGGCGCCTGAACTGCCCTGGACCGCTCGCCGGTCGGCACACGGTCCGTACTCTCGACGACGCCCGGCGCTTGCGCGACGAGCTGACCCGGCCCGGAGTTCGGGTCGTGGTGGTGGGCGCGGGATTCATCGGGTGCGAGGTCGCCGCGACCGCCTTGGGTCTTGGCGCTGCCGAGGTGACGGTCGTCGATCCGCAGCGCCTGCCGATGGCCGGGCCGCTCGGGGAGCTGCTGGGACGGGCGCTGCTCCGGCGGCACGAGGAGCGCGGGGTGCGCTTCGCGCTGGGCACCGGTGTGGCCGTGTTCGCCGGTGAGGAGAGGGTCACCGGTGTGGTGTTGAGTGACGGTTCCGTGTTGCCCGCGGATGTGGTGGTCGAGTCGGTCGGATCGGTCGCCAACACCGAATGGCTCGACGGCAACGGGCTCGACCTCGCCGATGGTGTGCTGACGGACGAGCTGCTGCGGGTCGGCGGGCGCCCGGAGGCCGTGGCGGTCGGCGACGTGGCCCGTTTCCCCAACGCCCGCTATGACGACGTGCCGCGCCGGGTCGAGCACTGGTCGATCCCGGCCGACACCGCCAAGCATGCGGCGAGGGCGCTCGTGGGCCATCTCTCCGGAGAACAGGACGAGTTGGCGCCCTTCGCGCCGCTGCCCACGTTCTGGAGCGACCAGCACGACTTCCGGCTCCAGTCCTACGGCGCACCCGCCCTCGGCAAGGACGACGTCCGGGTCCTCGACGGCGACCCGGACGGGGACGTTCTCGCCGGTTACCACCGCGACGGCCGGCTCGTCGGCGTCGTGGCGCTCGGCGGCCAGGCCGTCGCCGCATCCGCCGCCCGCTACCGCGCCGAGCTGCTGAAGCAGCCCGCACTGACTGATTGAGGAGCCTCAAGTGACCGGTGTCCGTGGTTACTTTCATCCGAAGACGGCGAGCGGCGCCTCGTCGCTGATCCCCTCGCCCCCGTGGCGGTATTCGGGTGACCTGCTCACCGTCGAATACCGCACGGATCCCTCGCGGGTGCGTGAACTCCTGCCCGAGCCACTGGAGTTGGCGGACGAGGATCCCGGTGCGGTCGCTCTGATCTGGGCCGACTGGCAGTCCTGCTCGGCGTCGGGGGAGGAGCTGCTGGATCCGGTGCGCGCGCAGTACAAGGAGGCGTTCGCGGTCGTGCGCTGCCGGTACCGGGGGCAGACGTACTCGCGGTGCGTCTACATCTGGGTGGACAAGGACTTCGCGATCGCTCGCGGGCTGCACCAGGGGTATCCGAAGAAGCTCGGGTCGATCCACCAGACGCGGCCGCATCCCTATGGGCCCGCGCCTCGGATCGAGGCCGGGGCGCGGTTCGGGGCGACGCTGGCCGCGGGGGACCGGCGGTTGGCTCAGGCGGTGGTGACGCTTCGGGAGCCGGCCGGGACGAACGGGTTCGTCAATGGGCATCCGATGGCTCATCACCGGTGGCTGCCGTCGATCGAGAAGGGCAAGGGACTGGCTCTGGATGAGCTGATCGAGTCCGGGGCGGCGGACTTCAAGGGGGGTCAACCGTGGATGGGAGAGGCCGAGTTGGAGCTGTTTGAGGCGCCCACGGAGGAGCTGGCCCGGCTGGAGATTCGTGAACCGATCGCCGCGTATTACCGGCAGGTCGGGGTGGTTTGGGATGGGGGGCGGCTGCTGGAGGTGGGGATGTCCGGAGCGTCTGCCGGGTGAGGCCGGTGGGTCGCTGCGGGTCCGTAGTGGTTGGTCGCGCCCACGTGGCGGTCGCCGCACATTCGACACAGCCCCGCGCCCCTAGGTAGGTCACCTCCCCTTCGTTCAAAAGGAGCCCTGTTCATGTCTCACGACATCATCGTCGCCGGTGTATCCGTCGACACCCGGCACTGGATCGGCGGTGAACGCGTCGCCTCTGCCGAGACCTTCACCGACAACTCGCCCATAGATGGGCAACCGATAGGTGAAATCGCCCGCGGCGGCCCCGCCGAAGCCCGAGCCGCCGTCGCCGCCGCCCGCGCCGCCTTTCCCGCCTGGGCCGCCACCCCCCGCGCCGAACGCGCCCGCCTGCTCCACGCCATCGCCGACGGTGTCGAGAAGCGGCTCGATGAGCTCGCGATCGTCGAGACCACCGACAATGGCGCACTGCTCCGTTCCCACCGCCGTGGCGTCATGCCCCGCGTCGCCCACAACTTCCGCTTCTTCGCCGACCGGCTGCTGAAGCTGGAGCACGACGACTTCGAGACGCGCGGACACACCAACCACGTCAGCTGGGACCCCGCCGGCCCCTGCGTGCTGATCACCCCGTGGAACGCGCCGCTCATGCTGGCCACCTGGAAGGTCGCCCCAGCCCTCGCCGCCGGGAACACCGTCGTCCTCAAGCCCGCCGAGTGGTCCCCGCTCACCGCCTCCCTGCTCGCCGACATCGCCGCCGAGGCCGGGCTGCCCGCCGGCGTCCTGAACGTCGTACAGGGCTACGGCGCCGAGATCGGCGACGCCCTCACCTCCCACCCGGACGTGCGCCGGATCAGCTTCACGGGGTCTGTGCCCACCGCCCAGCGGATCGCCGCCTCGGCCGCCGCCAATCTCACGCCCTTGAGTCTTGAACTCGGGGGCAAATCACCCCTGTTGGTGTTCGCCGACGCCGAGCTGGATCTCGCCGTGGACCTCGCGGTGGAGCAGTACGACAACGCAGGGCAGGTCTGCCTCGCCGGAACCCGTCTGCTCGTCGAGGAGTCGGTCGCCGAGGAGTTCACCCGCCGTTTCGTGGAGAAGGCGAGCTCGCTCGTGCAGGGCGACCCTCGCGACGAGGGGACCGACATCGGGCCCAACATCCACCCCCGTCAGCTGGAGAAGATCGACGGATTCGTGCGGCGGGCCGTCGCGGCCGGCGCCCGTGCCGTGATCGGCGGACACCGTAAGGACGGCCAGTTCTACGCACCGACCCTGCTCAGCGAGGTCGAGCAGGGCAGCGAGATCGTCCAGGAGGAGGTCTTCGGGCCGGTCCTGACCCTCCAGACCTTCGCCGACGAGGAGGAGGCCGTCCGGCTCGCCAACGACACCCGGTTCGGGCTCGCCGCCACCCTCGCCACCGGCGATCCCGAGCGCGCCGAGCGGGTCACCGCGCGGCTCGTCGCGGGCACCGTCTGGGTCAACTGCTTCTTCGTCCGTGACCTCCAGGCACCCTTCGGCGGCTCCCGCCTTTCCGGTGTCGGGCGCGAGGGCGGTACCTGGAGCTTCGACTTCTACTGCGACCTGAAGAACACCGTCACCGCACCGAAGGGCTGGAAGGACCATGGGTGAGATCGTCGGGGCGGGGCTCCTCGCCCATGTCCCCACCATCGTGCTGCCGGAGGCCGAGCGGCTGGAGCTCAACGAGGGCAAGGAGATCACCCTCGTCACCGGACTGCGGGAACTGCGTCGAGACGTCTTCGAGCGGAATGCCGCAAACGAATACGACACCGTCGTCGTCCTCGACTCCCACTGGGCGACCACCGTCGAGTTCGTCGTCACCGCCCAGCAGCGCCGCGCCGGCCTGTTCACCTCCGAGGAACTGCCGCGCGGCATGTGCCGGATGCCGTACGACTTCCCCGGCGACCCCGAACTCGCCCACAACATCGCCTCGTTCGCGGAAGAGCACGGCACCTGGATCACCGCGATCGACGACGAGTACCTGCCGATCTACTACGCCACCATCAACCTCTGGAAGTTCCTCGGTGAGGGTCTGCCCGACAAGCGGTGGGTGACCGTCGGCGTCTGCCAGACCGGTGACATGGAGGACCATCTGCGGCTCGGGCGGGCGCTCGCCGACGGTATCGCCGCCACTCCGGGACGCCGGGTGCTGGTCATCGCCTCGGGTGCCCTTTCGCACACCTTCTGGCCGCTGCGCGAGCTGCGTGACCACGAGGCCAGCGACCCGGTGCACATCTTCACCCCCGAGGCCCGTGAGGCCGACCGCGAGCGCATCGCCTGGTTCAAGGAGGGCCGCCACGACAAGGTCCTCGACACCATGGACGTCTTCTGGAAGTTCAAGCCCGAGGCGAAGTTCTTCCACTACCTGATGATGGCCGGCGCCCTCGGCGAGCAGGCCTGTGTCGCCCGCGCCCGGCAGTACGGCGAGTACGAGAACTCCGTCGGCACCGGCCAGGTCCACCTCTGGTTCGACCGGCCCGCCGACGGCTGGACCGGCACCGGCCTCCGGAAGTCCCCGCGCACCCCGCACAGCCGTATCTGAGGAGCCCCGCCATGCCCGAGTACCGCCGCATCCTTCTCGACGGTGCCGCCGTCCAGGTCACCGTCGAGGGGGACGAACTCGTCGCCGGGGACGGCCGCCGCGTCAAGATCGAGGGCGCTCAGCACCTGCCGCCGGTCGTGCCGTCCAAGGTGATCGCCGTCCACCTCAACCACCGCAGCCGCGTTGACGAGTTCCAGATCGAGCTTCCGGACACGCCGACGTACTTCCACAAGCCGACCTCCGCCCTCAACTCCCACAGGGGCGCCGTCGTCCGTCCCGAGGGCTGCAAGTGGCTCAACTACGAGGGCGAGGTCGCCATCGTCGTCGGGAAGACCGTGCGGAACATCTCCCCGGCCGAGGCGGGGGAGTACATCGCCGGTTACACCGTCGCCAACGACTACGGGCTGCACGACTTCCGGGACACCGACGCCGGTTCCATGCTGCGGGTGAAGGGTTCCGACACCCTGTGCCCGCTCGGCCCGGGTCTGGTCACCGACTGGGACTTCCACGGCAGGCGGCTGCGGACGTATGTCAACGGCGAGGTCGTCCAGGACGGCTCGACCGACGAGATGAAGTGGGACATGCACTATCTCGTCGCCGACATCGCCCGCACGATCACCCTCTACCCCGGCGACGTGCTGCTGTCCGGCACCCCGGCCAACTCCCGGCCGGTCCGGCCCGGCGACGTCGTCGAGGTCGAGGTCGAGGGACTCGGACGGCTCACCAACCACATCGTCACCGGTCCGACCCCGATCCGTGCCGACGTCGGCGCCCAGCCCACCGAGTCCGAGGAGGTGCTGTCCACCGCACTCGGTGGCGACTGGGAGTTCCGTGGTATCCGCGCACCGCGCCGGTAAGCACCCGGACCTGCGGCCCAGCCCGGCGGGTAGGGTCGCGACCATGACCGAATCCGCCGAGAACCCGCACCAGTCCGACTCCGGGTCACGCAAGCGGCTGGGGTACGGCGAGGGGCGCGAGGCGCTGCTCAAGGCCGCGGTCCGGGTCGTCGGGCGGCGAGGACTGCGCCACCTCACCTACCGTGCCGTGGCCGAGGAGGCCGGGGTCACCCATGGTCTGGTCGTCCACCATTTCGGCTCCCGGGACGCGCTGATCGAGGAGTCCCTCGCCTACGCCGTGCGCGTCAGCCTGAGCAGCAGCCTGCTGGAGCCCGGCACCGGCCGGCCCGAGGACTTCGTCGGCGGGCTGACAGACATGGTGGAGGACGACGCGGACGGCCAGGCGTACCAGTACGAGCTGCTGCTGGAGGCCCGTCGCCGCCCGGAGCTGCTGCCGCAGGTGCGCGCACTGTACGACGAGTACTTCGGCGCCTCGCAGCGCGAGCTGGCCCGCATACTGCCCGGCGACGCGAGCCCGGCGTTCAACCGTCTGGTCTTCGCCGCGCTGGACGGCCTGGTGCTGCACCAGCTGACCGGAATCGGCGATCGCGCGGACACCGAGGCAGCCCTCGCCGAGCTGCGCTCGCTGCTGCGCACCCTGGGTGAGCGGCCGCAGGAGAACCGCGACTGAGCGTGCCCGACCCGGAATCCCCCCGTCGCGGTCGCGCCGGGGGGTTTGCCATGCCCCGGGAGCAGCGGTTTCCCTGTCGTAAATTCCCCTCCCCGCCCCCTTGTCAGATGGATAGTTCCGGCTCACCATGAGGCAACTCGTTTGGCTCAAAACGAAAACTTCTCCCTTCTCCTCAGCAGGTGATCCGAGTGGACAGTCAGACGGTCGACGCCTCTCCGCAGGCCGGAGAGGGCACCCGCCCCGCGGCAACCCTCAAACGCAACGCCCTGGGTGTCCTGGGCATCCTCTTCTTCGTCCTGTCCGCCCAGGCGCCGCTCACCGGCATCGCGGGCGCCGTCCCGATCGCCGTGGCGGTCGGCAACGGCCCCGGGGCGCCGGCCGCCTATGCCGTCGCCGGAGCGGTGATCCTGCTGTTCTCGGTGGGTTTCGTGGCCATGGGCCGGCACGTCGTGAACGCCGGCGCCTTCTACACCTACATCGGCAAGGGCCTGGGCCGGACGACGGGCAGCGGCAGCGCCGCGGTTGCGCTGTTCGCCTACTGTACGGTCCAGGCCGCCATGTACGGCCTGTACGGATTCACCGTCAGCGGGCTGGTCGAGCACTACTCCGGCGCGCACCTCGCCTGGTGGGTGTGGGCCCTGGTGACCATGGCCGTCGTCCAGGTGCTGGGTGCCGCCGGGATCGAGCTCGGCGCCAAGGTGCTCGCCGTGTTCGTGCTGGCCGAGTTCAGCATCCTGCTCGCGTTCGCCCTGGTCACCTTCTTCAAGGGCGGCGGCCCCGAGGGCCTCGACTTCGGCGGCACCTTCTCGCCGGGCGCCGTGCTCCAGGGCGCGCCCGGTGTGGCACTCATGTTCGCCGTCGCTTCGATGTTCGGCTTCGAGGCCACCGCCATCTACGGCGAGGAGGCCCGCGAGCCCCACAGGACCGTCCCCCGGGCCACCTACCTGTCGGTCGCGGTCGTCACCGGCTTCTTCGCCTTCGTCTCCTGGATGCTGGTCTCCTCCTACGGCCCCTCGAAGGTCACCGCGGCCGCGGGCAAGGCGCTCGCGGGCGGCGACTCCACGGTGTTCGTCTTCGCGCCGATCGCCGACCAGTTCGGCGGCTGGGTCAACGACGTGCTGCCGATCCTGCTGGGCACCTCCCTGTTCGCCGGCATCCTCGCCTTCCACAACTCCGCCAACCGCTATCTGTTCTCCCTCAGCCGCGAGGGCCTGCTGCCGCCCCGGCTGCGCACCCTCAACCAGCGGCATGCGCCATGGGCCGCGGGCGTGGTGCAGACGGCGATCGCGGTGCTCCTGGTGATGCCCTTCGCGCTCGCGGGCAAGGACCCGGTCCTCACCCTGTTCTCCTGGTTCAGCGGTGTCGGCGTCCTGGCCTGCATGCTGCTGTACTTCCTCACCTCGCTCTCCGTGATCGTCTTCTTCCGCCGCGAGCGCCTCGACACCCGGCCCTGGCAGACGCTGATCGCCCCGGCCCTCGGCGCCCTCGGCATCGCCGCCGTGATCTGGGTCGTCCTCGCCAACTTCACGACCCTCATCGGCGGCGACGCCACCACGGCCACCTGGCTCGTCCTGGCCGTCCCCGCGGTGCTGCTGCTCGGGGCGGGGACCGCGCGGGTCGTCCACGGTCGCTGACACGCCTTCGCCGGGCCCGGCCACCGCGCGGCCGGGCCCCCGACCTCTCGACAGGAACACCATGCTCGCCGTCACCCATGACGAACTGCTCAGCCGGGCCAAGGCACTCGACCTGCCCGCACAGCACCACATAGACGGGACCGACGAACCCGGGGGAGGGGCGGCCTTCGCCGTCGTCTCACCCCGTGACGGGCAGCTCCTCACCCAGGTCGCCGACGCCGGGCAGGCCGAGGTCGACCACGCCGTGTCCGCCGCCCGCCGGGCCTTCGACTCCGGCCCGTGGCCGCGGCTGGCCCCCGCGGAACGCGGCCGGATCCTGCTGCGGATGGCCGAACTCCTCGAAGAGCGAAGGGAGAAACTCGCCCTCACCATCACACTGGAAATGGGCAAGCCGATCACCGAGGCGTACGCCATCGAACTGCGCGCCGCGATCAACACCTTCCGCTGGTACGGCCAGCTGGCCGACAAGCTCACCGACGAGTCCCCGCACACCGCGCCCGACGCCCTCGCCCTGGTCACGCGGGAACCGGTGGGCGTGGTCGGCGCCGTGGTCCCCTGGAACTTCCCTCTCACGCTGGCGAGTTGGAAGGTGGCCCCGGCGCTCGCCGCCGGCTGCACGGTCGTCCTCAAGCCCTCCGAGTCCTCTCCGCTCTCCGCCCTGCTCCTCGGCCGCATCGGTACCGAGGCCGGACTCCCGCCCGGCGTCCTGAACGTGGTCACCGGCGACGGCCCCACGGCCGGGCGGGCCATCGGCCTCCACCCGGACGTCGACGTGCTGGCCTTCACCGGCTCCACCGCCGTCGGCCGTCACTTCCTGCACTACTCGGCCGACTCCAACCTCAAGCGGGTCTGGCTGGAACTGGGCGGCAAGTCGCCCAACATCGTCCTTCCCGACGCCCCCGACCTGGACCGGGCCGCGGCCACCGCCGCCTGGGGCATCTTCTTCAACCAGGGCGAGATGTGCACCGCCCCCTCGCGGCTCCTGGTCCACTCCTCGATCGCCGAGCGCGTGACGGAGGCGATCGTGCGCCGCGCCGAGGAACTCCGGCTCGGCGACCCCCTCGACCCGGCGACCGAGATGGGAGCGCTGGTCGGGGAGTCCCACCTGGAGCGCGTACAGGACCACATCGCCACCGGCCGTGCGCAAGGCGCCAGGCTGCGCACGGGAGGCGAACGCACCCTGACGGAGGCCGGCGGCAGCTATCTGCGGCCGACCGTCTTCGACCGCGTCGACCCCGGCATGCGCCTGGCCCGGGAGGAGATCTTCGGCCCGGTGCTGTCCGTCCTCGCCTTCGACGACCTGGACGAGGCGGTCCGGCTCGCCAACGCCACCGAGTACGGCCTCGCGGCCGGGCTGTGGACCTCCGACCTGTCCACCGCGCACAAGGTCTCCCGCGCCCTGAAAACCGGCACGGTCTGGGTCAACTGCTACGAGGAGGGCGATCTGACCGTGCCCTTCGGCGGCATGAAGCAGTCCGGGAACGGGCGGGACAAGTCAGCGCACGCGATCGACAAGTACACCGAACTCAAGACGACCTGGATCCAGCTGTGACCCGTCCGCTCATCGCCGTACCCGCCCGCTTCTCCGCCACCACCTCGGCCCTGCGCTTCGCCGCCGAGGTCAACGCCCGGGCACTGATCGAGGCCGTCTGGCGGGCCGGCGGCGAACCCGCGAGCATCCACCCCGCCGACACCGGTGTGGCCGGCCGGCTCGCCCGCTTCGACGGCGTGCTGCTGCCCGGCGGCGGCGACCTCGCCCCGTACCGCTACGGCGCCACCGACACCCATGACAGCGTCTACGACGTCGACGAACTCCAGGACACCTTCGACCTCCAGGTAGCCCGCCACGCGCTGGAGGCGGGCCTCCCCCTGCTGGCGATCTGCCGTGGACTACAAGTCGTCAACGTGGCGTTGGGCGGCACCCTGGAGCAGGACATGGGCGGCCCGGCGCGCGCCCATCGTCACCTCCGCCACCCGGTGACCGTCCGGACCGGCTCCCGCCTCGAACAGGCCATGGGGGAGGAGAAGGCGGACGCCTCGTGCTACCACCACCAGCGCGTGGCCCGCCTCGGTGACGGGCTCACCGTCACCGCGACCGCCGCCGACGGCACGGTCGAGGGTCTCGAACCGACCGACGCCCGGGGCTGGTTCACCGCCGTGCAGTGGCATCCCGAGGACACCGCGCACGAGGACCCGGTCCAGCAGCGCCTGTTCGACGCGCTGGTGCGGGCGGCCGCGAGCTGATCAGGCCCTGGGGCGCCGTCCGCTGCGGCGCGGCGCGGGCTCGGAGCCGTCGAGCAGTTCGCGGCGGCGCTCCTCGCCGCGCTCCTCCACCTGGAGCACGACCCGCCGCAGTCCCTCCGCGAGACTGCGGCACTCGGCGTCGCTGAGCCGGGAGGTCACGAAGGCCTCCTCCTCGTTGAACGCCGGGAACACCCGCTGCATCAGTTCCTCGCCCTTGTCCGTGAGACCGAGCAGCACAAGCCGGCCGTCGCTCGGATGCCCGGCACGGCTGAGCAGCCCGCGCGACTCCAGGGTGCGGGCCACCCCGGTGAGCGTGCCCTTGGAGATCCCGGCCTCCTCGGCCACGTGCCGGGTCTCCGACTCGCCCCACACCCAGACGACCCACAGCACGACGAACGCCGTCCAGGTGAGGTCCGAGCCGCGCAGCACGGAGTTCTCCAGGTGCTGGCGCACAGCCGAGGCGGCCCGGTAGATGTTCGCCACGGCCGCCATCTGCTCCCGGCGGATCGGGATGCCGCCGAGCTTGGCCGAGGCGAGCTTCTCGGCTTCGGTGATGGATCGCTGGCCGGGCACGGGCGGCTCCTTCGGGTCCTTCGGGTCCTTCTGGTCCTTCGCCGACGACCGTACGGCGGCTGACCGCCGCACGGTCGTTCGGTCTCAAATTGTAGGGGGGTGGCAGGCGTCGAGGCCCCGCCGCCCATGGGTCATTCGGCTGCGGCCAGCAGTTGTGCCTCGCTCTCCTCGTACAGCCGACGGTTCCCCTGGCTCTCGGCAGCGTTGCGCCAGTGGTCGAGACGGCTGCCCAGCCAGCCCGCCAGATACCCGAACGGGATGGAGACCAGACCGGTGGACTGCATGGGGAACCAGCCGAAGTCCGCGTGCGGGAAGACCGCGGACGGCGTGCCCGAAACGGCCTTGGAGAAGACCATCAGCACCACCGCGCAGGCCGCGCCGCCGTAGAGGGCGGCGAGCAGGCCGGTGCGCGTGAATCCCCGCCAGAACAGGGAGTAGGTCAGAGCAGGGGCCACGGCCGATGCCCCGACACAGATCGCCAGTGTGGTCAGCACGCCGACGTCCCAGTTCTGGACCAGGGTGGAGAGCATGATGGCGACGATCCCCACCGCCACGCTCGTCCACGCCGCGACCGTCATCTCGGTACGCGGCGCCGCCTGTCCGCGCCGCGCCGCTTGGGCGAACAGGTCATGGGCGAGTGACGAGGCCGCGGCCAGGGTCATCCCCGCGACCGAGGACAGCAGGGTGATGAAGACCGTGCCCGCCACGGCCGCGTAGAGAATCGTCGTGCCCACGGAGCCGGCGTCGCCGCCGAGCGCCCGGGACAGCATCAGCACCGACGTCCTGCCGTGCGGGTCGGCCGCGGTGATGTACCGCGATCCCACCAGTGCCGCCGCGCCCGTACCCATGACGATCACCAGCAGGCAGAACGTGGTGACCGTACCCACCGCCCACGACATGGAGCGGCGTACGGCGGGCACGTCCCGCGCGGAGTACAGGCGCATCGTGATGTGCGGCAGGCAGGCCGCGCCGAGGATCACGGTGATCTGGAGAGTGGCGAAGTCCAGCCGGTCACCGGCCGAGGTGCCCAGTTGCAGGCCCTGCTGGAGGAAGGCGGGGCCCGCGCCGCTGCCGCGCTGGGCGGCCCGGAGCACTTCGCCGGGGCTCCAGTCGAAGCGGTTCAGGACCAGGGCCGCGACGGTGATGCTGGTGCCCAGCAGGATCACGATCTTGATCATCTGGATGAGCGCGGTGCCCCGGATGCCCCCGATGGCGGCGTAAATGATCATCAGGCTGCCGACCAGGACGATGCACGTCGTCCTGGCGCCGGCCTCGTGGGGGATGCCCAGGATGAAAGTGAGCAGCGACCCGGCTCCGGACAGCTGTACGACCAGGAAGGGCAGGGTCGCCGTGAGCGTCACCACGCAGGAGGCGATGCGGACGGCCCGCCCGGGCATGTTGCGGGCCAGGACGTCGCCCATGGTGAAGCTGCCGGCGTTGCGCAGCGGTTCGGCCAGCAGGAACATCAGCAGCACCAGGGACATGGCGGTGCTGACCGCCAGGACGTAACCGTCGTATCCGGCGAGCGCGACGATGCCGGTGGTGCTCAGCACCGTCGCCGCGGAGATGTAGTCGCCCGCGATCGCCAGGCCGTTCTTGAGCGGGGTGAGCGAGAGGTAGCCCGTGTAGAAGTTCGTCAGGTCGTCGCGGTCAGGTCCCGCCATGACACACATCAGCAGTGTGATGGTGACCAGGGCGCTGAACAGGACCAGGACGAGGGCCTGTGTCCCGGAACCGAAGTCGTTCATCTCGCCACCCCGGCATCCCGGCCCGGCCGGACCGTTCGCTCCCTGACGAGCTGCGCCAACGGGTCCACGAAGCGCTCGGCGCTGCGGCCGTACCAGACGACCGCCGCGAAGGTGACGACGAGTTGGAGGACCCCCAGTGCCATGCCCAGGCTCACCTCACCGGCGACCTTCGTCCCCATCAGGTCCGGTGCGCAGCAGGACAGCACCACGTACACCACGAAGGAGCCGAGCGCGGTGAGCGTGGAGACCCGGCGGAGCATTCGGTAGGCCGAGCGCAGGGCGGCGAGATCGGCGCTGTGCCGATCGGGCTGGTCCGCGTACGGTTCGTACCTGGCGTTGTGCCCGTACGAGTCGTACGGAGAGGTGTCGTATCCGTACGAGTGGTACCGCGGGGCAGGGGGCTCGGGTCGTTGCTGTGGCCATCCCGGCGGTGCTGGTGGTGGGTACCGGTGGTCGTCGGGGTGTGTCATCGCATGGCCTTCCGGTGCGGCGCGGTTCCGTGGGAGGTGGCGGTGAAGAACGGGTGCGGCGGCGCACGATACCGACTGGTTGGAATGCCTGTTAAGCCCGCCGACCATCACGTTTAGGGTTCGAAGCCGCACCCGGGTGTTGGGCACGTGTGGTGAAGATCACGCCCACAGACGTACCTACTGGTCGGTATGGTCACCGTGAGCCGCGAACGACAGGAGGCGCGATGTCCGCGACCAACCGCCAGATCCGTCTGGGAGCCCGACCTGTGGGCGAAGTGAAGCCCGATGACTGGCAGCACAGCTCCGAACCTCTCGCGGAACCGGGCCCCGGCCGATTCGCCGGCCGGACGCGCGTCATCTCCCTGGACCCGGCCATGCGGGGCTGGCTCGACGACCGCCCCTCCTACCTGCCGCCGGTGGGCATCGGCGAGGTGATGCGCGCCGGATCGGTCATCGAGGTCACCGCCTCCAACCACCCCGACTTCCAGCCCGGTGATCACGTGGTCGGCACGTTCGGTGTCCAGGAGTACGTGGTGTCCGACGGCCGGGGCGCCATGAAGATCGACACCTCGCTCGCCCCGCCCTCGACGTATCTGGGAGCCCTGGGCATGCCGGGCATGACCGCCTACTTCGGTCTGCTGGACGTCGGCGCGCTGAAGGACGGCGAGACCGTCGTCGTGTCGGGAGCGGCGGGCGCGGTCGGCACCATCGCGGGTCAGATCGCCAAGGCCAAGGGCTGCCGGGTCGTGGGCATCGCCGGCGGACCGGAGAAGTGCGCTTTGCTCACCGACGAACTGGGATTCGACGCGGCCATCGACTACCGGGCCGACGACGTCAAGAAGGCGCTGCGCGAGCACGCCCCGGACGGTATCGACGTCTACTTCGACAACGTCGGCGGAGACATCCTCGACACCGCCCTGACCCGGCTGGCGATGCACGCGCGCGTCGTGATCTGCGGTGCGATCAGCCAGTACAACAACGCCACACCGGTCAAGGGCCCCTCCAACTACCTTTCGCTGCTGGTGCGCCGCGCCCGCATGGAGGGTTTCGTCGTCTTCGACTACGCCAAGCGCTACGCGGAGGCCGCGCAGGAGATCTCCGCCTGGATCGGCGCCGGCCGTATCAAGGTCAAGGAACACGTTGTGCGGGGGACCGTGGACGACTTCCCCGAGACGTTCCAGATGCTGTTCCGCGGCGAGAACGTCGGCAAGCTCGTGCTGGAGCTGGCGTGACCGCCGGCGCGCTCGAGGGCAAGGTGGCGATCGTCACCGGCGGTGCCAGTGGACTGGGCCGGGCCATGGCGCTGGCGCTGGCAGAGGCGGGGGCGCGCGTGGTCGTCGCCGACCTCGACGCGCGGGGCGGCCGGGAGGTGGCCGACATGGTCGACGGCGACTTCCGCGCCTGTGACGTCTCCGACCTCGACGCCAACCGCACGCTGGTGGAGTTCACGCAGGATCGGTACGGCGGCGTCGACATCGCGTTGCTCAACGCGGGCGTGGCGACCGGATGCGGCGTAGGCGATGACTTCGACCCGGCGCGTTACCGCCGGGCGATGGGCGCCAACCTCGACGGTGTGGTCTTCGGAACCCACGCCGTGCTGCCGGCGCTGAGGGCCCGCGGCGGAGGATCGATCGTGGCGACCGCGTCCCTGGCGGGCCTGGCGGCCGTACCGCTCGACCCCCTGTACGCGGCCAACAAGCACGCGGTCGTGGGACTCGCACGCTCCCTGGGGCCGGCTCTCGCGCCGGAGAACGTGCGCTTCAACGCGGTCTGCCCGGGGTTCGCCGAGTCGCGGATCATCGACCCGCTGCGCGACATGCTCTCCGAGCAGGGACTGCCGGTCATCCCGGCGCAGGCAGTCGCGGACGCCGTACTGCGGATCGTCACCGGTGGCGGCACGGGGGAGTGCTGGTTCGTCCAACCCGGCCGCGAACCCGAGCCGTTCCGGTTCCGCACCGTGCCCGGACCGGTCGAGCCCGTCGGCGTCTGACACGGCTCCGTGGGGCGGCCTCAGGTAGCACCTGACCCGCCCCACGTTGCAGTGAGCACGGCGCATTTTCGGGCCGATACGTGTGCCGGCCAGGGACGCTGTGTCGTAACTTGAGGGCCGGGCCACAGAAGTACGGGGAGATGTCGTCATGAGCTGTCCGAACACCTGGCGCACGGCTGCGGCTTGCGCCGCGGTAGCCGCATCCGCTCTGCTCCTCGCATCCTGCAGCCATGATTCCGACACCCACAGCGCCGACCGGGCCACGCCCACTTCGCAGTCCACCGCCCGCTCTCAAGGGCCGAGTTCGCCGCCCGAGAAGGTGCTGGTGAAACAGGCGGCAGCCGTCGTGGCCGGCGTTCCCGGCGGTACGTTCCTGGAGAGCGGATCGGAGCGTACCGGGGACGGCATCCACACACGACCGGTGCTCCGCAAGGGCAAGACGTACCGGCTGGTCCTGACGTGCGTCGGGCAGGGCACTGCACGCCTGACCATCGCCCCCGCCGCGTCGGGTTCCGACGCGGCGGTCCCCTGCGACCAGTCCGCAGTCCAGCAACGCATCAAGGGCGACGGGGAAATCCGGATCGATGTCGCCGGCACCAAGGGCGCCAGGGGTGTCCTCGCCTGGCAGATCAACACCCTCTAGCAAGACGGCCCCAGGCAGCCGCTGGTCGGCGAGCACAGCCCAGGTCCGACGCGGGGGTCACGCACGACCCGGGGCGGCGTCGGGCGCGACCACTCGGAAACGTTCGGCAACGACGAGAGTGTCATCATCAACGACTGCGGTACGACCCAGGAACTCGCTCACACCGTCGCTCCGGAAGAAGTCCTCGTGGGCTGCCCGCCATTGTGCGACGTCGGCGTAGCCGCGTCCCTCGGACCGTGCGAAGTCGTCGTCGATCTCCTTCATGGGAACGACGCGTACGTCGACGAGCTCGATCGTGACGGCCGGACGGCCTTCGGAATCAAGCACTGAGAACCGCTGACCGGCCACCGGTACTGCCTCGCCGGCGTGCTCGTAGCTCTCCAGGAGGCCCGTGAGCGCGGTCTTCTCACCGCTCAGGATCGCCGCCACACCACGGTCACGTTCCGGACCGGGAAAGGCGAGTTCAAGGGTCGGAAGATCGTCATGTCCCATCGAGTGAGCCTACGAAGCCCGGTCGCGATGAACAAAGGGCGCCACCCCGCTCGCTCGCGGCTCCTGAACCAAGCACTCTCACAACACGCCCTGGTTTTGCGGGACATCCTTGACGAACAAGATCCCATCGCTTCCGGCCAGGTGCGCCGGGTCAAGTGGGGAGTAGCCGAAGTAGGGGGACACGCGGGGGGCGAGCCGTGTGTTTCCGACGGCGTTGGCCAGCCGGGAGGCGTCGATGACGTAGCGGTCCTCCGGGAGCGCGTACAGGAGGCCTTCGAGGGTGTCCGGTGGCGGGGTGTCCACTCCCTGGTGCCGGATCGTGCCGAGGACCGTGGCGAGGAAGGCGTACCCCTCGCCCAGGTGGGCGCTCACGAGCGCGCCGGCGCTCCACCACTCCAGCGGCAGGCCACCCATCCGCATCGTGCTCCTGTCCCGCTGGAGATGCCCGTTGTGGGCGTGCACCAGCGCCGGGCCCCGCTCGGCGATGGCGAGCAGATTGGCGGCCATCATCGAAGCCCGCAGCCCCAGCAACCGCGCCATGCGGCTCGGTGACGTGTCGGCCATCCAGTAGTGGTAGCGCAGCAGTCCGGTTGCGGTGCGCCCGCACAGGCGCGCCCGGTCCCACTCGTCCCGCGATGTCGCCGTGATCAGGTGCGGGGTCTGCTCGTCGAACAGCGCCACCAGATCGTCGGCGAGCAGCCGCAGCTCCCTGGCCTCGGCCGACTGCCCCACGGACCGGGCCGGATCCATCATCGCGGCGGGCTCGGTCCACCCGTCGTCGGCACCGAGCAGACGGTCGAGCGTTTCCGCGGTGCACGGGAGCAGGTCCGCGTCCACGCGGGCCGAGAGGTAGCGGTGGAGTGCGGTGAGTGCCTGCCGGGGGCTCGCGGCTCCGGTGATCTCCAGCGGGCCGTCGAAACCGGCGAAGCGGAGCCGCTCGGACGCGGGCCGGCCGTCGTTGTAGGCGCGCATCCAGCGCACGAGTTCACGGTTGGCCGCGGAGGTGCCCCAGCCGTGGCTGAATCCGTGCTCCATGACCTCGTCGAGGGTGCCCGTGCCCGAGGTGACGTGATCGTCCACGACCCGGCCCATCATGCAGTCACTCTCGATCGCGATCGTCCGGTACCCCTCCTGCTCGACGAGCTGCCCGAAAAGTTCGTTGCGCAGTTCGAGCAGAGTGTCCTCGCCGTGGGTGGGCTCGCCCAGAGCGAGCATCCGCGGCCGGACCGGGAGCACCCTCATGACGGCGGCCGCCTCGACGGCATGCGTGATGTCCTTGATGCCAGTTGCCATGCCTTCAACGCTATCGTTGAACCTTCGGTTGAAACTTTCCCCCGAAGCTGGCAGGACGATGGGACGAAACCCTCAAAGCGGTGATCGGCTCCGGCCGGTTGATCTGGCGCGCGGGCACGGTCTGTCCACGCAGGCCATCAGGAACTACGAGGAGGCCGGCATCCTTCCAGCCGCCGGTCGCACACCCCACGGCTACCGCACCTATACCTCGCTGCACGCGGGAGCCCTGCGCGCGTTCCTCGCCCTGGTGCCCGGCCACGGCCACCAGACGGCTACGTCGATCATGCGGGCGGTGAACGAGGACGCGACCGAGGAGGCTTTCCGCCTCATCGACGAGAGCCACGCCCAACTCCTCGACGACCGCCGGACCCTCCAGGCCGTGGAGAGCGCCCTGCGTGACCTGGAGCTCACCACGGCGGCGTCCGAACCCGGTGTGGGTTCCGAGCCGGCCGGGGTGCCCGGGCCCGGTGGCACGTTCGTCGGCCAGCTGGCAGGGAGACTCGGCATCCGGCCCGCGACTCTGCGCAAATGGGAGCGCGCCGGGCTCGTGCGCCCGCGCCGCGACCCACGGACCGGATACCGCGTCTACGACGAGGCCGACGTACGGGACGCCCGGCTGGCCCACCAACTCAGGCGGGGCGGCTACCTGCTGGAGCAGATCGCCCCGCTGATCGCCCAGGTGCGGGCGGCAGGCGGGCTGGAGCCACTGGAGGCCGCACTGTGCGACTGGCGCCGCCGACTGTCCGCCCGCGGTCGGGCGATGCTGGCCGGGGCCGCCGAGTTGGAGGCGTACCTCCGCAAGCGCGGATGAGACTTCGGCCGCGATCCACGCCGGCGGATGCGGAACAGACCGTCAAAGACGTGTTGCTACGCGGATCAGGTCGGCGACTGCGCGAAGTCGGCTCTGCGACGGCCAAGCGATCACCGTTGTCACGGAGCCCTTTCCAACCTCAGGTTGAGGCGTGGTGAAGGACGACGACGGCCTTCACGATGTCGGTGATCCGGTTGGTGCTGGCAGCGGAGCTTGCGTAGCAGGCGCCGGCCCTTCAGGACGGCCATGGCCTGCTCGCCGAGGCCCCGGATGTTGGCGTGGGTGCTGTTGTGCCGTTGCTTCCAGCGCTTGAGCCGGCGGCCCCGGAAAGGTACGCGGCCATGGCGGTCGGCCCCTTGGTACGCCTTGTCCGCCCAGCACTTCAGCCCGGCCGTTGCGAGCGCGTCGATGATGCCGTGTTCGCGCGCGGCGGTCAGGGCGTGGGTGGAGCCGGGCAGGGCCGCGGAAGCCCACAGCAGTCGGCCCAACGGATCCGTGATGACCTTGACGTTCATGCCGTGGCGCTTGTGTTTTCCGGAGTAGTACGGGGTGTCGGCGGCGATCCGGTCGATGGGCAGGAGGGTGCCGTCCAGGATCACGTACGCCTTCGTCCGGACGGTCGTCATTGCCTCGGTCAGGGTCTGCGCGTGGGCGGCCAGCACTTCGACGGCCTCAGACGCCGCCGTCGCGTGCCGATCTCCCGCCGGTGAGCGGCCGGTTGCCTCGTCAGGTGCTCTTGGTCGAGAACCCGTCTACCAGGAGCTCCGTCGTTCCGTACAACCCATGCCCACCAACACCCCGACGCCACAGCCAGGTTGGCAAGGGCTCACTGACTTGTGACTGGCAGGCCGTGATCCTCGCTCGTCCGGGAGAGATGACGCGGGCGGGAGCGCAGTGTGGGGCCGCTCCCGCCGGTGGCGAGGACTGCTGTCACAGTTGAGAACCGCCGCCGTCCACGGCGAGTTCGGCGCCGGTGGTGAAGGTGGCGTCGAAGGCGAGGAAGGCGACTGCCTTGGCGATCTCCTCGGGGGTGCCGACGCGCAACATGGGGATGTCCGCGGCCATCTGTGCCTTCGTCTGTTCCGCCGCTTCCAGGGGCATCGACTTCTCCAGGATCCCGGAGTCGATCGGGCCGGGGCTGACCGCGTTGACGCGGACCTTCCGCGGCAGCAGCTCGCGGGCCAGGCTGCGGGTCATCGAGCGCAGCGCCGCCTTGCTCGCCGCGTATGCGCTGAGCGCTGGAAGGCCCAGCACATTCACGACCGATGTGGTGAGCACCACGCCGCTGCCCTCGGCCAGCAGCGGGACGAGTTTCTGCACCGTGAAGTACGGGCCCTTGGCATTGATCGTCAGCAACTCGTCGAAGAGCTCCTCGCTCGTCGCCTCGAACGGTGCGAATCCGTTGACACCGGCGTTGGCGAACAGGGCATCGACCGTGCCGAAGTCGGCTTTCACGCGGTCGGCCAGCGCGTCGATGTCGGGCAACGACGACGCGTCGCTGCGTACCGCGCTCGCGTTGTCGCCGAGCTGGTCGCGGGCGGCATCCAGTGCGGCCTGATCACGCCCGGTGATGAGCACCCGTGCCCCTTCGCCCACGAGGAGCCGGGCGGTGGCCAGGCCCAACCCGCTGCTGCCTCCAGTGATCACGACGTTCTTGCCCTCGTACTTGCCCATGGTGGACATCCTCTGTTTCAGGAATCGGCTTGCGGATCATGTCCCTCCGGTGCGGTCTCGGAGGGATGACACCAAGTCAACTGCCGTCTGCGGCAAGGCGTCCAAGACCTGTTTCGCACCCCGTCATGCAGGATCGGTATCACGAGTAGGGTGTCTGCATGTCCGATGCGGTTCCGCCCCCTCCGGCGCTCGATACCGGCCTGGACCTCGACTTGAGGCTGGTGCGGTACTTCACGGTCGTCGCCGAGCATCTGCACTTCGCCCGGGCGGCGGCGGCACTGCACGTGGCCCAGCCCTCCCTGAGCCGTCAGATCAAGCGGCTGGAGGACGCCCTCGGCGTGCGCCTGCTGGAACGCACCACCCAGGGCAGCGCTCTCACCGCGGCAGGTGCGGCCTTCCTGCCCCAGGCGCAGGCACTCCTGCGCTCCGCCCAGCAGGCGGCGCGGGCCGCACGCGCCGCGGCGCCACCGCGCACGATCACCATCGGGTACGTCGAGGACCTCGTCATCACTCCCGCGGTGCGGGACCTGCGCCGCCGTCATCCCGACGCCCAGGTCCGCACCCGTCATCTGGACTGGAACGAAACCCGCGCCCTTCCCGACGGCCGGGTCGACGTGCTCGTCGCCCGCACGCCGCTTCCCATCCCGGAGGATGACCTGAGTGTGACCGTCCTCTACGACGAACCCCGGGTACTCCTCGTGCCCGCATCCCACCGCCTCGCCGACAAGGAGTCGGTCAGCCAGGACGACTTCGCCGACGAACCCCTGCTGGCCTGTGCCGGCATGGCCGCGGTCTGGAGCGGGTTCTGGCGGCTCGAACCCCGGTCAGACGGCAACCCGGCACCCCTCGGTCCGCTGCTCGTGGACGCCTTCGAGGACAAGCTCGAAGTCGTCGCGGACGGGCGCGCGGTCGCCGTCGTGCCTGCGTATGACCGGCGCTACACACTCCGGGACGACCTCGCCGCCATCACCGTCGACGACATCGAACCGTGTCAGGTGGTCGTCGCCAGCCGCGCAGGCGACAGCAGCCCGCTCGTAGCCCACTTCCGGGAATCCTCGCGCCGGTTCCTCGAACCCCGGCATGAGGAAATGAGACATTCCTGAGACGGCCGTCCAGCGACACGGCCCGAGAAGAGCGCCCTCGCCGCCGTCGGTCTGCTCGAAGAAGCCCTCCGACTCGCCCACCGCCTGCGTGGCTACGGCCGTGGTCAGCGCGGAATGCGGAAAGCGGTCCAGCAACGCCCCGGTGACGCTCCCCCCGGCCAGACACGCAATACCGAAAGCCACGAACAGGACGGGCCTTATCGGTTGCTCAGGCGAAATCAGTTGGCGGGCTTGCCGAACCAGCGGGAGAGGTGGTCGTACAGGTCCTGCTGATCGTCGCCGATCCAGGCGACGTGGCCGTCGGGGCGTAGCAGGACGCACGGGACATCCAGTACCGCAGTGGGATCCGCGAGGTAATCGACCCGGTCTGACCAGCCGCCGACGGTCAGGCGTTCGGTGCGGTCCAGCAGCAGGCCGCGGCCGCGGTGCAGCAGACCGTAGAGGTGGCCCTGTTTCACGTCGATGTCGCGCAGGCGGCGGCCGAGCAGGTCGGGGCCTTCGCCGAAGTCGTAGCGGATGCCGATCGCGGTGATCTTCTCGATCAGATAGCGGTTCACCTCGTCGAAGTCCATCAGTTCGGTGAGCAGCCTGCGCACGGCCCGCGTGCCCGGCTCGGTGGACAACAGTTCCATCTGGGCGCGGGTGTTGTCCAGCACGTCCACGGCGACCGGATGCCGTTCGGCCTGGTAGGTGTCCAGCAGTGTTTCCGGCGCCCAGCCGCGGATCTGTGCGGCCAGTTTCCAGCCGAGGTTGAATGCGTCCTGAACGCCCAGGTTGAGGCCCTGTCCGCCGGTGGGTGGATGGATGTGTGCCGCATCACCGGCCAGCAGCACTCGCCCGACCCGATAATGTTCGGCTAGCCGGGTGGCATCCCCGAAGCGGGACAACCAGCGCGGGGAGTGCACGCCGAAATCGGTTCCGGCGATGGCGCGCAGCTGTTGTTTGAAATCCTCGAGGGTGGGCGGTTCCGCGCGATCGCCGACTCCCGCGACGGGGACTACGACGCGATAGACCCCTTCGCCGAAGGGCCTGAGACTGAATCGCTTATCGGTCTCGTGGATTTCGGTCACCTTGGCGGTGATCTCCTCCTGCGGCACACCCACTTCCATCTCGCCCATCAGCGTCTCGCTCCGCGAGGGCTCGCCGGGGAAGCCGACGCCGAGCAGTTTGCGCACCGTACTGCGCCCGCCGTCACAGCCGACGAGATAGCGCGAACGCAGCTGTTCGCCGTCGGCCAGCTCGACGGTCACACCCTCGTCGTCCTGCTCGAAATCGGCCACCGCACAACCGCGCCGAACCTGCGCACCCAGTTCGATCGCATGTTCCTCGAGCAGGTGGACGATGACCGGCTGTGGGATGCCCAGTAGATAGGCGTGCGCGGAATCCAGGCCCTCGGGGGCGGGTTTGGCGATGGCGGCGAAGAATCCGCCGGCCGGACGCTGTCTTCCGTGTTCGAGAATGCGATCCAGCAGTCCGCGCATTGCCATCAGCTCGATACTGCGAACATGCAGACCGACTATGCGGACGAACGACACGGGCTCGGTTTCCTTCTCCAGAACGAGTACCCGCACATCGTGCAGCCGCAGTTCGGCGGCCAGCATCGCGCCAGTCGGCCCGCACCCGGCAATGATCACGTCGAACATGAGGGGTGCGCGATCGGCGGCGAAGGCCGACGACCGGAGTCCGGGGACGTCGCCCACGGTGAAGTCGTGCTCGATCGTATCGTTCGACGACGGCTCGGCGGTGAATTGCGGAGAGTGCATAGGTGTTGCCTTTCGGGAGCGCCTTGTTGGCGAGGGGCTCCCGGCGACACCTACGTCAATCGCCCGACCGTGACGGGAAGGGGGAGCACCCACATCGATACAGCGTTCATGGGTCTCACCTCCTCGGGCGGTGTCACGTCCACTGCAAGCTACAAGCCCGGGCATCAGCCCGTCCAATCCTTTCCCAGCCACGTGATCACGGCTCCGAACGGGCCCGTGAGGTTGCAGGGCGAATCCGGCGTGGCGGCCCAGCTGGTCACAGTCGACGGTCCGCCCCTGGCCGCCCCGAGGCGGACCGGATCTCGCAACTGTGGCATGGGTGCTGACAGTTGACGACACGACTTCAGGGGCGGTCACCCCCGGGCCTGGATCAAGAGGCGCTGCACATGCAAGCGTCGGCACAGAATCGCAGTCCGGTGGGATTGAACTGCGTGCCTATCCGCGGCCGGTGTCGCGCTCCCGGGCCTCGGCACGCAGCTGGTCGAGCACTGGCAGCAGCTTGACCAGGTCGATGTCATTGGCGTCATGGGTGGCGCGAAGAGCCAGCGACGTGCCTAGGGTGCGTTTCAGAAGTGGATCTTGATATGTCAAGATCCACTTCGTGGGAAGGCACGATCTGACGAATGCACAGTGGGCGAAGCTGGAGCCGCTGCTCCCGCTTGGGAAGAAGCCTGGACGGCCGCCGGTGCACACCAAGCGGCAGCTCATAGACGGCATACGCTGGCGTACCCGGGCCGGTGCTCCCTGGCGGGACGTGCCCGAACGGTACGGCCCGTGGGAGACGGTCTACGGTCTGTTCCGGCGTTGGCAGCGGGACGGCACCTGGCACCGTATCTTCGAGCAACTGCAGGCCCGGGCCGATGCCGAGGGGCTGATCACCTGGGACGTCTCGGTGGACTCGACCATCGCCCGCGCTCACCAGCATGCGGCGGGTGCCCGCAAAAAGGGGATCTGCAGGTCGAGCCGCCAGGTGGTGTCTTCACCGAGCCCGATGACCACGGACTCGGACGCTCCCGGGGCGGGCTGACGACCAAGCTCCACCTGGCGGTCGAGCAGGCCCAGAAGCCGATGGCGCTGGTGATCACGGCCGGGCAGCGCGGTGACTCCCCGCAGTTCCAGGTGGTCCTGGAGCGTATCCGGGTGCCCCGGCTCGGGCCGGGCCGCCCGCGCACCCGGCCGGACAAGGTTCGCGCCGACAAGGCGTACGGCTCCCGCGCGAACCGCGCCTACCTGCGCAAACGCGGTATCCGCTGCACCATCCCGGAGAAGCGCGACCAGATCGCCAACCGCAAGAAACGCGGCTCCCACGGTGGCCGGCCGCCGAAGTTCGACACGGCTGACTACAAAGAGCGCCACGCGGTGGAGTGCGGCATCAATCGCCTCAAGCGCCACCGCGCGGTCGCCACCAGATACGACAAGCTCGCCGTCCGCCACGAGGCGACCGTGCTGGTCGCAGCCATCAACGAGTGGCTGTGACCAGCACTTTCGAAACGCACCCTAGTTCTGCACCCTTGAGCCGAGCCGTCAGGAACTGCCCGGCCCTGTCCAGCGTGGCGGCCGCTCCGGCGAGGACGGCCACGAATCTGTGCCGGAGCCGAGCTTTGATGTCGCTGACTCGCCCGGGGAGGTGCGTGTTCGTCGCCGGCGAAGACGGTCGTGGGCCACGGCCGCTGCTGGCAGGGTGTGTTCATGAATACGACACCGGATGGGCGTCCTGTCCCGCCCGCGCATGCTGACGAGCGCGCCATGCTGGAAGCATGGCTGGATTTTCACCGTGCGACTCTCGTCCTGAAGTGTTCGGGCTTGAAAGATGATCAATTACGGCTTGCTGCGGCGTCACCGTCGACGATGACACTGCTCGGTCTCGTCCAGCACATGGCTGAGGTGGAGCGCAACTGGTTCCAGCGTGTATTCGCCGGTCGTGACGTGCCCCCGGTCTTCGGGGAGAGCAATGGCGACGGCTTTGCCCTTCAGCCGGACCGAGGACTCGACGAGGCGATGGCTGCCTGGCAAGCGGAGGTCGCTCGGGGCGGTGAGTTGATCGCTGACGCATCGCTGGACGACGTCGGCCGCCTGTCCGAGCAGGAAGCGGGTTACGTCGGCGACCAGGGAGTCTCCCTGCGCTGGATCATGGTGCACATGATCGAGGAATACGCACGTCACAACGGTCATGCCGACCTCATCCGCGAGCGGGTCGACGGAGCCACAGGGGCTTGAAACGTGCTTGCTGTCGGCGGCCACTGCGAATTCCCCGCGTAGGGCCGTCGATGCCGTCACTCTCCGACGACGCGCCGCGTGCCCCGGTTGCAAGGTGAAGGTCGGGCCGCAGGTGCATCGTCGGCGAAGCCGACGTCGGCGCGGACGTCATCGCTGTCGACGGCGCGCATGGGAATACGACTCCGTTCCTGAGCCGTTGAATGCGCCGGCACGGTCGATGTGTGGCCATCCGGGTGTGGCGGTCCAAGGCTTGTCCGAGCGAGGAAGCGCGGTGATCACGCAATGAAGGCGGTGCGGTTCCATGAGTACGGCGGGATCGATGTGCTGCGGGTGGAGGAGGTGGAGCGGCCGTCGCCCGGCCCCGGGCAGGTGCTGGTCGAGGTCCGCGCGGCCGGGATCCAGCCCGGCGAGGTGATGATCCGCGAGGGCGCGCGGCACGATCGCTGGCCGGCGACGTTCCCCTCCGGGCAGGGCAGCGATCTGGCCGGTGTGGTGGTGGAGGTGGGCCCGCAGGTGCGCGGTGTCGCGGTGGGCGATGAGGTCCTGGGCTTCACCCATGACAGAGCGAGCCACGCGGAGTTCGTCGTGGTCGACGACGTGAACGTGGTCTTTCGTCCGGCGGGGCTGTCCTGGGACGTGGCCGGGTCGTTGTACGTGGCCGGCACGACCGCGTACGCCACCGTGTTCGCGGTGGACCCCGGACCGGCCGACACGGTCGTGGTTTCCGGTGCGGCGGGCGGCGTCGGGTCGCTTGCCGTGCAGCTCGCGCGGAGGCGCGGCGCCACGGTGATCGGGCTGGCGAGCCGGCGGAACCACGCCTGGCTGAAGGATCGCGGTGCCGTCCCGGTCGAGTACGGGGAAGACGCGGCCGAGTGGATCCGGCAGGCCGCCGGCGGGAACGTCGACGCGTTCATCGACACGTTCGGCGACGGCTACGTGGAGCTGGCAGTGGAGCTGGGCGTGCGGCCCGAGCGGATCAACACGATCCGCGATTGGCAGGGCGCGGCCAAGGTCGGTGCGCGGACCTACGGAGAAGGCTCGGCGGCGTGCGCGGTCGTGCTCGGCGAGCTCGCCAGGCTTGCCGTGCGCGGGGAGCTTGAGGTGCCGATCGCCCGCACCTACCCGCTGGAGCAGGTGCGGGACGCGTTCCGCGAGCTGGAACGACGGCACACCCACGGCAAGATCGTGCTCCGGCCGTAGCCTCGGCTGCCCGGGGCAAGAGTGGAGCAGGCACCGGGGGGTGTCCTGGGCCTTGGCGAGCGCTCCCACTCCTCCTCCAGGACTTCGGCCACGCAGCCGACCGGCTGATGCTGATCATCGACCGCCTGAGCGCCGGCGGCGCCGTCTCCGGCCGAGAAGGCGCCACACCCGCAGGTGCGGCGTTCGCCGAGGAAGTGATCCGGCACGCTGTGGCCCCCCCGCTCGTAAGTGTTTCGGCAGTCACAACCGACGGCTCGCCCTCCGGAGAGCCATCGGTTCTGACTCACTCAGGTCCTCGCCGCGATCCTTTACGCCGCGACCACAGGCTGCACTTGACGGCAGCTCCAGCCAGTCCTCTGAAGCTCAACCCACAGATGTAGACCCGTGGTTCCATGCGCGACGCGTCATGCATTCGCCAGTCGGATGTGCTCGGGTGCACCGCATGAAAGCGTTCCGTCATGGACATGGACATGCGCATGAACAGCGGCGGCCGTAACGGGCTGACGCGCCGTCACCTGCTGGGAGTCGCACTGGCGACCGGCGCCGCCGTGCCGCTCGGCGTCGCCCGCCCCGCGTGGGCCGCTCGTCCCGCTCCGGGCCCGCCTCGGCTCATCTTGCCCGAGCCGACCGGGCCGTACCCGGTGGGCACGGTGTCGCTGCATCTTGTGGACGCCTCACGTCCGGATCCCGCGGCCGGCCCGGGCCGACACCGCGAGCTGATGGCCAGTGTCTGGTATCCCGGCCGCGACGTCCGGCGGTACCCGCGGGCACCCTGGATGCCCGCCGCGCCGCTGCGGTCGCTGCTGACGTCCGCGGGGTTCGCGGCCGACGCCGTGCTCGCACCACTCACGGCCGGCCACGAGGGCGCCCCGGTGCGGCGAACGGGGGGACGGCTGCCCGTCGTCGTGTTCTCGCACGGCGCGCACGACCACCGCTCCGACGCCACCGTCGTAGTGCAGGAGCTGGCCAGCCACGGCTACGTCGTGGTCACGGTGGACCACACTGACGACGCGTTCAGCGAGTTCCCCGACGGCCGGGTCGTCGTCCCGCTGCACGACCCGCAACAGGCGCTGGGACCGGCTGACTTCGCCAAGGACGTCCGGTTCGTCGTCGACCGTATCGAGGACCTCGACGCCGGGCGCAATCCCGACGCCGAACACCGCCCGCTGCCGGCGGGTCTGTGCGGCGCCCTCGACCTGCACCGCATCGGCGTGTTCGGCTGGTCGAAGGGCGGCACGGCGACCGCCCTCGTCATGATCGAGGACCAGCGCGTCCGGGCCGGACTGAGCTTCGACGGGCCCATGGAACCGACGATCACCGCCGATCTGGACCGGCCGTTCATGATGATGACCGCCGTGTTCACCCGGGCCGAGGAGCCGAGCGTCGCCGAGTTCTGGTCGCATCTACGGGGATGGCGGCTCAACGTTCAGGCCGACGGCGCGGTCCACTCGTCGTACTGCGACAACCAGGTGCTCATACCGCAGCTGGCGACGGCGATCGGGATGAGCGACGAGGAGCTTCGGGGCTGGATCGGAACGCTCGATCCGGCCCGGGCGCTGAGGATCCAGCAGGCGTACCCGCTCGCGTTCTTCGACCTGCATCTGCGGCACCGCCCGCAGAACCTTCTCGACGGCCCGTCCGCAGCCTTCCCGGAGGTGAAAATCATCCCCTGACGCCAGGGCTGAAGCGTTCTCAGATAGCGAGATGAAGGTGGGCCCCTCACGCGTCACCTGCCGTGAGGCGGCCCCGTTTCGGTCATCGCTTCGCCTTCGTCGGGCGGTTCACTGCTGTCGAAATAGATCACCAGCGTCTGCTCGGGCTGTTCGGCCAGGTGAAAAGCGGTGTACACATAATCGACCGCTCCCCGTTGCGGGTGCCGTAGCCGTTTCCGACCGCTGTGCCGGGCCTGCACCTCGTACTGGGGCCACCAGTCCCGCACTTCCGGGCTGCCCTCGTTCAGTTCCTCGATCAGGCGGGTGTACCTCGGGTCGCCGGAATGGCGTGCGGCCAGCGTCCGCAGCCGGGCGAGCAGGCCGCGTGCCTCGGGTTCCCAGTCGACCAGAACCTCCCGGGCCGTCGGTTCGAGAAACACCCAGCGGACGAAGTTGGCCGGCCGGTCCGCCTCGCTGAGGAGCCTCGGGAACAACTCGTCGGCCGCCTGATTGTGAGTCAGAACGTCGTAGTTTCCGTCGATGATGTACGCCGGGTTCGGCTGGAGCAGTCTGGGGACGGCTGCCACCTCGGCGGTGAGTGGCTCGCGTTCCTCGGCCTCGGCCGCAGGCGCGTGACCGGCAAGATGGAGGAGATGACCATGCTCGTGCCGGTCGAGCCGCAGCGCCGCGGCCAGTGCGTTCAGCACCTGTTCGGAGGCGCGGATCTCCCGCCCCTGCTCCAGGTACGTGTACCAGGTTGCGCTGATACCGGCCAGCAGTGCCAGTTCCTCTCGGCGAAGTCCCGGAGTCCGGCGGCGGCCGGTAGGGGGCAGGCCCACCTCGTCAGGGGTGAGGCGCTCTCTGCGGCTGCGCAGAAAAGCACTCAGCTGACGGCGTGAGTCCGGCTGCGTGGACACGATGGCATCCTCGATTCCAGAATAAACAAGGTCTGGATACCAGGCTAAGCCCCCCGCAGACTGGTGTGCGAGCACGGGCCGCGGCACTGCCGACGGCCTCACACGGTCACACCGGCACCCGGCCGTCCAGTGCGCAACAGCCTCCGGACGCTCCTCCAGGACCTGCTGCCGCTCGGCACCCGGGCCCGGTGCCGACGATGGAGAGGACGACTTCATGTCCGGAGTCAAGGGCAAAGTGGTGGCGATCACGGGAGCCAGCAGCGGCATCGGCGAGGCGACCGCGCTGCTGCTCGCCGAACGCGGCGCGCGGCTCGTCCTCGGCGCGCGCCGGTCCGAACGCCTCGCGGACCTGGTGGCCCGGATCGAGAAGGCGGGTGGCGCGGCCGTGCGGATCCGCACCGACGTGACCCGGCGGGACGACCTGAAGGCCCTGGTCGCGCTGGCCGGTGAGCGCTTCGGGCGGCTCGACGTACTCGTCAGCAATGCCGGAGTCGGCACGGTCTCGCCTCTCGACGATCTGCGCGTCGATGAGTGGGACCAGATGGTCGACGTCAACGTGAAGGGTGTGCTGCACGGGATCGGCGCCGCGCTGCCGGTCTTCCGGGCGCAGGGTACCGGCCACTTCATCACCACCGCTTCCACGGCGGCGTTTCGCATCGTGCCGACCATGGCGGTCTACGCCGGCACCAAGTTCGCGGTCCGGGCCATCTGCGAAGGGCTGCGTCAGGAAGCCGGCGACTCCCTGCGGGTGACCACCGTCTCACCCGGTGCAACTGCGACCGACTTCGCCGAGGCGTCAACCAACAGCCAGGTCAGAGCAGAGATCACGAAGATGAGGGACAACATCGCGATCCCGCCCGACGCGATCGCCCGTGCCATCGCTTTCGCCATCGAACAGCCTGCCGCTGTCGACGTGAACGAGATCGTCGTCCGGCCCACTGCCCAGAGCTGACCTGCCCGCCTTGGAGTACGGTCACCCGCACCCGCAGGACTGCTCCACGGTTCACATGGCAGCACGGGCCCGCCGCCCTGCAAGCTCGCTGTCGTGGCTCGCACGGGCCACCCCAAACGTCTCCACACTTGGACGTCTGCCAGCGCGGCTGGGCGGGGACGTGGTCGACGATGCGGTGGACGCTTGGCCGGCCCGCCGCGCCACCGGCCCGGTCGACGAGCCCGACCGGCTGCCGGCCGCGGCCCTCCACGACAGCCCGACCTTCATCGCCCAGCGCCAGGTCGCAGCCAAGAGCAACGAAACCCCCGCCTTCGTCCCCTGCCGGAGAACCTGGACCTGCGCGGCGTCGTTGTCACCGCCGACGCCATGCACACCCGGCGCGAGCACGCCCACCACATCGTCGCAACCAGCGGCCACTATCTGCTGGTGCTCAAGGTCCAGAAGAAGCTCCGCACACGGAACAGGTCACCTGCCACGCCGAGTACAAGTCGCCTGATCAAGGTCGGCCTGTCGCTCCACGCTCACTTCCCTGTCCACTTCGCGGACGACCCCACGCACCGAGAACTCCAGGATGAAGCCAGGGGCCACCGTCCGCGGTCACGGTCGACAGACAGACACATGCAACTTTGCCCAGCAGCAAGAGGACATCGCAGCGAAGCCGGCCGTCTTTCTGAGGGGCGGAAACACTCAGCCTTGCAGGACATCCGTCGGACCGACGGGCGCTCTCAGCCGGCCAGTTCGCCGAGGAGAGCCCAGGTGCGCCGGCGGTCCGCTTCTCCCGCGGTCTCGGTGCCCGAGAACACGACCTCGGTGGCGCCGGCGTCGCGATAACGCCGTACCTCGGCTTCGACCGCCTTCTCGTCGCCGATCACAGCCACGTCGGCGGCCCGGCGGCCGCCGGAGAGTTCGATGACCCGCGCGTAGGACGGGATCTGTTCATAGAACGCCAGGCTCTCGGTGGCCTTCGCCCGCACCGAATCCACGTCGTCCGTGACCACGCCGGGCACCAGGGCCACGATCCTGGGCGCGGGACGGCCTGCCGCCTCGGCCGCGGCGGTCACAGCGGGAACGATGTGTTCCGCCAGGGCGCGCGGTCCCGCCAGATAGGGCAGGATCCCGTCCGCCAGCTCACCGCTGACCCGCAGCGCCTGTGGCCCCATAGCGGCGACCAGCACGGGGACACCGCTCTCGGCGCCCGGTACGCGCGCGGGGATCGGCGTGGTCGCCGTGAGCAGCTCACCGTGAAAGGCGGCCGTGCCGGTCCGCGTCAACTGCCCCAGCGCGGTGAGGAATTCACGCAGGCGGGCGATGGGGCGTTCGAAGGGCAGGCCGAAGCCGGTCTCCGTCAGCAGTTTCGTGCCCAGGGCCAGACCGAGGTGGTAGCGGCCGTGCGTCGCGGCCTGGGCGGTCTGGGCCTGGCTGGAGACGAGGAGCGGATGGCGGCCGAAGACGGGGATCGCGGAGGTGCCCACATGCAGTCCGGGTACCTCTCGCCCGACGATCGCCGCGAGCTGGGGCGAATCCGCGCCGAAGGTCTGGCCGAACCAAGCCGACCGCAGACCGGCAGCCGCGGCCTCCTGGGCCAGCCGCACGGTGGCGTCGACCTGATTCTGTGCGTCGGACGCGTTGAGCGCTACTCCAACAGTCATGCCAGTCAGAACGGGCGTCGACCGAACCCGCATTCCGATCCGCGTGTGACAGCTTCTTGTCAGTCATGTGTACAAGAGCCGTACCTCCCTCCGCTCTCCAGTGCTGCCGGATGCCGACCTCCTGGAGGCCGGCCCGAGTGCTCAGCTGTTTGCCCTACAGTCCGTGGCAGACGCAGACCTGCCTGACGCGGAGCACGTCATCATGGAGGGAGAGGGACGCCCGGCCGTTCCTGCGAACGCTGTTGATGGGATGCCGTTGATGACGATCCGGGTCGTGGTGGCCGACGACGAAGAACTGCTGCGCACCGGCTTCCGTCTGTTGATCGACTCCTGGGACGATCTGGCGGTGGTGGGTGAGGCGGGTGACGGACGGCAGGCGGTGCAGTTGATCGGCCGCACGCGGCCGGACGTGGTGCTGATGGACGTCCGGATGCCCGGCATGGACGGGATCGAGGCCACCCGGCAGATCGTGGCCTCCGGCAGTGCGGCCCGGGTGCTGGTTCTGACCACGTTCGACGAGGACGAGCACGTGCTGGCGGCGCTGCGGGCGGGCGCCAGCGGTTTCCTGCTCAAGGAGATGGAGTCGGCCGAGCTCGTGGCGGCGATCCGGGCCGCGGTGCGCGGGGACACGCTGCTCGCGCCAAGCCTGACCCGCCGCCTGTTGGAGCGGTTCCTGCGCACCGCGCCGGACGGGCGCACGACGCCGCCCGCGTTGACCAGCCTGTCCGCCCGCGAGATCGAGGTGCTCACCCTGATCGGCCAGGCGCTGTCCAACGCGGAGATCGCCCGTCGGCTGTCCCTGTCCGAGGCCACGGTCAAGCGGCATGTCGCCGCGGTGCTGCGCAAGTTGGGGCTGCGGGATCGCGTCCAGGCGGTGGTCGCCGCCTACGACCACGGTCTCGTTCGGCCGCGCGGTTCGTGACCCTCCTCCTTGAGGAGGAGGCGTCGCGCGGGTGATCCTCGTGGCCCATCCCGAAGTGCGCCCCCAGGCCGATCACGGGCGGGCGTGGGCGCCGTAGCGTCGCAAGCGTGATGAATGCCCTGCCCTACCGGATGTACCTGGTGGCCTACGACGAGGCGGCGCGCGGCCCCTACGACCGCGCCCGGACCGGATTTCTCGTCCGCATCGCCGCGCTCGTCGACCTCACCCTGCGTGGCAACCTGATCGAACGCGAAGGTGAGGTGCGGATGACCGCGCCCGGCCCGGTGGGCGATCCGGTCCTGGATCGTGTGCTGGACGAGGTGGCCGCGTCCACGCACAGCTGGAAGCACCTGGCACGGCGGCACAGGACGCAGACCCTGCACGGCGTGGAGGACCAGCTCGCGGCACGCGGACAGCTCACCGTCGAGCGGGGCCGGATCCCGGTCCTGTCCGGGCGGCATACGACCGTGCCCGACCCGGACGCCGTACGGGCGCTGCACGCGCACGTGACCGCGATCCTGTGCGCCGCCACTTCGGCACACGCGGTCGCCCTGGAGGACGCCGCCCTGGTGGCACTGGCCGCGGCCGGCCGGATCGGCCGGGTGGTGTCCGGACAGGACCGGCGCCGGCACCGGGCGCGGATCGATGACCTGACCGGCCGGCTCGGTGAGCTCGCGCCGGGCCTGGAGACAACAGTGCGCGGCCTGCGCACCACCATGATCGCCGCGCGGGGAGGCATGGGCGGCAGCTGACCCGCCACGCCGAGCACCCGACCCGAGCAGGAAGGCGTACACCGATGAAACCAGGGCGAGCAGGGCGATGGACGACGGCGCTGGTGTGCGCCGTGCTGGCCTTCACCGCAGTGCCGGCCCGGGCGGAGACACCCGAGGTTCGGCGGGCCGTCGTACCCGCCGCACCCGTCGTGCACGCCCGGGCCGGTGCCATGCGCGGCACCGCGGGGGAGGGTTACCGCACGTTCGACGGCATCCCGTATGCCGCACCCCCGGTCGGCTCCCTGCGCTGGACGCCACCGCACCCCGCGCCGCCATGGAGGGGGGTTCGGGACGCCACCCGGCCCGCCAGCCCCTGCCCGCAGCCGGCCGGCGAGGTACCCGGCGGCAGCACCGCCGAGGACTGTCTCTACCTGAACGTGACCACCCCCGACACCGCCCGCCCCGACCGTCCCAGGCCCGTGATCGTGTGGGTGCACGGCGGCGGCTTCACCACCGGCGCGGGCAGCTCCTACGACGCCCACCGCCTCGCCACGCGTGGCGATGTCGTCGTGGTCACCCTCAACTACCGCCTCGGCACCCTCGGCTTCCTTGCCCACAGCGGCCTGCCGGGCTCCGGCACCTTCGGACTCGCCGACCAGCAGGCGGCGCTGCGCTGGGTGCGGGCGAACATCGGCGCGTTCGGTGGCGACCGGCACAATCTCACCCTGGCCGGCGAGTCCGCGGGCGGCTTCAGCGTATGCGCCCAGCTCGCGTCCCCAACCGCCGCCGGTCTGTTCGACCGTGCCATCATCGAGAGCGGACCGTGCACCGGCAGCGCCGACCGTCCCTTCGCCCCGTCCGCCATCTCCCTCAAGGCGGCGGACGCCACCGGGGCGAAGCTGGCGAAGGCGGTGGGCTGCGGCGCTGCCCGGCACGTTGTGGCCTGTCTGCGGCGGGTGAGCGCCGCCCGGCTGCTCGCCGTCCAGGACACCGCACAGCAGCCCGCCTACACCACCGGCCTCCTGCCTCGCGACCCGAACACCGCGCTCGCCCGAGGCGCCGTGCACCGTGTGCCCGTCCTCATCGGCTCCAACCACGACGAGGGCAACGGCTGGGCCGCCGCCGTCATCCAGGCCGGCACCCGCATCACCCCCGCCAACTGGCCCCAGACGGTGGCCGACTTCCTCCCCGACCCCGCACAGGCCCCCACCGTCGCCCGTACCTACCCGGTCACCGAAACGAACGGCGGACCGGTCCTCGGCGGGGTCATCGGAGACTCCAACTACGCCTGCCCCACCCTTCAAACCGCTACGCTCCTCGCGGCCCATGTCCTGGTTTGGCGCTACGAGTTCGCCGACGAACACGCCCCGCCGCTCACCTCTGCCCCCACCCCGTTCCCGCTGGGCGCCCCGCACGCCAGCGAACTGACCTACCTCTTCGACCTCGGCGGCCGTCCCCGCACCATGACCCCCGCCCAGCACCGCCTGGCCGACACCATGATCGACTACTGGAGCGGTTTCGCCCGTACCGGCAACCCCAACACCCCGAACACTCCCACCTGGCCGACTGGCTCCGTGCAATCCCTGGTCCCCGACCACACCGGCCCCACGAACACGACCGCCGCCGCCCACCACTGCACCCTGTGGAACGCTCTGCCCGGCTCACACCAGCTCGTGACCAGCAATGGTCGCGTCCTGGGGCAGGGTGCTCGTCAACTCACCGGGTCGATCGGATTGCTGTGAGTTCTGAACGGGTGCGGCCACTCAGTTCTCCTCGCGCGGGCCGTCATCGAACCGTGCCAGATCATCGGCGCCCACGGGCCGGCGCTCGGTGAGCCGAGTCAAATGCGCTTCGGGAGCGTCGAGTTGGCGGGCCCCCGATCTGGGATGCCCAGCGGTTGCGCACCCCGTCGAAGAGCGCTCCGCCGATCGTCATCATTTCGCGGCCGCGGGGTGTCACCTGCACCGCCTTCGGCGTGCGTCATTCGAGTCGGCTTCCCGGACCGCGTATCCGATCACTGCGCTGACCCGGCGATGTCGAGGAGCTGATGGTGGAGTCCGGGCCGGGAGAACAACGCGGCTTCCGTATCATGAGCTGGCTGTCGGCCATGCCGTTGCTGACGATGCCCACCCTCCAGCCCGACGCCCGCAGCTGCGACAGGCCATAAAGGACCTGCGGGTCGCACCGGACGAGGTCCGGCATCCGGGCGCGGAATGCGGCCCACAGCTCTGCACCTGCCTCCGCCGGCCCGAAATGCTGCCGCACGTCGCGAAAGAACCTTTCGCGAGGCCCGGCCCCCCGCTCGTCCGCGGCGATCAGCCAACGTGCTGCCTCGTTTCCGAGTCCGTGCTCGTCGGCGAACTCTGTCGCCCACACAGAAAATGCAAGCTGCCGGTCGGCCAGGGTGTCGTCCAGGTCAAACAGCGCCGACCGCTGCACAGACACCCAACTGCTACGGCCTGCCCGGTCCGGCCCCGCCCGCTCGCGGGGATTCGCGTAATCATCGCGCAAGAAAGGCACAGTAAGGCCCCGAGTGGAACAGCGCCGGCGGCGATACGCTGCTGTGTCATGCAGGAGACGCGCCTCGACACTGCTCGGATCCGGGCGGCTCGCCAGGTGATCGACCCGGTTTTTCTTGACACTCCGCTGTACCGCTGCGAGGCGCTGGAGCCAGCTCTCGGGTGCACGGTGAGCATCAAACTCGAAACGGCGAACCCGGTCCGCAGCTTCAAGGCTCGCGGCACCGAGGTAGTCGCGAGCCTGCTCGCCGACAATGGCTCGCCTGCCGTGGTGTGCGCCAGCGCGGGCAACCTTGGCCAAGCCCTCGCCTGGTCCGGTCGGGGCCGGGGGCTCGACGTCATCGTCGTGGCATCCCGCTTCGCGACTGCTGCCAAGCTTGATCGCATCCGCGCGCTGGACGCCAGGTTGGAACTGGTGGACGGCGACCACGAGACGGCTCGTGAACGGGCCGCGGCCATCGCGCGGTACGACGGCATCCGGCTGCTCGAAGACAGCCTGGACATCGAGACCTGTGAGGGCGCGGCGACCATCGGCCTGGAACTGGTGGACACCGTGCCGTCGTTCGACACCGTCCTGATTGCTCTGGGCGGTGGAGCGCTGGCCACCGGCGTGGGTCATGTAGTGAAGGCCTGGGCGCCCGAAGTCGAAGTGATCTGTGTCCAGCCGCTGGGCGCACCGGCGATGACACACTCGTGGCGTGGGCGGCGCGTCGTCACCACCGACTCGACCGACACCATCGCTGACGGCGTCGCCGGCCGGTGCCCCGTCCCGGCCGTCCTGGACGACCTTCTCCTGGTCGCTGACGACGCCGTCCTGGTCAAGGAGGCGTCGATCACCGCCGGTATGCGGATACTCCTCGAACACGCCGGCCTCGTCGTCGAACCGTCGGCCGCGCTCGGTATCGCGGCGATCCTCGAAGACCGTGACCGCTTCGCCGGCCGACACGTGGTCACCATCGTGTGTGGCAGCAACGTCGACGTAGACGCCTATCACCGCTGGGTCGGTACGACTCTCATCCACAGGTCTTGATTCCGGACACGGTCCCGGCTCCACTGGGCGAAGCGCCGGTACACGGTCTGCCGGCACGGCCCGAACACCAGCGGTAGACCCTCAACGAGACCCTCCACATCAAGCCCGACGCGCCGGCCGGCCAAAGAAAGCGGCGCCTGACGAGACCTGTGCCGCGTCAGGGAGCGCGCGGTCAGAACCAGTGCAGGCAGTGCGGGGAGCGCTCGGCGCGGAAGAGGGCGTCAGCGAGGGCGGCCGCGCCCGGGCGGTGGGCCCGGATGTGTCCGGCACGCACGAGCGTGCTCGGGGCGGTGCCGCCGAGGTAGACCGAGCCCAGGTCGCTCACGTCCAGGGACAGGTCGGGCTCCCGGTCCGTCGGCACGCAGTCGGCCTTGCTGTCCCGGACGGTCAGCAGGTAGCGGCCGTGCTCGCCGAGGAACGGGTCGTCGACGTCGAGGACGAGCTCGCCGTCCATGAACCAGCCGCGCGCGGTCAGCGCACGCGGGACATCCAGCAGCCGCACCCAGAGCCAGTCGGTGTCGCCGCTCACCTGGCCGGCGCGGAAGTCCGCGAACTGCCAGCGCAGGGGGTGCTGGGGCGGAAAGTGCTTGAACACGACCTGAGTGACGAGGTCGTGTCCGAGCACGAACCGGGCCAGGGCCGTGAATGCGGCGTCGTCGGTGGCGATGGTCTCGTCGACCGTCAAAGTTTCGGAATCGCCCAACGAATAGCTGGCATACCCGTCCGGTACGCCGTCGGCGTCACGGTGGACGGCGACGTAGCGCGGCGCCGAAGAGACCGGCGACTGCCCCGCGCCCAAGGTCCACCAGCGGTGCGGCCGGGACAGCGCGCCGGGCTGTGCGCGGCGGTACCGGTCGTAGACCTCTTCCAGGATCTCGCCGCACTGGGCACGCCGCAGCAGCTCGACCGTGCCGGTGTCCGAGCCGGTGGCTGGGGCGTCGGCCGTTCCATACGCCCGGGGGAGGGCGAGGGCGGCCTGGTGGCGCGGCACCGTCAGCCGTTGCGTGTAGGTCGCCGGTCCGTAGCCGAACCTGCGGTAGATCAGGGCCTCGGAGGCCAGCAGTACGGAGAGGAACTCTCCTCGGGCCCGCAGCTCGGTGAGCTGATGCCGCATCATCGCGCTGAGGACGCCCTGGCGTCGGTGCGAGGGCAGGACGCCGACGGCGGTCACCCCGCTGGCCGGGACGAGGATCTCACCGGGCAGGGTGAGCTCGAAGGAGTACGCACCGGCGGTGCCGACGGGCCGCCCGTCCGCCGTCATGGCGAGCAGGTTGCGGTCCATTTCGAGCGCCGACCACCAGACTCCCCCGCCGCCCTCGGCCGGGGTTTCCGGGAAGCGTCCGAACGCGGCATGGAGTGTGTCGACGAATACGTCGAGATCCTGGTCGGTCGTGGGACGGATCTCCATTGCTGCCGCTGCCTCCCCGGGATGCCAGCACCACGACTCGTGGTCTCCCGCCACAATGCATCGTTGACCCGTGGCCAGGTCAAGCGAATTACGGCCCGGCCCGCGGCCAGTGACGCCCTCTGTGTGGCCCCGCCCAGCCGTGATGGTCACCGCCCAGCCGCCCACAGCTCAGAGCCCGGGTGGGTGCATGAACATCCAGGGCGCTGGACACAGCCCGGATGGCGGCGGATCACTCGCTGCCGGAAGGGCGCGGATCCTCCATGCGGGAGAGCCAGGTGGTGAGCAGCGTTTCGAGTGCCTCGGCCTCGGTGGCCGTCAGCAGGTCCAGCAGCTGGCGTTCGTTGCGCATGTGGTCGGTGAACGCGCGGTCGATCAGTTCGCGTCCGGGTCGGGTGAGGGCGACGATCCGGCCACGCTGGTCGTCGTCGGAACGGCGGCGGGTGACGAGTCCGGCTTGTTCCAGGCGGTCGATTCTCTTCGTCATCGCACCGGTGGTGACCATGGTGTGCACGGCGAGCTCGCCGGGTGCCCGTTCGTAGGGTTCACCGGCGCGGCGCAGTGCGCACAGGACATCGAACTCTCCCTCGCTGAGACCGTAGCGGCCGTAGACCAGGCAGAGCTTCTCGGTGAGCCGGCCGGCCAGGCGGTGCAGTCGGCCGATCACTCCTTGCGGAGTGATGTCGACGTCAGGCCGTTCGCGGCGCCAGTCGGCCTGGATGCGGGCTACGTGGTCCATCGGTTGCGCGTCGTCCATGGACACCATGGTAGCTTCCGGAGAAGCTATATTGTCTTCCATGGAAGCTACTATGCGCTGGGTGGCGCTGACCGCTGTCGCGCCGGTGGCCTGGGGAACCAACTACTTCGTCACGCACGAGTTCCTCCCGGCGGACCGTCCGCTCTACGGGGCCGCCCTGCGGGCGCTGCCTGCCGGCCTCGTCCTGCTGGGCTTGTGCAGGCAGCGGCCGCGTGACGGGTGGTGGTGGCGGTCTGCGGCGCTCGGGCTGCTCAACGTGAGCGTGTTCTTCGTGCTCGTCTATGCCGCCTCCCAGTTGCTGCCGACGAGCGTCGCCTCGACCGTCATGGCGGTGTCCCCGCTGGCGATGATGCTCATCGCCTGGGCCCTGCTGTCCGAGCGGCCCGGCATCTCGCACCTGGCCGGCGCCGCGATCGGGCTTGGCGGGGTCTGTCTCATGCTGCTCACGGGGGCCGAAGGGGTGAGCGTGCCAGGAGTCCTCGCCTCGGCCGCGGCCATGCTCGTGTCGTCCTTCGGTCACATCCTGGCCAAGCGCTGGAGCGCCGGTGCCGACGTGCTCGCCGTGACCGCCTGGCAGCTCACCGCCGGAGGGCTGTTCCTGCTGCCAGTCGCCGCAGCAACGGAGGGCCCTCCGCCTGCGCTCTCCAGACCGGCGCTCCTCTCGTTCGCCTACGTCGCCCTGGTCGCCACCGCTCTGGCCTTCACCGCCTGGTTCACCGGACTCCGGCACCTGCCCGTTGGGACAGTGGGACTGATCGGGCTGCTCAACCCCATCACGGGCGTCCTGCTCGGCACAGCGGTCGCCGGAGAGGTCCTGACAGCCCAACAACTATGCGGGCTGGCACTCGTTCTGGTGGGAGTCGTCCTTGGCCGACCCACGCGCGCGGGCCGGCGCGGCAGCAGTCAGGCGCCTCCCGATCCTGCCTCTGACGAGCGTCCCGCGCGCAAGCCCCCCATCTGCAACCCTCGGTGAGGATCGGGCACGGAAGCAGGGGCTCCGCCATGGATGCGTACGAGGACGTACGGAGCCCCCGGCGGCGCTGGGCTCGGGCAGGGTGCGGAACAGCAGCCGGCTCGGCACCGGCATCAGGGCCGGCATCAGGGCCGGCATCAGGACGAGACGCGTCAGGGTGGTCTTCAGGGATGTGGCGTCGGCGATGCTGCCGATGGCGGGGGTCGGCCAGGCCGCCGACACTGACGAAACAGGTAGTTGGCCAGCTTGGCACCCGCACAGCGTCCCCATGGCCTCGGCCGTGATCACGTACGACCAGCTGGAGACCGTCACTCGCCCCGGCGGCCCGCCGACAACCCGCCCAGCACCGGGCCGATCCCATCGATTTCACCGATGCGGCCGCGGCGACCGCACGGATCGCGGCGGAGTTCGATGTCTGGGTTCGATGGCTGGGCACCGGAGCCCACCGCGCTGATCACCGACGGCGACACCGCGCCGGTCCTGCGCCCCCACTACGCGCTGCCGACCGGGCACCCGTGGGACCGGGTGCCCATGCTCGACGGCGCCGAACTCGGCACATCCCTCGCCGCACCCCCAGGCCATCGAGGCCGTCCTCACCGAGTACGAGCAGGTGCTGACCGGCGCCGCCACCGCAGCGCATCACAGCGTCGCGGTCGTCCCCTCCCCGGACGCGCTGCCCGCGAGCCACTGGTCCCATCCCAGGTTGAAGTCGGCGTAGCCGTTGTCGGCCGGGGCCTTGGCACGGGACGAGCCGGTGATGGTGATGGGGTCGCCCTGCTTGACCTGGCCGTAGAACCACTTGGCGTCCGACATGGACAGATGGACGCAGCCGTGCGAGCCGCGGGCGCTGCCGCTGCCCGGATTGGGGTCGCCGGTCGAGTAGTGCACGTACGTGCCGGACTGGGTCAGGTGGACGTCCCAGGGCAGCGTCAGGTCGTAGTAGTTGGGGCTGCCCTTGTCGCAGCTGATGCCAACGCTGCAGGAGGTCATGTGGACCTTCTCCTGCTTGTCGATGACGGCCATGGTGCCGTTCCACGTCGGGTACTGAGGGCTGCCCGCATTGATGGACAGGGTGCGCACCACCGCGCCGTTCCGGGTCACCTTCATGGTGTGACCGGTCACCGAGACATCCGCGCGCACGTCGTCGCCGATCGTGAAGGTGTGGGTGTAGCTGTGCACGCCGTAGCGTCCGTTGCCGTTGTTGACGCCCTTCATGTCGGCGTCGATCTTCACCTTGGTGCCGGAGGGCCAGTACGTCTTCGGTCGCCAGTCGGCGCGCTTGTCGCCGAACCAGTGCCAGGCGCCGGCCACCGGCTTCGAGGCGCTCACCTTCATGTGCTTCTCCACCGTGGCCCGTGCCTTTGCCGCCACCGGGTTCGTGAAGACCACCGAGATGGGCATGGCCACGCCGACCGTGGTTCCCGTCTGCGGGGTGATCGTCTCCAGCAGCATCGGCGGGCCCGCGGGCTTCGTCGGCGTGGGAGAGGCGCTCGCACCCGGCTTGCCCGGCGCCTTTGCGTCGTCGCCGCTCGCCTTGTCACTGCTGCCCCCGCCGCAGGCACTCGCGCCCACCAGCATGGCACCCGTGACGAGTGCGATCCCTATGCTGCCCTTGCGCCGTCCCACGACTGCCCCGTTCTCTCGCGTTTCGGCCCTGACGGGCCCGACTGTCTGTCAGACGATGAGGGTCTGGGTCGCAGTTGCATGCCTTGCGTAAAACGTGTCTCAAAAAAACGGTGCGTGCCGCCGGAGCGGGGATGTCGTGGGCCTGGGGTCGGCGGTCGGCGGTATCGGCGGTGTCCCAAGCGGCACCTCGAACGCAGGTCTTCTGCCTCGGACTTTCCCCGATCAGTGCCGTGGTGTCCTCGCAGGAACCCGTGCGCACCCCCGTTGCGACGTGGACGGCGAAGCCGGCGGCGCGCCGCGGGCCGCAGCGGTCGGCCCGCGCTCTCCAGCCGGTCGAAGGCCAAGCCGGAGCCGCCGTCGAGGACGGCGACGAGCTCACCGTCGGGAACGGCGTCGGGCAGGCCGGCGGCAGCGTCCGCGACGTCGGAGAACTGGCGGATCCACAGCCCCGGCCTCAACCTCCGCCCCGCGGCGGGCGGGCGCACCGCCCTTCAGATCACAGCGGCGCCGGGGAGGACGCGCCCGCGATCAGCAGGCGGGGCTTTCCGGTGCCGTCGGCGGGCACGCTCCACAGGTCGGTGCTCTTGACGTTGCCGTTGCTGGGAAGGGCGTAGGCGACGGTGCGCTTGTCGAGCCAGGTGGCCTGGTCGTCGACGCTGTGGCGTTCGGCGAGCGGTGTCTCGCGCAGGGTGCGCAGGTCGAGGACGTACTCGTGCCAGAGGTCGGTACGGGACAGCACCCGCTTCTTGAAGGCGACCCGGGTCCCGTCGGGGGAGAGCGAGGGGCACTCCACGTTCTCGACCAGGGTGGTGACCGCACGCCCGGACAGCGAACCCCGTACCAGGTAGGTCTTGCCGGCTGTGTTGAGGGTGGCGTAGAAGGTGTCGTCGTCGGTGGCGAAGGTGACGCCCCAGAAGTTGATGTCCGAGGCGTGGTAGGACTTGCCGTCCTTGATGATGGAGAAGGTCTCCAGGCTGGGCGTCAGCCGCATGGAGCGGGTGTCCAGGACCGAGGTCCGGGTGGAGAAGAAGGCGGACGCGTAGGACTCGCCGGAGACGAAGACTGTCCAGGCGACGAAGCGGCCGCTGGGCGAGACCCGGGCCCGGCTGGGGGTGCCCGCGAGTGGGAAGGTGTGCTTGGTGCGCAGGCCGGCGTCCAGGAGCAGGGCGCGGTTGCTCTGCTTGAGGACGCCGGGGTTGGACTGGAGGCAGACCCCGGTGCCGGCCGCAGCGTAGAAGCGGGCGCACTTCAGGTCGGCGGCGGTCCGGCCGCCCCCGGGGTCGGTCGACGGGACCGAGGCGACCGCGGTGCGGTGCGGGCCGGCGGCCGCGTTGACGAACATCAGGCGGCTCTTCTGGCCGAGCGTCAGCTTGCCCGCGCTGACCGTGGGGTCGCCCGCCTGTGGCTGGTTCGCCCGGTCGGCGCGGGCGGCGGCGTGCAGGACGACGCCGGTTCCCACGCCCGCGAGCACCAGGACCGCCGCGACGAGTATGAGCAGGCGGCGGCGCAGCGTTGTCAGGCGCATCCCTGTGGCTCTCCTTGTGGCTGTGGTGGTCATCGGGTCCCGCCTGCCGGGCGCAGCACCATGCCCGCGACGGCCGCGCAGCAGAGCAGACCGACCGCCGAGCCGGCCAGTGCCGGGCCGTCGCCCCACATCGTCCAGGCGGCGCCGAACGCCAGCGAGCAGCAGAACCGGGCCAGTGCCTGGCTGGTGCCGACGATGGCGAGGCCGCTGGCGCGCAGCTGCTCGGGCACGATGTCGGCGAGGGCGGCCGGGAGCACCCCGTCGGTCGCCGCGTAGAACGTGCCGTGCAGGGCGAGGACGAGCGGTACCAGAACCGGGGCGACCGGGGTGCCCGGGGCCCAGAGCAGGAGGGCGTAGGCGGTGAGCAGGACCGTGTGTCCGGCGAGGAACACCGTGCGCCGTCCGATGCGGTCGGCGAGCGCGCCGACGGGCACGGCCAGCAGCAGGAACACGACGGCGGTGCCCAGCGGTAGCAGCGTGAACCACTGCTCGCCGACGCCGGCCCGCCGCTGGAGGAGCAGGTAGACGAAGGCGTCGCTGACGGTGGTCAGCCCGAGCAGCGCGGCACAGCCGGCGAGCGCGCGGAGCCGGGGGAGGCGCAGCAGTCCGAGCGCTTCGCGGACGCGGACGGGAGGCTTGGCGTTCGGCCCGTTCTCTTCTTCGGCCGGGGTGCCCTTCCCTCTGCCCGGCACGAACAGCACCAGTACGAGCACGCCCAGCACGGCGACGCACGCGCTCACCCCGAACACCGCGTCGTAACCGTCGGCCGCCGCGCGCAGGATGAGGAAGGCCGCCAGCGGGCCGAGCATCGCGCCGGTGGTGTCCATCGCGCGGTGCACGCCGAAGGCGCGGCCCTGGTTCTCGGCCGAGGTGGACAGGGAGATCATCGCGTCGCGCGGGGCGGTGCGCAGGCCCTTGCCGGTCCGTTCCAGGGCGAGGACCGTGCCGAGCGTGCCGATGCTGCCGGCGAACAGGAGCAGCGGCTTGCACAGCGCGGACAGGCCGTAGCCGAGCCCGGCCAGCAGCTTGTGGTTGCGGATGCGGTCGGCGAGGTGGCCGCCGGTGAGCTGGACCAGTGCGCTGACGCCGTTGTAGACGCCGTCGAGGGTGCCGAAGCCCAGCGGGCTGAAGCCGAGCGTGGTGACGAGGTAGAGCGGCAGGACGGCGGTGACCATCTCCGAGGAGATGTCGGTGATCAGGCTGACCGTGCCCAGCACCAGCACGACCGGGGCAACCCTGCGCCCCGGCCCGCGTCTGCGGTCCTGGTCGGTGCCCGCCTCGACAGGCTGGGAACGGTCGGTGAGATACAAGACAGGAACTCCAGGTGCGGTGCGATCAGTTCTGCCGACTGCTCTCGTCCCGTAGCCAGGTGCCGAAGTCCTGTTCCCGGATGGCCTTTCCGGCCCTCCGCCGGGCGGTGACCGCTGCCGCGACGAAGACCACGACAGCCACGAGGAGTCTCGGCTCCCGGCGGAGCAACGCTTTCAGGTCAGACTTGCTGGTGCGCGCCGTGGCCCCTTCCGGCCCCTGATGCTGCTCGACCTGGGCGGTGGACACCGCGGCCCGAATGCGCCGCTTGATCAAGTCCTGCCAGGTGCACGGTGGTTGGATCACCACACCGGCCGCGTCGACCACGAGCCGTTCCTCCGGCGTGAACGCGAGGGACGCCGCGAGGTCGTCCGCCATCAGCGGTGGCAGCGCGGCGATCCGGGCGTGCCCGGCCTTGGAGACCGCGATGACGCCCCGGCCGAACAGCCCTTCGCGTACGGCGGGCAGCCGCTGCCACACCTGGTAGTAGGCGCGCACCCGCCAGGCACAGGAGGCCAGCGGGATCCGTCGCTCGGGGGCGGTGGCGAGGACGCCCGAGGTCTCGTCGTCCAGGGGCTCGGTGAGTGCGCGTACGTCGGCGCTCGCGATCACGACGTCGGCGTCCACGTAGAGGCGCGGGAAGCCGCGCGCGTGATCGTCACCGGCCCGCAGCGCGGCGTGCTTGGAGGGCACGGGTATCTCCACCACCCGGACGCGCGGGCCGCGTGCGGCCGCGATCCGGGCGGTGTCGTCCGTGCAGCCGTTGCACACGACCACGATGTCGGTGTCGTCCGTGGACTCCTCGGGTGAGGAATCAGCCAACAGGGAATCGAGGAGCCGGCCGATGACTCGGGCCTCGTTGTGGGCCGGGATCACGATGCTCGTCACGGGGGCAGTATGCCGTCGGTGTCACTATTGCGACATGTGTTTCGTCCAACTGTTCCCGAGAGTGAGCCGCATGGTCTAGATTGATGACCGCCGGACCGGTTTGGGTGGGGAACTCGTTCTTGACTGCATGTCATGGTCCGGCAGTCGAATGGATCTGAACAGAGTCAGTACGTACCAGCATGCTGGGGGCATGAGGCGGTTGGGGAACCGCTGAAGCTCCCTCGCTTTCCAGTGCCGCTGTGTGGAGGGCACTTCGGTCAGGGGTAGCCGCGCATGTGGTGGGGGGCGCATGACCATTCAGGTCACGCACGAGCAATCGGTCGTGGAACGCAGAAGTCCACATGGCCGCCGAAGACGTTGGGAACAGAAGTACCGCATCGTCCTGCTGGTTGCGGACGGCCTCGCGGCCGCTGCCGCGGCCTTATTGATCCACGCGGCCTACGGCCGCTGGGCGGTGGCCCTGGTGCTGCCCCCGACCTGGATCGTGGCCATGCTGGCCCACCGTTCCTACGACCGCAGCACGCTGGGTCTGGGGGCCGAGGAATACCGACGGGTGCTCCGTGGGGCCGTCGCGCTGCCGGCGCTGGCCGCCGTCGCGTACTGGCCGTTCACCCACGATTCGGACCTTCTTCATGACATGATCATGGCAGCGATGCCGGCTGCTGTGATCGCTCTCGCGGCCCGGTACACGCTGCGCCGCCGCCTGCACCGGCGATGGGCCCGGAGCCGGGACGGGAGCGCGACGCTCCTGGTCGGACCGTCGAGCGGCATCGTGGAGCTGGTCGCGGTGCTCAGGCGCGGCGGCACACCGAAACTCCAGGCCGCCGGAGCGTGCCTGACCGATCCCGAGAACGCCCCGGAGATACGCAAGTTGGGGCTCCCCGCCCTCGGCGGCGTCGGCGGCATGAACGACGTCGTCCGGGCCCTGGGCATCAACACCGTGGTGGTGCTGCCCGCCCCCGAGCTCGACGCCTCCGTCCTGCGCCGGATGTCCTGGACCGCGGCCGTGCAGGGCGTCGACTTCCTGCTGGCTCCCGTGCTGACCGACGTGTCCGCCTCCCGGCTGGCGGTACGGCCCACCAACGGGGTGCCGCTGGTGCGGATCAAGCCGCCGAACCTCTCCCGGATCTCCCGGCTGCCCAAGGAACTGCTGGATCGTTCCTTCGCGGCGGCTCTGCTGCTGCTCCTCGCACTGCCGATGCTGCTGGTCGCCCTGATCGTCCGGCTGGACAGCTCCGGCCCCGCCCTGTTCCGGCAGCAGCGGGTGGGCCGGTACGGCGACCACTTCACCATGCTGAAGTTCCGCACGATGCGGCCCGACTCGGAGGCCCTCCGCGCGGAACTGGAGCACCTCAACCAGAACAGCGACGGCCTGCTGTTCAAGGTGAAGGAGGACCCGCGGATCACCCGGGTCGGCTCGTTCCTGCGCCGCAGCTCACTCGACGAACTCCCGCAGCTCGTCAACGTCGTCAAGGGCCACATGTCGCTGGTCGGCCCCCGGCCGCCGCTGCCCGAGGAGGTCGAGGAGTACACGCCGGACATCAAGCGCCGGCTGCTCGTGAAGCCCGGCCTCACCGGACTGTGGCAGGTCAGCGGACGCTCCGACCTGCCCTGGGACGAGGCGGTCCGGCTCGATCTCGGATACGTGGACAACTGGTCGATGGGCCTGGACCTGTCGATCCTGGCGCGCACCGGGGCCGTGGTGGTGCGCGGAACGGGGGCCTACTGATGGACCAGAGGAAGAGGAAGACAGTGACGCAGGAGCCGTTGGGGGTGGCGGTCGTCGGGGCCGGATACTGGGGCCCCAACCTCGTACGCAACTTCCAGGCCGGCGAGGGTTTCCGGCTGCGCTGGCTGTGCGACCTCGACGTGGACCGGGCCCGGCGGGTCCTCGGCGGCTACTCGACGGTCGAGGCCACCTCGGACTACGCGGCCGTCCTCGCCGACCCCTCCGTGACCGCCGTCGCCGTGGCCACGCCCGCCGGCACCCACCTCGACATTGCCCTGGCCGCCCTGCGCGCCGGCAAGCACGTCCTCGTGGAGAAGCCGCTCGCGGCGACCTACGCGGACGGGATGCGCCTGGTGACCGAGGCCGAGGAGCGCGGCCTCACCCTGATGTGCGACCACACCTACTGCTACACCCCCGCCGTGGGCCGGATCCGTGAACTGGTCCGCTCCGGCGAACTCGGCGAGATCCACTTCGTCGACTCGGTCCGGATCAACCTCGGGCTCGTCCAGAAGGACATCGACGTGCTGTGGGACCTCGCCCCGCACGACCTGTCCATCCTGGACTTCATCCTCCCGGACAACATCGAGCCGGTCGCCGTCGCCGCCCACGGGGCCGACCCGATCGGCGCCGGCCAGGCCTGCGTGGCCTATCTGACGCTCCAGCTCAACACCGGGGCCATCGCCCACGTGCACGTCAACTGGCTGTCGCCGACCAAGGTACGGACCACCATGGTGGGCGGTTCCAAGCGCACCCTCATCTGGGACGACCTCAACCCCGCCCAACGCGTGGCCATCTTCGACCGGGGCGTGGACCTGGCCTCGCCGCAGGAGATCGGCGCGGACGAGCGCCGGGACATGCTCATCTCCTACCGCTCCGGGGACATGGTCGCGCCCGCCATCGGCGAGAGGGAAGCGCTGCGCAGCATGGTCGACGAGTTCGGCGAGGCGATCAGGGAGCGCCGGGCGCCGCTGACCGACGGCCGGGCGGGCCTCAGAGTGCTGGACATTCTCGAGGCGGCATCGCGAAGCCTCGAATTCAAGGGCGCGGTCGTCGGCCTGCGCGCCGGGCGTTGACAGATCCTATTGGCTGAGAGGTACATGCAGTTGAGCAGCGTACGAGGCAAGAAGATCCTGGTCACCGGGGGAGCGGGCACCATCGGCTCCAACCTCGTCGACCTGCTGGCCGCCGGCGGCGCCCGCGAGATCGTCGTACTCGACAACTTCGTGCGCGGGCGGCGGGCCAACCTCGCCCAGGCTCTGCCCAGCGGTGTCGTGGAGATCGTCGAAGGCGACGTCCGGGACGCCGACACCGTACGGAAGGTCACCGAGGGCGCCGACCTGGTGTTCCACCTCGCCGCGATCCGCATCACCCAGTGCGCGGAGGAGCCCCGGCTCGCCAACGAGGTCCTGGTCGACGGCACCTTCAACGTCCTGGAGGCGGCGGTCGAGGCCGGGGTCACCAAGGTGATCGCCTCGTCCTCGGCGTCCGTCTACGGCATGGCCGAGACCTTCCCGACGACCGAGCGCCACCACCCGTACAACAACGACACCTTCTACGGTGCCGCGAAGGCCTTCAACGAGGGCATGCTGCGCAGCTTCTACGCCATGTACGGACTGGACTACGTGGCACTGCGCTATTTCAACGTCTACGGCCCCCGGATGGACATCCACGGCCTCTACACCGAGGTGCTCATCCGCTGGATGGAGCGCATCGAGGCGGGTGAGCCGCCGCTGATCCTCGGCGACGGCACACAGACCATGGACTTCGTCGACGTCCGTGACATCGCCAGGGCCAACGTCCTGGCCGCCGAGTCGGACCTCACCGACGAGGTGTTCAACATCGCGAGCGGTACGGAGACTTCGCTCAAGGAGCTCGCCGAGGGCCTGTTGGAGGCGATGGCGGCAGAGGGCCTGGAGCCGGAGCACGGGCCCGCCCGCGCGGTGAACGGGGTGACCCGGCGGCTCGCGGACACCTCGCGGGCCGCCGAGCGGCTCGGCTTCACGGCGCGGATCGACCTGCGTACGGGTCTGCGGGACCTGGTCGAGTGGTGGCGTGCGGAGCGGGAGGCGGCAAAGTGAGCACCGGCCGCATCCCGGTGATGATCCCCTGGCTCGGTGAGGAGGAGGCCCGGGCCGCCTCCGACGCGGTGCTGTCCGGGTGGGTCGCCCAGGGCCCCCGGGTCGCCGCCTTCGAGAAGGCCTTCGCCGAACGGGTGGGCGCCGAGCACGGCATCGCCGTCAGCTCCTGCACCACCGCCCTGCACCTGTCACTCGTCGCGCTGGGCATCGGCCCCGGCGACGAGGTCGTGGTGCCCTCGCTGTCGTTCATCGCCACCGCCAACGCCGTACGGTACGTCGGCGCCGAGCCGGTGTTCGCCGACGTCGACCCAGCCACCGGCAACCTGACCCCGGCCACCGTGGACGCGGTCCGCACCGCCCGCACCAAGGCTGTCCTCGCTGTCCACCAGGGCGGCGTCCCGGCCGACGTGCACGCCCTGCGTGCCGCCTGTGCCGACTGGGACCTGCCCCTGGTCGAGGACGCGGCCTGTGCCATCGGCTCGACCGTCGGTGGCAAGCCCGTGGGGCACGGCGCGCTGCTCGCCGCCTGGTCCTTCCACCCCCGCAAGCTCGTCACCACGGGCGAGGGCGGCATGATCACCACCGACGACGCCGAGTGGGCGGCCCGTCTGCGCCGGTTGCGCGAGCACGGCATGAACGCCTCGGCGGCGGACCGTCACGCGAGCGGCAAGCCGGTCCTGGAAAGCTACTTGGAAGTCGGCTTCAACTACCGCATGACGGACGTCCAGGCCGCCATCGGCCTCGTCCAGCTCGGCAAGCTCGACGCGATGATCGCCCGCCGCCGCGAGCTGGCGGCCCGGTACGACACGCTGCTGCACGACGTCCCCGGCCTCGCCCCCGTACGCGATCCCGCGCACGGGCAGAGCAACTTCCAGTCCTACTGGGTGCTGGTGGACGAGGACTTCCCCGTCGGCAGGGACGACCTGCTCGCCGCACTCGCCGAGGCCGGCGTCTCCGCCCGGCGCGGGATCATGGCTGCGCACCTCGAACCCGCCTACGCGGACCACCCCCGCGCACCGCTGCCGGTCACCGAGCGCATCACCCGCGACTCGCTGATCCTGCCCCTGTTCCACACCATGACCGAGGCCCAGCAGGACCGCGTCGTGGCAGCACTGCGCGAACAGGCTCGCAGATGAACGAACTGCTGATCATCGGCGCGGGCGGCTTCGCCCGGGAGACCGTGCAGGCCGTGGCGGACACGGGCGAGTTCAAGGTGCTCGGGCACCTCGACGACAACCCCGCCCTGCACGGCACCGAGGTGGACGGCGTGCCGGTCCTCGGCGGCTGCGACCTGGTTCACGAACTGCCCGGAGCCCGGGTGGTGATCTGCGTGGGCAACCCCAGGGACTACGCGGCCCGCGCCCGCCTGGTCCGCCGGTTCGCCCTGCCCGCGGACCGCTACGCCACCGTGATCCACCCGACGGCCTCGGTGTCGGAGACGTCCGCGGTCGGCCCCGGCTCGGTCCTGCTCCCGCACTGCGTACTCACCGCCGCAGTGCGGGTGGGCGCGCATGTCGCCGTGATGCCGCAGGTCGTCCTCACCCATGACGACGTGGTCGAGGACTACGCCACGATCGCGTCCGGGGTCCGCCTGGGCGGGGGCGCGCGACTGGAACAGGGCGCCTATGTGGGCTCCGGGGCCCTGGTCAGGGAGGGCACGACGGTCGGCGCCTGGTCGCTGGTCGGGATGGGGAGCGCCGTGCTCGGCGACGTGCCGCCGGGCGAGGTCTGGGTGGGGAGCCCGGCCCGACGGCTGCGCGCGGCGGACGCGCCCGCGCTCGACGAACTCGCTTCGCGAACAGGACTCGTGACGCGCACAGTGGGGGGACCGCTGACATGAACCAGATTCAACTTGTGGACCTCAAGGCGGCCCACGGGGAGGTCGCCGACGAGGTGCGAGCCGGATTCGAAAGGGTCCTGGCCGACACCGCGTTCGTCGGCGGCGAGGAGGTGCGCCGGTTCGAGCGCGAGTACGCGGACTTCGGCGGCGTCGCGCACTGCGTGGGCGTCGCCAACGGCACCGACGCCGTCGAACTGGCCCTGCGTGTGAGCGGGGTCGGCCCCGGCGACGAGGTCGTGGTGCCCGCCAACACCTTCATCGCCACAGCCGGCGCGGTGGCCAGGATCGGGGCGCGCCCGGTCCTCGCGGACTGCCTGCCCGGCAGCTACCTGCTCGACCCCCAGGCCGCACTGGACGCGGTCGGCCCCGCCACCCGCGCGGTCGTACCGGTCCATCTCTACGGGCAGATGGCGGAGGTGACGGCGCTGACCGGCCAACTGCCCGCAGGAGTACGGGTCGTCGAGGACGCCGCCCAGTGCCAGGGCGCGACCCGCGACGGCCGCACCCCGGGCAGCGACGGCATCGCGGCCACCAGCTTCTACCCGGGCAAGAACCTGGGCGCCTACGGCGACGCGGGAGCGGTGCTCACCGACGACGAGGAGCTCGCCGGCCGGGTGCGCGCGATCGCCAACCACGGCGGAGTCGCCAAGTACCGCCACGACGTGCCCGGTTTCAACAGCCGCCTGGACGGCCTCCAGGCCGTTGTCCTGCGGGCGAAGCTGGCGCGGCTGGCGGACGGCAACGTGGCCCGGCGGGCGGCCGCGGCCCGCTACGACGCCCTGCTCGCCGACCTGGCGGCCGCCGGCCGCGTCGTCCTCCCGGCCACCGCCCCCGGCAACGTCCACGTCCGCCACCTGTACGTCGTCCAGGTCGTCGGCGCCGACCGGGACGGCATCGTCGGCAAGCTCAACGCCGAGGGCATCGGCGCCGGAGTGCACTATCCCGCCCCGGTCCACCTCACACCGGCGTACCGCCATCTCGGGTACGCCCGGGGTGACTTCCCGAACGCCGAGAAGGCGGCGGACCGGATCCTGTCGCTGCCGCTGTACCCGCAGATCACCCCTGACCAGCAGCACCGCGTCGTGGACGCGTTCGCCGACGCGCTCGGCAGCTGACCGGTCCCCAGAGCTTCACGCTCCACCTCCGACTCCCACAGGGCGGCCCTGCACAGCACCGCTGAGAGGTACACATGCAAAACTGGAGCAGACGGATCCGGGGCGGGCGCCTCGCCGTCGTAGCGGCATTGATATTGGCGGTGCTCCCGCTGGCCGGGTCCGCCCAGGCGGCGTCCGATCCGTGCGGGTCGGGCTCCAACCCCATCGTGTGCGAGAACTCCAAGTCGGGCAGCCCCAAGTCCGACTGGTTCTCGTCCAACGCCTACGGCGACATCCAGGGCTTCACCACCAAGGAGAGCGTCCAAGCCGGGGACACCGTCCAGTTCAAGGTCCAGTCGAAGACCCCGTACAACATCCAGGTCTACCGTCTGGGCTGGTACGGCGGCGACGGCGCGCGCCAGATGTCGACCGCGGCCCAGGCGGCCGTGACGTATCCAGCCAACTACTCCTCCAAGCCCGCAAGTTGCGCCACCAAGAGCGGCGCCGGCCTGGTCGACTGTGGCAACTGGCCGGTGACCGCGACCTGGACGGTGCCCAGCGACGCCGTGTCCGGCCTGTACATCGCGAACCTCACGCAGACCGACGGCGACGGCCTGATGCCGTACCCGTTCGTCGTCCGCAACGACTCCAGCACCTCCGACATCGTCGTACAGACCAGCGACCAGACCTGGCAGGCGTACAACGACTACGGTGGCCAGGACCTGTACGGCGGCACCGGGCCCGCGCCGGACGGCCGCGCCTACGAGGTCAGCTACAACCGGCCGCTGGACATCGGCGGCGACAACGGCATCTACGGCTCCGAGTTCATGATGCTGTCCTGGCTGGAGCGCAACGGCTACGACGTCAGCTATCTGTCCGGCGTGGACGTGTCGTCGACCAACGGCTCGACCCTGCTGAAGAAGCACAAGATGTACATGTCGTCCGGCCATGACGAGTACTGGACGCAGAGCCAGTACTCCAACGTCCTGGCGGCGCGGAAGGCCGGCGTGCGGGAGGGCTTCTTCAGCGGCAACGAGGTCTTCTGGAAGACGCGGCTCGCCCCCAGCATCGACGGCACGAACACGGCCGACCGCACCCTGGCCTGCTACAAGATGACCAAGATGGCGTTGAACAACGGCATCGCCGACCCCAGCGGCACCTGGACCGGCACCTGGATGGATCCGGCCAGCACCAACTACGGCCAGACCTACCGGCCGCCGAACATCCTCACCGGCTCCATGTTCCAGGCGAACGGCTATCGCAACGACGCGATCACCGTGCCCGGCTCGTACGGCAAGAACCGGATCTGGCGCAACACCTCCATCGCGAGCCTCACCGCCGCTCAGACCGCGACCTTCCCGACCGGCACGCTCGGTTACGAGTGGGACAGCGACCTCGACAACAGCACCAGACCCGCCGGGGAGATCGACGTGTCGTCCACGACGGTGGACATCACCGACGGCACGTACCGGCTGGACTGGGGCAACCTGTACGGCAACGGCACGGCGACGCACAATCTCGTGGAGTTCCGTGACCAGGACTCCGGGGCCCTGGTGTTCGGGACCGGGACCGTGCAGTGGTCGTGGGGCCTGACCAACGTGCCCACCTACAATCCCGATGACACGGTGGTCACCGAGGACTCCCGTATGCAGCAGGCGACGGTGAACATCCTGGCCGACATGGGGGTCCAGCCGAAGTCCCGGCAGAGCAACCTCGTCGCCGCCACCGCCTCCACCGACACCACCGGCCCGACGGTCACCGTGACCAGCCCGGCCTCCGGGGCCACCGTCCCGGCGCTGAAGCCGGTCACCGTCACCGGCTCCGCCACCGACGGTGGGGGAGTGGTGGCCCGCGTGGAGGTGTCCACCGACGGCGGATCCACCTGGAAGGCAGCCAAGGGTCTTTCGTCCTGGAGCTACACCTGGACGCCCACGAACCCGGGCGCCACGTCCATCAAGGTCCGCGCGGTCGACGACAGCGTCAACATCAGCGCCGTCACCACCGTGCCGCTGACCGTCGGCCCCCAGGCCTGCCCGTGCACCATCTGGCCGGCCTCGGCCGTGCCCGGCACCGTCAACGCCGGCGACGGCGGCTCGGTGGAGCTCGGCGTCAAGTTCCGTACCACCGTGGCTGGTTCGGTCACCGGCGTGCGGTTCTACAAGTCGCCCGTCAACACCGGAACCCACATCGGCAGCCTGTGGACCGCCTCCGGTACCCGCCTGGCCACCGGCACCTTCACCGGCGAGACGGCCTCCGGCTGGCAGCAGCTGAACTTCGCCGCGCCCGTGACCGTCAAGGCCAACACCACTTACGTCGCCTCGTACTTCGCCCCCAACGGCGGATACTCCTACGACGCCGACCTCGCCGACAGCGATGCCGGCCTGGCCCCGCTGACGGCACTGAAGACCGGTACCGACGGCGGCAACGGCGTCTACCACTACGGCTCGACCAGCTCCTTCCCGTCCTCGCAGTCCTCGGGCAGCAACTACTGGGTCGACGTGGTGCTGGACACCTCGACGGCCAGCACGACCCCGCCCACCGTCAGCTCGACCTCCCCGACGTCCGGGGCGACCGACACCTCGATCACGGCACCGGTGTCGGCCACCCTCAGCTCGGCCGCCGACACCGACAGCGTGACGTTCACCGTGAAGGACCCGGACGGCAACACCGTGCCGGGGGCCGTCACCTTCCCCGCGTCGAACAAGGCGACCTTCACGCCGTCGACGGAGCTGGAGCTGCACACCACCTACACCGCGTCCGTCCAGGCCTCCGACGTATGGGGCAACGCCATGGCGGACCCGGTGACCTGGACGTTCACCACCAGTTCCACCCCGCCGGCAGTCACCTGCCCCTGCACGCTGTGGAGTTCCTCCGCCGTGCCGGCGAACACCGACATGACCGCCGACCCCAACTCGGTCGAGTTGGGCACCCGGTTCACGTCCTCGGCATCGGGCTGGGTCACGGGCGTCACCTTCTACAAGGGCACCGGAAACACGGGCACCCACACCGGCAGCCTGTGGACCGACGGCGGCACGCTGCTCGCCGGCGGTACCTTCACGGGCGAGACGGCCTCCGGCTGGCAGACGCTGACCTTCGCCACTCCGGTGGCGATCACCGCCGACACCCCGTACGTCGTCTCCTACCACGCGCCGAACGGCAACTACGCGGTGGACGGGGGCTACTTCGCGGCGGCCCACAAGTCCTACCCGCTGACGGCCACGGCCGACACCACCACGCACCACAACGGTCTGTACAAGTACGGCAGCGACTCGGCCTTCCCCAGCAGTTCCTACGGGTCCGCGGACTACTGGGTCGGCCCCGTCTTCACCGCCGACAACCCCAGCGGGTCCCTGGCGTCGGAAACCGCCTCAGAGGTGACCGCGTCCTCGGTGGCGCACACCGCCGACCAGGCGAGCGCCCTCGTGCTGGCCGTGCCGGCCAAGGCGGCGGTGTCGTCCGTGAAGGCGACCGTGACCATCCTGCCGGGCCGCAACGCGGCCGCCGCCAGGAAGCTCCACGTCACAGCCGTCGTCTCCTACAACCGAGCGACCCACAGGGCGACCGTCCATCTGTCCGCCCCGTTGCCCGACGGCACCCGCTTCAAGATCACGGTCACGGCCAAGGACAAGCACCGTCACACAGTGAAATCCCACAGTTGGACGCTGACCAGCAAGACCGTCTTCAAGAAGAAAAAGAACTGACAAGAAACAGATCTGGCAAGAAGAACAGAACTGACCATGTCTCTTAAACACATCTACGCAGCCGACGAGAGGGCGGCTGTACATCTCGGTGGACGGCGGATCA
>NZ_JBSGZV010000037.1:0-96499 GCF_053611185.1 Streptomyces sp. NPDC054834 | reverse complement strand
GCTGGACCGGCACCTGCACCACCTGCCACCAACCCCTGCCCAGCGGCATACACACGGCACCAAGATCGAGACAGACCTAACGGAGTCCTACTAGTGCTGTGACCGCATAGGTTCACCGGGTTCGGCCTTGTTCTAGGATCCACTGGCTATGGGGGGATCTGTTCGTGGCTGGCGGCGCCTGACTCGTGCCGTTGCTGTGGCGCTGGCCGCACTGACCGTGATCGTGTCACTGGGCTTCGTGCTCCTGGGGCTTCCGGGGCTGATAGTCGACCACGACCTCGCAGGTGGCCACCTCGCGGCAGCGGACCGGTTGAACGCGGTGAACAACGTGCGCACCACGCTTCTACAGGCGGTCGGCGGTGCGGTCGTCCTGTTCGGCGCTTATGCCACATGGCGGCAGCTGCGCGTCAGCCAGGACGGGCTGAACGCAACGCGAGAGGGGAACATCACCGATCGCTTCAGCCGGGCCGTAGACCAGCTCGGCAGTGACAAGCTGGACGTGCGAATCGGAGGCATCTACGCACTGTGGCGGATTGCGGATCACTCCGACCGCGACCGCGAGGCGGTCGTCTCCATCATGGCGGCGTATCTGCGGACACACCTTCCCTGGCCGCCGCAGGAACCCGCAGTTCCGGAGGCGGGCGTGTCCATTAACTCGGTGCCCCCGTTGGAGACCCGCGCCGCGGACGCTCAGACGGCGCTGACCTGCCTCGGGGTCCTGTACCAGGAACGCCGTCCGGAGTGGCTCAACGTCAGCTTGACCGACCTGCGCCGAGCCGACTGTGACGGATTGTGGCTGCACGGAGTCAACTTGGACGGCGCATGCTTGGAAGCGGCGAGCGTCTACCAGGTCAACCTGAGTAAGGCGTCACTGATCGCCGCCAACCTGCGGCATGCCGAACTCGGTACTTCGGTTCTCCACCAGGTCCGCTGTCTGCAAGCCGATCTGCGCGGTGCACGCCTGGTCAAAGCCGACTTGAGGTCGGCGGACTTCTCCCGTGCGGACCTGCGGGAGGCGAACCTGCGCAAGGCCCGCGCCCACGGCGCCTTGTTCGCCGACGCGGACCTGCGGTTGGCCGACCTCCGGGGCTGCGACCTCACCAACGCCGACCTGCGGACGGCGAGACTGGAAGGCGCGCTGGCGAGCGACCTTACGATCTGGCCGACCGGCTTCGACGCTCAAACAGCCGGCGTCGTTGTTGCCGCAGACCCAGGCGTCGAACCGGACAATTTGCTCCCAGCTGCCGCGCTCATGAGGCGAGTCCCGCTGCTGCAATCGGAGCCACCGCCACCGCAGGCGCAGTGACCGTCAGCGCGACCGCCCACGTCACGAAAATCGTATGGCAGATGGGCGACGGCTCCACCGTCACCTGCACAGGCCCCGGCACTCCATACACCCCGTCAGCAGGACAAACCGATTCCCCAACCTGCGGCCACACCTACACCCGCGCCTCCGCCGACCGCCCCCACGGCCGCTACCAGATCACCGCCACCTCCACCTCCACCTGGACCATCGACTGGCACGTCACCACCGGCGGTGGAGGGCAAGCAGGCCAACTCACCGAAACCCGCCAGAGCCAGATCCACGTACCCATCGAGGAAGCCCAGACCGTCAACTGACCGTCAACCGCCCGGCGGGCCAGACAGCCCGCCGGACAGCAGCCCCCCAAAGTCGCGGTCGGTGCTTCGTCCCGGACCGCTCCCCCGCGCGGGTCACTGCCCTGCGGTCTGGACGATCCCGAACACGACGGCGGCCAAGACGCCGGCCCCGGCCAGAGCGACCGTCATCGGCACGGCGAGCGCCGGACGGCAGTGGACTACGGCAGGACCGACGCCGGGTCGTCGGCCAGCGCGACCAGCCATGCCGTGAACACCGCAGCCGTCCGCCCGGCCCGCCGCGACCAGCACCGCAGCCACCCCCGCACCGTCGTCACCGGCCTGCCCAGCCGCTCGGCGATCCGCCGACAGCCCCAGCCGACCGCCGCGAGCTCCAGGCCAGCCCCGACGACCTCGGCCGCATCCGCGCGCCTGACCCAGCGACAACACCGGAAGCGGAATGTGGGTCGCCTCGCAGGACCGGCACCTCGCCCGGCGTGGACGCACCTCCACCATCCCGACCGGACCCCGCAACCGCCGGGGCCGACCCCAACCCCACCGGGCCAGCACCCCGCCGCAGTCCGGACACGACAACTCGCCCGCCGACAAGCGCTGTTCGACAACCAAAAGTTGTCAGCTCTACCGTGACCAAAGCGCCCTCCGTTGGCGCTCACACGGCCCTCCCGGACGCAGGCAAACGAGCGGGAGGGCCGTGATCATGTTCAGGACATGATCACGGTGCCGCACAGCACCCCGAAGACCAACCCTCCTGCACCGATCTCCCCACCATCACCACCGCCAGTGGCACAACACTGCCCGTATCACGATGCTGAGTGGCTATCTACAACAGGGAAACCGGCCAGGCGCTCCTGCAAAGCCCGTCACCCGTAGAGCAGAGCTGTAGAGATCAGTTGGCGGAGATGTTGGCGGTGAGGACGCGAACGGCCTCCCGGGTGCTGTCCGCGGCGAACCGGATCTCCCGTACTTCCTGCAGCGGCTTTCCGGGTTTGGGCGCGACAGGATAGGGCTCGCGCAGAGTGACGCTCAGCGTGGTGGAGTCGCCGATGGTCATGGCGAGGACACCATCATCGATCTGGACGGCCCTTCGGTATCCGCTGTGCCGGCTCGTGCGGACGGATTCGATGCGGTCGAGAGGGATCACGATCTGCACGAAGTGGGCGAAGCGCAGCACCATCTTGCCGTCGCCGACGATGTGCGGGCGAATGGACAGCGCCGCGATGAAGCCGAGTACCCAGAGAGTCCCGTAGATTGAGACCACCAGCAGGACGATGCGCACCACGGACCAGGGGACCAAGAATTCGACGGCGAGAATCTCCAGCGGCACGACAAAAACCATCGCCCACATGATTGGCTTAATCTCCGAGCCATAGGTCAGAACCTCGTGCCCTTCCGGTGCGTCCGGCTTACGGCGGATCCAACGCCAAAGAGCGCGAAAAAGGCCGAACTCCATCCCCACCGCCTTGGCGACAGGGGAGGGCAGCACGGTGGACAACGCCTGGTTGAGGGCCTCCTGTCCGTCGGCTCCACGGTTCCTGGATGCCTTGTAGGCCCGCGCGGCCAGGGCTAATTCGGTGAGGACGATCCCGGCTAGGAGCAGCTCAAGCAGCAGTCCGACCACTACGGCCTCACCTAGGCTGAACACGCCGGTCCACACGAGGCAGACCTCGGCGAGGACAACAGTAGGTGCCGCCCATCGGGCCCCGGTCGCCGTGATCCTCCGCAACGCCAACCGCCTTTCTGTCGTGGGTGTCAGCCGCACCGGAAATTATCCCCGCTCGTTCCCCACGGCTAAGCGTCGTGAAAGCGCAGGCTGGCTGCTTTCTTTCGCATGCTTGCTACGGAAATGGCCTTCTGGGTGAGTCACACTCAGTGTTTCAGCCACCCCTCTTCCACGACGATCCAGTGCTCACCGGTGAGCTGTTGCTCGAGGAAGGCGTATCTACGTGATCACGGACAATCTGTCGTCGCACAACAGCGTGTCCCCAAAGTGACGTGGTGATGCCACCCCGCCCAGGAGCGTCCCTCGGCACCTTTCTCGCCCATCTGCATGCCATCCCCATCAATCGGATGCCCACCCTGCCGGTCCGCACTCGCCCGCCGGCGTCCAGACCCCGGGTGGCGGCGGTTCTGACCATCAGCTCGCGCAGCGCGTGGTGGACCAGCAGGTGCGCCCAGATCTGTTGCAGGACGCCGTCAGGGGTCTTGCTCGTGAGCACGACGCGGGCGCCGCGTTGATGGGTTTTGAGCTCGGCGAAGACGGTTTCCGCTTCCCAGCGTTCTTGGTAGAGCGCGGCCAGCTGGCGGGCGGGATAGCGGCGGGCATCGGTCAGGGTGGTCACCAGCCGGTAGTCCTCGGCCGCGCGGCCGGTGCCGTGCAGCTGGTAGGCCACCACCCGCACCGTGACCGGATCGGTGCGGGAGCGGTCGCTGGTGGCGTGGATGCGCGAGAGCCAGGATCCATCGCACAGTATCCGGTCGACGGGCAGGATGCGGTTGGCGGGCACCCGCCACAACAGATCGGCGCCGCTGGCGGTGAAGGCCCGCCACAGCGGCACGCCGAGAAACTCCCGGTCGGCCAGGACGAGTTGACCCGGTCCGCAGGAGCGGGGCAGGCGGCCCACGAGGGTGACTTCACCGGTGCGGCAGCCGGCCAGTTCCGCGTCCAGCACGAGATGGGTGCCCACCTCGATCAGGCAGGCCATTCGCACCTGGGGAAAGCAGGACTTGTCGTGGCCGCGGCTGTTTCCGGGACGGCCGAAGGCGGCCTCGTTGGCCGGGCTGTCGGCCACGTCCCAGCAGGTGCCGTCCACCGCCAGCAGCGATCTCCTGCAGGCGGGGCAGGATCGCGGCGCACTGGGCCGGCGTGAGGTCGGGGCCGTCGTCATCGGGATGATTGAGGAGTGGTACCAGGGTGGTGAAGACGTCGTTCCACGGGCGATGTCCGCCGAAGCCGTGCATCTCGTCCAGTGCGAACCCCTCGGCCTGTGCCAGCCACCGCCGGAACGCTCCGAAGCCGGTGTAGGACCAGGAGACGTCCGGGCTGCTGGTGTCATCGTCTCCTGGGAACAGCACGAGCCCCACGCGTCCTCCTCCTTGACCCGGAGCTGCCGGTGCGCTGGCTGCTGGCCGAATGGCCCGCCACCGAACCCGAACCCGTGCAGTTCTGGCTGTCCAACCTGCCCGCCGACACCCCGCTGGCCACCCTCGTGCGCACCGCGAAACTGCGCTGGCGCATCGAGCACGACTACCGCGAGATGAAACAGGCACTGGGCCTGGCCCACTTCGAAGGCCGCACCTGGCGGGGCTGGCACCACCACGTCACCCTCGTCTCCGTCGCCCACGCCTTCTGCACCCTCCAGCGACTGACCCGATCCCCAAAAGAGACGGCGTCGGCCTGAGCCTCTACCAGGTCACCCGCGAACTGCAGTTACTCCTCGCGGTCCGGACCGGCGCCTGGCGGGCGCTCTCCCCGCTGTTCTGGACCCACGTGCATCCCTACGGCCGGTTCGAGCTGGATATGAACAGACATCTCGACCTGGACCTGACCGCCCGGGACACCGTACCCGTGCCGCGCGCCCGGAGGGCAGACCGGCGGCGGCCCTGGGGTGAGGAGCTGGGGCTCCGATCGCCTACGAACAGCATCTGGTCACCAGCACCTTCGCCGCATAACGACGTGAACAGGTGTCCACTTCACGGGGGCAAGGCTCGACCCGGAGTTCATGGTTCCGCGCCTCACCGCGTCCATGGCAGATACCTCACGTGATCAGGCCGGCGCTGGTCAGCCAGATATGTTCGCATGTCGCCGACGCCTCTTGGAGCTTCTCGCGTGATTCCTGTGAAGCGTGGTAGAAGGTCCGCTCGATCATCCAGCACAGGGCGCGTGCCATCGCCGAGGCCTGGTCCGGTGCAGCGCCGGCCTGGATGCCGGCGCGTTCCAGGACGGCGGTGATGGCCGCGATGAACAGATCAGCCGTGTGCTTCCACAGTTCACCGATCTCCGGCACGGTCAACGACAGGTCGATCGCCGTGCGCATGACCGGGCCGTGTTCGTTCCACAGCTCGACCGTGCGCTGCATGGCTGCTGCGATGGCCTGGCGTGGCTCGTCGGTCTGCGCGGTGACCCGGGACCGTTCCCACAGGTGCTCGACGGTCCGGGCCACGAGTGCCGTGACCACTTCTTGCTTGGAGCCGAAGTAGAAGTACAGGGCCCCGCGTGTGATGCCGGCGCCCTGGGCGATGTCGCCGACGGTCATGGCGTCGTAGCCCTTGTGCGCCAGCAGGGCTTCGCAGGTGTCGAGGATGGCCCGCTCCCGGACATCCCCCTTGCGCTCGGTGGTGCGACGGCTGCGCGCGGAATGGTGGCCGGGCATCAGAGCTGAGCGCCCTCGGCGAAGTCGGTCGTACGCGAGAGTGTCTCCCACGCGCGGATGTCCTCGTCCACGGCCGTGCGCGCGGCGGTGACCAGCCGCAGCGCGTCCGAGCCCAGGACGAGGTGGGCCGGCGGCTGCTCGACCGTCGTGATGTGCACGACCGCTTCCCCCGCCCTGGCCGGATTGCCCAGCTGGTTCCCGCTGGCCTTCTGCCGCGCTTCGCGGATGGGGGTGAACAACTCGTCGTAGTCGTCGACGGTCCGCGCGGCACGTGCCATGGACCGTCCGGCCCAGTCGGTGCGGAAGGAGCCGGGCTCGATCGCCGTCACATGGATTCCGAACTGCGCGACTTCCTTGCCCAGCGCCTCCAGCATTCCCTCCAGGGCGAACTTGCTGCCGCAGTAGGCGGACAGGCCGGGCACGGCCATGAGCCCGCCCATGGAGGTAACGGCCATCAGGTGTCCGCGGCGGCGGCGGCGCATGTGGGGCAGCGCCGCCTGCAGGGTGGCCACCGCCCCGAACACGTTCACCTCGAACTGCCGTCGCACCTCGGCCAGCGGGGTTTCCTCGAAGGTCCCCTCCAGGCCGTAGCCGGCGTTGGCGACGACGACGTCCAGAGGGCCGACGCTCCGCTCGACCTCCGCGACCGCGCCGGAGACGGCGTCACCGTCCGTCACGTCCAGGATACGGCCGTGAGCGTGCCCGGGCCTGAGCTCTTCGAAGGCCCGCAGGTCCTTCTCGGAGCGGACGGTGCCGATGACGGTGTGCCCGGCGGCCAGGGCGGCTTGGGCGAAAGCGCGCCCCAGGCCCGTGCTGACGCCGGTGATGAGCCAGTTCCGCTTCTCCATTGTTCCTCCAGAGAGGTCTCGCGAGGAGCCGGGTCGCCCTCTTGAGCAAAAGTCTACATCGTGTCGATTTTTATCGTTACCACGTCGATTCTGGTAGCGCTCACGGAATGGAACCCCCAGGCCATCCGCCTGCCGCGCACCGCCCGGATCGGCGCCGTCAAGGCCCAGCAGCCAGGCCGACAACCAGAACCGCACCCCGATCATCACAGGGACACCCAGCGAGGGCCTGAGCTTGACTCTGTCGGGGATCTTGGAGTTTCCCGGTGCGACGGCCTGATCAACGGGCATGCTCGGTGCTGTTCCACAGGCCGATGTAGTTGTTGGGGTGTCTGTTGTCCCTCCGTCCCCGCTCCGGTGAGCGAGTCCCTTCTCTGACCGCGCAGATCGCGCGGGCGAGCAACCCGGACGGTACGACGGCGATATGGGTGCGGGACCGGTTGGACGGGGTGTGGCATGACGAGGACTTCGCCGGCTGGTACCCGCGCGAGGGCCGTCCTGGTCTTTCGCCGGCCCAGTTGGCCAGCGTCTGCGTACTGCAGTTCCTGCTTGGTCTGTCGGACCGGCAGGCGGCAGAAGCGGTCCGCTGCCGTATCGATTTCAAATACGCCCTGGCCAAACTGGACGATCCCGGCTTCCACCACAGTGTGCTGGCCGACTTCCGTGAGCGCATCGCCCAGGACGACCGCGCCGACCGTCTCCTCGACCTCGCGCTCGCGCGCTTGAAGGAGGCGGGACTCGTACGCGAGCGCACCACCCAGCGCACCGACTCCACCCACATCCTGGCCGCGGTACACGACCTGACCCGGCTGGAACTGGTCACCGAGGCGGTCCGTGCCGCGCTGGAAGAAGTCGCCCGCCCGGCCGGGCACCTGCTGGTCGATCTGGTCGACGAGGAGTGGGGGCGCCGCTACGGCCGTCCGGTCCGCCTGGGTAAGAACCCCACCCGGCCCAAGACCAGGATCCTCGCCGTCGGCGACGACGCCTGTCGGCTGCTGGAGCGCCTGCACCGGCACGGACCGGGCTACCGGCCCGGCCCGCAGGCCGAGGCTCTGCGACAGATCATCGTGCAGAACTACTACCGCGACGCGGCGGGCCGCCTGCGCTGGCGCACCGCCGACGACGGCGGGCTGCCACCCTCTTCCTCGGCGATCGTCTCTCCCTACGACATCACGGCGCGCTACGTCCGTCACGGGCGCATCATCCGCTGGAAGGGGTTCGCCGCGCATGTCACCGAGACGTGTGCCTCCGGCAGCGTCAACGTGATCACGGATGTGGCCACCACCTCGGCAGCCACCAACGACGCCCAGACCCTGCCCGGTATCCATACCCGCCTGGCGCGTCGGGGACTGCTGCCCGCCGGGCACCTGGTCGACGGAGGCTACACCTCCCTGGTCCACCTGGAACGAGCCGAGCGCGAACACCAGGTCACCGTCAGCGGGCCGCTGCCAGGCAACCCCACTCGCCAGCACCGCAGGAACGAAGGCTTCGACCGGGACGACTTCCACATCGACTTCGACCGCCAACAGGTCACCTGTCCCCGGGGCCAGGTCAGCAAGGGCTGGCACGCCCCCTACCCGACCTCCTCACCCACCGCCGCCCCGCTGATCGTGGCGCGGTTCACCAAGGGCCAGTGCCAGCCCTGCCCGGACCGCCCCCGGTGCACCAGCTCCCGTGAGAGCGCCCGGAACGTGGGCTTTGCCCCGCGAGAACTGCGAGACCTGCAGTCCGCGTCCGCGCCGAGCAGCAGACGCCCGACTGGAAGGCCCGCTACGCGGTCCGCTCCGGGGTGGAAGGCACCATCAACGAGTTCGCCCACGGGCACGGCATGCGTCACTGCCGCTACCGAGGACAGCCGAAAGCCCACCTGTAACACGTATTCACGGCCATCACCGTGAACATCGAGCGACTCAGCGGCCTGGCACCGACTGAGGAAACCCCCTCACCGCGGCCACCGACCGCCTTCCAGACCTTCCTGGACCAGCTCGGCATCCCCGGTCGAAGTCCTGGCGAACCCCCGGCAGTTGACCTCGTCCCCAAGATCCGCGACGGGTCTGGCCGGCCCGGTCGTCCAGCTTCCAGTCGGGGTAGCCCTTGGCCGCGCAAGGCGCGGCGGGCGCCTCTCGCCTCGACCGCCGTCCCGAGGAGACCGACGCGACCGTGACCGATCTTGCGCGGCTCGAGCGACAGCAAATACTTGGCTAGCCACCTATTTGCTGTTACGTTGATTATGTGTCCAGCCACCTAAATGGGTGGTGACACGAGAGGAGTCGTCATGAAAGCCATCCTGTTTGACCGTTTCGGAGGCACGGAAGTGCTGCACGAGGCGGACATCGAGGTCCCGCAGCCCGGCCCCGGACAGATCCGCGTCCGCGTCAAGGCGGCCGGGCTCAACGCGCTGGACGGCAAGATCCGCTCCGGGGCGCTGGAGGCCGTGTTCCCCACCCCACTCCCCTCCGTCCCCGGTGCCGAGCTCGCCGGCGTGGTGGACGCCCTGGGTGAGGGCGTGGGGAATGTGCAGGTGGGTGACGAGGTGCTGGGCTGGTCGGACACCGGCTCGTACGCCCAGTACGCGCTGGCCACCACCGTGGCCCCCAAGCCCGCCGACCTCGACTGGCAGCACGCGGTCGCGCTGCCGGTGGCGGGCGAGACGGCCGAGCGGGTCCTGAACCTTCTCGGCGTCACCGCCGGGGAGACCGTACTGATGCACGGCGCGGCCGGAGCGGTCGGAACCCTGGCGGTCCAGCTCGCCACGGCCCGCGGAGCGCGGGTCATCGCCACCGCCGGCCCCGCCAACCAGGACTACCTCACCTCGGTCGGCGCCACCGCAACCGTTTACGGCGAGGGCCTGGTCGAGCGGGTCCGGGCGCTCGCCCCCGACGGCGTGGACGCGGTCTTCGACCTGGCCGGGAAGGGAGCCCTGGAGGACTCCATCACCCTGCGCGGCGGCACCGAGCGCATCGTCACCATCGCCGACTTCCGCGCGCACCAGCTCGGCATCACCTTCTCCAGCGGTGGCCAGGAACGCTCGGCCGCCCGCCTGGCCGCCCTGGCGCAAGATGCCGCGACCGGCAAGGTCGTCACCACCGTCACCGCCTACCCGCTCGACCAGGCCGCCACGGCCCAGCAGGTCAGCGACGCCGGGCATGTCCGGGGCAAGCTCGTCCTCACCCTCGACTGATCACGCCCGCCGCTGCACCCACCACACCCGCCGCTATCCCGATGACCATCTGGCCATCACCGCACCGAAGGACCGCGCATGCTGAATTCCCTGTGGGCACCGACCACCGTCGGTGACATCTCCCTGCCGCACCGCCTGGTCATGGCCCCCATGACCCGTGACCGCTCCACACCCGAGGGCGTCCCCACCGAGCTGAACGCCGAGTACTACGCCCAGCGGGCCTCGCACGCGCTCCTCATCACCGAGGGAACCCAGCCCTCCGCCGACGGTCAGGGCTACCTCCTCACCCCCGGCATCCACAATGACGAGCAGATCGCCGGGTGGCGCAAGGTCACCGACGCCGTGCACGCGGCCGACGGCCGGATCGTCATCCAGCTGATGCACACCGGACGCATCGCCCACCCTGACAACACCCCCCACGGGCGCCAGCCGGTCGCCCCTTCGGCGATCCGGCCGAAGGGCCAGATGTTCACCGCGTCCGGGCCCCAGGAGATGCCGACACCCCGTGCTCTGTCGACGCAGGAGGTCGCCGCGACCGTCGACGACTTCCGCCGCGCAGCAGCAGCTGCCGTCGCGGCAGGCGCCGACGGTGTGGAGATCCACGCCGCCAACGGCTACCTGGTACACCAGTTCCTGTCCGACAACACCAACCAGCGCACCGACCGCTACGGTGGTTCCCTCGACAACCGCATCCGCTTCGCCGTCGAGGTCGCCGCTGCCGTAGCCGACGAGATCGGCGCCAACCGCACCGGCCTGCGCATCTCCCCCGGCAACCCCTACAACGACATCGCCGAGTCCGACACCGCCGAGCTGTATCCGGCGCTGCTGCGCGCCCTCAGCCCGCTCGGCCTCGCCTACCTCCACGTGATGCACGCGGGCGACGACGCGCTGCTGGGCACCCTGCGTGCGCTGTGGCCGAGCACGCTGATCCTCAACCGGGCCGGCACCGACCTGCCCACCCGCGCCAAGGACATCGACCACGGCACGGCCGACCTCGTCTCCGTCGGCGCCCTCGCGCTCGCCAACCCCGACCTGGTCGAGCGGCTACGCTCTGACGCGCCGCTGAACATCCCCGACCCGGCGACCTTCTACGGCGGCGGAGCGGCCGGCTACACCGACTACCCCACCCACAGCGTCTGAGGAACCGACCCATGCCCGCCCCCACACCCCGCACCCCCACTACGGCCAGCGAGGGGCCGATGAGCTACGCGATCTTCCAGCTCGCCCGCGCTCACCGCGCCCGCGCCGCCGCCATGCTCCGCGAGATGGACCTGCATCCCGGACAGGAGCTGCTGCTGATGCAGCTCCTGGACCGGGACGGCCAGACCCAGTCCGAGCTGCTCGAAAGCGTCGGCCTGGACCACTCCACCGTCTCCAAGTCCCTACGCCGCATGCAGGACGCCGGCCTGCTCATCCGCGAGTCGGCCGAACACGACCGGCGCGTCATGGTCGTCCACCTCACCGACAAGGGCCGTGCCATGCGCGAGCCGCTGGCAGCCATGTGGCGGGCCCTGGAGGAGACCTCCGCGCGGAACCTGTCCGCGCAGCAGGCAGAGTCCTTCGTCCGCACCGCCTACGCCATCGCAGACGCGATCAACAGCCGCGTACTTCCGCGGGAAGAGTCCGAGTAACTCCCCTCGGCTCGCACCCCGGTTCCGGCCTGGAGTGCGAATCGTTTCCGGCGTTCCCGCGAAGTGGACAGTGCTGCAGAGCACTCGGCTCACGAAGGCCCGTGTAGAACGGAGCCTGGCTCGCCGACTGTCGCAAGAAGCCCGGTGAGCCGAGCCGGCGGATGTGGCGAACCCGCCCGATCACCCGTGCACGTCAGGGAGAACGGGGTGAGCGGGGCCTCAGCGTAAGGGGCAAGCGCGAGCTGTCCCGGTGCAACTCATCCGGGGGAAAGGCCAACACCCCCGCGGGGCCGACGAGCCCTTCCCCGTCGCCGGTCGGCCACACATCGAGGACGGCCGCATCACCACTGTCCGGGGCACCTTCGGCCTCCGCAAGCTCCTGAAGGCCGGCGGTGACCCGCGCCGCGGATCCGCCCACCACAGGCTCGCCCCCCTGAGCGACCCGGGCCGACGCGCCCACGTCCCCGGCCACGCCTGTCAATCCCCCCACCACTGACCTGATGGAAAGTGAGACCTCCATGACCACCACCCTCCCCGACTCGGGGGGTGGGGCCTCGCGGGCATTGCCGTAGGTCGGCCTGGTCGGTGGTTACAGCTGCTTCACGTACGTGTCCTGGTAGGCCGCCCTCCCTCCGAACACGTTCAGGCCGATGTGCCCGCTCGTGTACGTCGTGTCCGTCACGTCGATGATCCGCTTGCCGTTGAGGAACACCTGGATGCGGTCGCCCTCGGTGAGGATGCGCACGGGGTAGGTCGTGCCGCGGCGGACCAGGGCCGGGACGCGGGCGAGGGCGGCGCCGTCGTCGAAGAAGCCGTTGGCCTTGGCGACCAGGCGGATCACTCGCAAGTCGGGGTCGATGTTGAGGCAGTAGGCGTCGGCGCCGTCGGAGGAGGCGCGCCAGAGGAGCGAGAGGGCGCCGCCCGTGTCCGGGGCGGGGCCGCCGAGCAGGACCAGGGTGGTGAGGTCCAAGTCCGTCGCCGTGCGGGCCGAGATCGCGTTGGAGTCCTTGTCGAAGCTTCCGGCGCGGCCCGCGCTCTCCGTCGACCAGCGGCCGGCGGGAGTGATCGTCAACTTGCCGATATCCGAGCGGAATTCACCGCCGGTCGGGGCGGCCACCAGCGGCTTCACCCGATCCACTAGGCGGAAGGTGCTGTCCAGCCTGTGCACCTTGAGCGAGTCGATGTGTGCGGTGCCGCCCTTGGCGTAGAAGGCCATGCCGTCGGCGGCCGGGCCGGGGAAGATCAGGCTGGTCACGGCGGCCTGTCCGTCCGCGCCGAATGCCTCGACCGAGGACGAGTCGACGTACACGCGCAGGGTCACGCGGCCGTCGGTCGTCTTCATCGGCGCGGTCGTGCGGGCCGCGAAGTACTGCGTGAAGTCGCTCAGGCCCGATGCCGAGCGGTCCACGAACAGCTCCTGCGCCTCGGCGTCGTATCCGACGGTCGTGTGCTGGTCGTCGTCGGTCCGGAGCCGGAAGCCGATCTCCATGGCGGTGCCGAGGGTGATCTCGGCCTCGATCTCGCAGGCGATGCCCCGGACTCCCGCGAGCGGGTTCGCGGAGGTGGGGCCGACGGCGAGGTCCTTGCGGGTTGTGGTGGACGTGCGCAGCGTGACCAGCTCCGGGACCGGGCGCTGCGCCAGGCGTACGCCGTCGGCGGTGTCCGTGAGGGTCAGTTCGCGGGGGGTGCTCAGCTGGCCGTTCCAGCCGCCGGTCGGGGCGCTGAAGGGGTAGTCCCAGTTGCTCATCCAGCCGAGCCAGACGCGGCGGTCGTCGGGCAGGCCGTAGAAGGACGTGGCGGCGTAGTAGTCACGGCCGGAGTCGGCGCGCAGGACCGTGCCGGCCTTCTGGTCGGGAGTGAAACCGGTGCCGTTCCAGTCACCCGTGAAGTACTGGGCGGCCGAGCCGTTCGTGGCGCGTACGGCACCGGTGCTCAGGGTGAGGACCCACTTCACCTTGTCCTTGTCGCCGTCGACCGGCAGCGGGAAGAAGTCGGGGCACTCCCAGACGCCGGGCGTGGCCCAGTCGCCGTAGCCGAAGGAGCTGACCTGGGTCCAGGTGAGGAGGTCGGTGGAGGTGAAGAAGCGGATGTGGTCGCCGCCGGAGACGACCATCAGCCACTGGTCGTGAGCCTCGTCGCGGATGACCTTCGGGTCGCGGAAGGTCCAGCCGGCGTCGGGGCCGCCCGGGTTCTGCACGGCCGGACTCGAGCCGCCGTGCAGCTGCCAGGAGCGGCCCTTGTCCTTGCTGTACGCGATGCGCACGCTGGCGTTTCCGCCCGGCTTGTCCGGATGGTAGCTCGTGTAATAGGCGATCAGGCCCGAGCCGCCGTCGAAGAGACCGGAGGCGTCGTCGGCGTCCACGACCGCGCAGCCAGTCCAGCAGTGGCCGTGGGCGTTCCAGGGCAGGGCGATCGGCAGAGGCTGCCAGTGGACGAGGTCGGTACTGACCGCGTGCGCCCAGCGGCCCTCGTCCTGGTGGAAGAGGTGGTACTCGCCGTCGTAGTGCAGCAGGCCGCAGGGGTCGCTGGTGGAGCCGGTGAGCTGGGAGTAGTGGTACGTGGGGCGGTACGGCTCGGTGAAGTAGTCGGCGGTGCCGTGGGCTTCGACGTTCTGGAAGTACGACGTCCCGTGCGCGGCCGCGGTGCCGAAGGCGGCGCCCTTGGTGCGGGACACGCGAGTCTTGAGCGCCCGTACGCCGTCCACGTACACCTCGATGGTTCTGCCCGTCGCGCGGGCCTCGACCCGGTACGTGCCTGCGGCCGTGATGCGCCGGACCGGGCCGGAGGCGGAGGCGAGGCGGGTGCCGGAGGAGCGGTCCAGCAGGACGACGGCGTTGCGGCCGGCTTCCAGGCGGGCTTCGTAGCCGCCGGAGCCGTTCGCGGACGCGCGCAGGACGAGGCCGGCCGAGGAGGAGCGGTCGCCGGGGGTGATGTCGGCCCTCGCCACCAGGTCGCCGTCGGTGAAGGGTGCCGTGCGCAGGCCGTTCTCGCCACGGATGCCGCACAGGTCGGGAGTCCAAGTGCCGGAGCGGGCCGTCCAGCCCTGGAGGCCGGTGACGAGGTCGGCCGCGGCGATGTTCTCGAAGGACACCTCGCCGGCCGAAGCCGTGACGGCGAGTCGGCCCTTCGTGTAAGTGGAGTCCTGGGCGGTGATGACGGGGCTGTAGCCGTCGGGAGAGAGGAAGTTGGTCTGCCAGTGCACGCGCAGTTCGTCGTGTTCGGCTTCGACGCGCAGACGGTAGACCGTGTCGGCCTTGATGGTGGTCGTGTAGGTGCCGAGGGTGATGTTGCCGTCGATGCGGTAGAGCCTCAGCCTGCCCTGGCCCGCGTCGACTTGGACGCCGTAGCCGTGCGTGGCCTTGGCGTCGGTGCGCACCAGCAGTGAGGCGATGGCGGAGGCGTCGTGCAGGAGCAGGTCGGCCTGGAGCGCGGTGTCGTAGGTCTTGGTTGTGGTGATGGCGCGGGCGGTGGCTCCCTGGGTCGGGGCCGCGCACCAGCCCAGCGGACTCGCCGTCCAGGTGCCGCCGCTCGTGGTCCAGCCGGTGAGGTTGGTGGTGACCGAGGAGAGGGAGGGCGGGCCGAAGGTGACCTTGCCGCCCTGGGCGAGCAGGCCCACCGAGCCGGTGTCGTGGCGGTGGTCCTCGGTGTGGAGGAGCCGCTTGCCGCCGACATGCACCGTCAGCTCGGGTCCGTCGACTGCCACTTCGAGGTAGTAGGGCTTTCCGGCCCGCGCGCCCGGGAGTGGAGCGGTGGCGAGTGTGTCGCCGCCGGCCAGGTCGTAGAGCCGTATGTGGGCGCGGCCGGGGTCGAGGGCGACCGCGTATCCGGTCGAGCCGTCGAGGGCTGCCCGGAACACCAACGCGCCTACGGAGGCGGAGGATTGGGGCGTGACGCGGGCCGCGTACGTGCCCTTGGCCGCGAGTTGCTGCTCGGACAGGGCAAGGGCGGGCCCGCGACGGCCGGCGGTCACCTTCTGGCCGCCGTCGGAGGTGCGGGTCCAGGTGCCGGCGACGGGGATGGGGTCGGGAATCGGGGTGGCGGCGGGGGTCGCGCCGGCGGCGTTCGGGGCGGCGGCCTGTGCTGCGGGGAGGATGCCTCCGAGAGGCAGCAGGGTGGCGGCGGTTCCTCCGGCGAGCAGGAGGGTACGGCGGGACACGCTCATGGCGGCTCCTGAGGGAGAACAGGGGAGGGTGGCCCACGGCCCGCGGGGACGTCCACCCCGCGGGCTGTGGCCGTGTGTAAGACCGTCACGGCCACAGCGGCCGGGGTCCGTCGGTGAAGGCCGACGCCATCTGCCAGGCGTCGAACCGCTCCAGGACCACGTCGCCGTCGGCTCCGATACCGACGCCGACGGCCTCGTCCGGGCGGGTGGGGTAGATGCGGGCGGTCAGGGCACGCCCGTTGGCGAAGATCTCCAGTGCGGAGTGGTCGACGAGGACCCGCAGGTCAACCCGGCCGTCGGGGCCCAACGGCAGCTCTCCGTACCGGGGTTCGGTGTCGACCGTCGCGTCGAGACTGCTGGTCTCGCGGTGCAGTCGGAGGGTGCCGCTCGCTCCGTCGTGCGACCGGCTCACCTCCACGACCGTGCGTTCCGCGCCGTCCGGTGTCTCGCGGACCACGAGCCGGGCGGTCGCTCCGGGAGCGAGACGCAGGCTCGTCCCGATGTCCAGCTGGTCCCCGCGCACGGCGGGCAGCCGGGTGTACGGGTCGCCCAGCCGGCCTGGAGCCACCTCTACGCGCTCCCGCCGCAGCTCGGTCAGCTCCGGCACCGGGGCCTGATGCAGGCCGCCGTCCGTGGCGAGCGTGACGACCCTCGGCAGGGACATCACACCGCACCAGCCGGCCTGCGCGTTCGCCTCGTCCGTCCGTCCCTCCTGGAGCCAGCCGAACATGATGCGGCGGCCGTGCTCGTCACGGGTGGACTGGGGGGCGTAGAAGTAGCGTCCGCCGTAGTCGAGGCGGTGGAGGGCAGTCGGGGTGAAGGTGTCGCCCTGGTATCGGCCGGTCCAGTACAGGGGGTGGTGGGTAGTGCCCTCATCCCAGGCGGAGAAGAGCAGCACGTCGGTGCTGCCGGCCTCCTCGTCCTCGCCGAGCCGGAAGAGGTCGACGCACTCCCACATCGTGCCGGTCCAGTCGAGCTCGCCCTGGTTCTGCGAGGCGTCGCCGGTCAGCAGCGGGCCGACGTAGCGCCAGCTGCGCAGGTCGTCGGATTCGTACAGGAAGGCCGTGCCGCCGACGCCCCGGATGCCCGAGCCCACCAGCTGACGCCACACCGTGTTCTCGCCGGAGCCCTCCCGCCAGACGCAGTGGTCGCGGAAGGCCGTGATGTCGACGCCCTCCGGCGGGGCGGTGATGACGGGGTTGGCCGGGTCCTTGGTCCAGTACCTCAGATCCGCCGATCCCCTGGCCACGCAGGGGAGTTCATGCTCGCCGTGCCTGCCCGAGTAGACGAGCGTGGGCACTCCCCTGTCGTCCACCAGGACACCGGACCAACAGCCGTCGCGGTCCGGGCCGTCCGAGCCCGGCACCAGGGCGACCGGCTCGTCGGCCCAGTGCACGAGGTCGGTACTGGTGGCGTGGCCCCAGTGGATGCGGTGGTGGGCGGCGGCGAGCGGGTTGTACTGGTAGAAGAGGTGGTAGACGCCGTTCCAGTGACTCAGCCCGTTGGGGTCGTTGAGCCAGCCGCCGGGCGAGGTGAAGTGGAAGCGGGGGCGGTGAGGGTCGCGCAGGGCGCGTTCGGCCAGCCCCTCGGCGGTGGGAGTGCCGGAGGGGAAGGTGAGGTCGTGGGTCATGCGGCTGTGGTCTCCGCTTTCTCGGTGTCGTCGGTGGCCTCGCCGTCCGGCCGGTCGGTGGCCTTCAGGACGCGGCGGGCGATGTCGGAGGCGGGTGCGCGCAGGTGGCAGCGCACCCAGTGGGGCTGGCCGTCGTCTTCGCCGACGATGTGGCGGACGGGCTCGGTGCGACTGCACGCGCCGTCGTCGCCGTAGGGGCAGGACGTGGGGTTGAGGATTGCCTCTCGGAGCCTGGCGCGCTCGAGGGGGTCGTAGCTGCCGGCCCGTTCGGGGTCGGGTACGGCGGACAGCAGCAGGCGGGTGTAGGGGTGGGCGGGGGCGTCCATGACGGCCAGTGCGTCGCCGCCCTCGACGAGTTCGCCGGCGAACATGACCATCGTGGTGTCGGCGAGGTAGCGGGCGGAGCCCAGGTCGTGGGTGATGTAGAGCATGGCGATGTTCCGCTCGTCGCGCAGGCGCCGCATCAGGTTGAGCACGCCGACGCGTACGGAGACGTCCAGCATCGACGTCGGTTCGTCGGCCAGGATGAGGCGCGGTTCCACCGCCAACGCGCGAGCGATGGAGACGCGCTGACGCTGGCCGCCGGAGAGTTCGTGCGGGTAGGACTGGAGCATGTCCTCGGTCAGGCCGACCGTTTTTATCAGCTCGCGCAGCGCCTCTGGTGTGGCGGAGTGGCCGTGCAGGACGAGGGCCCGGGTGAGGAAGTGCTCGATGCGGTGGACGGGGTTGAGTGAGCCGAAGGGGTCTTGGAAGACCATCTGGACCTTGCGGCGGTACGCCCGTGACGCCCGGCGTCGCTCGGTGCGCAGGATGTCCTCGCCATCGAGCAGCACCTGTCCGGCGGAGGGCTGTTCGAGGCGGGCGAGACAGCGGGCGATGGTGGACTTGCCGCTGCCGGACTCGCCGACCAGGGCGGTGATCCGGCCGGCCGGCAGGTCGAAGGACACGTCGTTGACGGCACGGACGCGGCGCCGGGAGAAGACGGTGCCGACCTGGAAGTCCTTGGTCAGACCGCGCACGGACAGCAGGGGCTGGGTCATCGCGGGGCTCCCTGGGCACTCTGGGCCACCCACCGGCTGGGGGCGATCTCGCGCAGGTCGGGGATGTTCGTGGAGCAGTCCGAGCGGTCCTCGGGACAGCGGACGTGGAAGCCGCAGCTGTCGGCGGTGCGCGGGGCGTCGAAGAGGCCGGTGAGCTCTTGGCGCGGGCCTGTCAGCGGTGGGAAGGCGTTCATCAGCGCCTCGGTGTAGGGGTGGAGCGGCCCCGCGAACAGGTCCTTGGCGTCGGCGAGTTCGACGATCCGTCCGCCGTACATCACGCCCATGCGGTCCGACAGCTCGATCATCAGGGATATGTCGTGGGTGATGAAGAGGATGGAGAAGCCCAGCTCCCGCTGGAGGTCGCGGATCTGCGCCATGATCTCCTGCTGCACGACCACGTCGAGCGCGGTGGTCGGCTCGTCCATGATCAGCAGCCGGGGGCGGAGTGCGACGGCCATGGCGATGACCACGCGCTGGCGCATGCCGCCGGAGAGCTGGTGCGGGTACGCCTTCAGCCTTCCCGGGTCGATACCGACCAGCTGAAGCAGCTCACCGGCCCGCTCCCGCGCGAGCCGCTTCTTCAGCTTCTCGTGGGTGGTGAAGATGTCGACGATCTGCTCGCCGATGGTCAGGACGGGGTTGAGGGAGTTCATCGCCGACTGGAAGACCATGGCGATCTCCCGCCACCGGAAGGCGCGCAGCTCCCGTGGGTCCAGGGCGAGGACGTCCCTGCCCTGGAAGCGGATGCTGCCCGCGGTGATCTCCGCCGGGGGCTTCAGCAGCCGCATCACCGCGTTTGCGATGGTCGATTTGCCGCAGCCGGACTCCCCGGCGAGGCCGAAGACCTCTCCGGCGCCGATGGAGAAGGAGACGTCGTCGGCGCCCACGACGGTGCGTCCGTCGCTGCGGTATTCGACGCGCAGGCCGTTCACCTCAAGTACGGGTTCCATGGCTCAGCCCCTCCTCTCACGACGGGCACGGCGGTTGCGCAGCCTCGGGTTCGTGATCTCGTCGACCGCGTAGTTGACCAGCGCGAGCACGAAGGCGACGAGCGCGATGCACAGTCCGGAGGGGACGAAGGCCCACCACGTGCCGGTCATCAGCGCGCCGTCGTTGCTGGCCCAGTACAGGTTGGTGCCCCAGCTGACGACGCTGCTGTCGCCGAGGCCGAGGAACTCCAGGCCGGCCTGGGCGCCGATGCCGAAGATCACGCAGCCGAGCAGTGTGGTCATCACCACGGACGCCATGTTGGGCAGGATCTCGCGGAACATGATCCGCAGCGGGCGCTCCCCGGTGACGACGGCCGCGGCCACGAAGTCCTTGCCCCGGATCGACTTGGCCTGCGCCCGCAGGACCCGGGCCGAGCCCGCCCAGCCGGTGACGACGAGCACCAGGATCACGGTGGAGGTACCGGGCGGCAGGAACGCGGCCAGGATGATGAGCAGCGGGAGGCCGGGCAGCAGCAGGAAGATGTTGGTGACCAGGGTCAGCGCGTCGTCCACGATGCGGCCGAAGTACGCGGATGCGAGGCCGACGAGGATGGCGACCGCGGTCGCAACGAGCCCCACGGTGAACCCGACGAAGAGGGAGCTGCGCGCACCCCACAGGGTGAGGGCGAGCACGTCCTGTCCCTTGGCGGTCGTGCCGAGCCAGTGTGCGGCCGAGGGGGCCTGGCTTCCCGTGGAGTTGATGAGCGACGGGTCGCCCGGTGCCAGGACGGGCGCGAGCAGGGCCAGCAGCGCGAAGAGAGCGAGCAGGATCAGCCCGGTCAACGCCTTCTTGCTGTCGATGAGCTGGCGCAGCAGGCCACGCCGGCGGGACGGGCGTGCGGGGGTGGTCGGCGTGGTGGCCGTCGCGATATCGATGGCGGTCATGTCGGCAACCTCCTCAGCGGACGCGGACACGCGGGTCGAGGCGGACGTAGACGAGGTCGACGAGGAAGTTCGCGATCAGCACCGCCGCCGTGATCGTCAGGAAGATGCCCTGCATCAGCGGGTAGTCCAGGCCCTGGACGGCCATCAGCAGCTGGTAGCCGATGCCTGGGTAGGCGAACACGACCTCGGTGAGCAGCGCGCCGCCGACGACGAAGCCGAGCGCCATGCCGAAGTTGGTGACGGAGGGCAGCAGCGCGTTGCGCGCGGCGTAGCGGAACATGATCCGCGAGGGGCTGAGCCCCTTCGCCTCGGCCATCGTGATGTAGTCCTCGGCCGCCGTGGCGATCATGGTGTTGCGCATGCCGAGCATCCAGCCGCCGATGGAGACCAGCACGATGGTCAGCGCCGGCAGCACCAGGTGGGTGGCGACGTTCGAGAGGAACTCGCCGTTGAAGCCGGGAGTCAGACCCACGTCGTAGGCGTGCCGCATGGGGAACCAGCCGAGGCTCACCCCGAACAGGTACAGCGCGCCCATGGCCAGCCAGAAGTACGGGAACGAGCCGACGAAGATCAGCAGGGGTGGGAAGGCGGAGTCGAGGACGCCGCCGCGCCGCCAGGCGGCGACTATGCCGAGCAGGTTGCCGAGCACGGCCGCGATGACGAGCGCGACGCCACCGAGGAGCATGGTCCAGCCGATCTGCGAGCCGATCACGTCGGAGACCGGGGTCGGGAAGCGGGAGATGGAGATGCCTAGGTCGCCGGTGAAGACGCTCTTGACGTAGGAGACGTACTGCTCCCAGAGGGGGCGGTTGTCGAGGCCGAAGAGTTTCCGCAGCTGGGCTATCTGGTCGGGCTGCATGGTGCCCTGGGCCTGCGCGAACATCCGGGAGACCGGGTCGCCCGGCATGAAGCGCGGGAGAACGAAGTTCAAGGTGATGGAGGCCCAGAAGGCGAGCAGATAGAACCCCAGGTTGCGCAGGATCAGACGCACGGGTCGTGCTCCCTGTCGTTGGGGGGAACGTGTGTGGCGGTGCGCGGGGGCGGCCGTCCGGGGAGGAGGGCGGCCGCCGGTCCGCGGGCGGCGTCAGCCCTTGACGGGCTTGAGCGACGTGAGCAGGAGGATCGTGCTGCCGTTGCGGTTGCCGAGGGTGGCGTACGGGTTCTTCTCGGTGGGCCAGCCGGTGAAGCGGGCGTCCGTGTACGCGCCCCACTCGGGGCCGGTGAACAGCGGGACGACGGGCGCGTCCTCGTTGTACAGCTTCTGAAGGCCGTTCATCTGCTCGCGCTGCGTCTTCTCGTCCGTGGCGGCGGCGAAGGCGTCGATGAGCTTGTCGGCCTTCTTGTCGCCGAAGCGGTGGTAGTTCTCCGTGGCCTGCTTGCCGACCGGCTGGACCATCTTGGTCGACATCACGCCGCGGTAGTACTCGTACGGTGTGGCGCCGTTGTTGCTCCACACGATGCCGGTGTCGAAGCTGCCGGTGTTGTACGAGGACGAGACCGCCGACCAGTCGGGCGTCTTCACGGTGGCGGTGATGCCGACCTTCGCCAGGTCCTGCTTGATGATGTTGGCGACCGAGATCCAGTCGGAGGAGGCGGAGCCGACGGAGATGTCGAGCGTGAAGGGCTTGCCGTTCTTCAGCTTCCGCTTGCCGCCGCTCTCCTTGTAGCCGGCCGCGTCGAGGGCCTTGGCCGCCGCGTCGGTGTCGTACTTCGTCCAGGTGCAGGAGGCGGCCAGCGACGTGTCGCGCCACTTGTCGTACGTGCGGGCCAGACCCGTGCAGTCGGCGGGTTCGGCGTAGCCGTTCATCGCGACCTTCGTGATCTGGTCACGGTCGACGGCCATGCTGAGCGCCTTGCGCACGGCCGGGTCGTCGAAGGGGGCCGTGGTGGTGTTCAGCTGCCAGTTGATCATGGCGCCGGTGGCCGGGAACCAGTAGTGGTTGTGCTTCTTGTCCTTGGCGACGAAGGACTTCTCGATGTCCGGGATGAACGACTGCGTCCAGTCCACCTCGCCGTTGGTGAAGGCGATGTTGGCGCTGTCGTTGCCGGAGAAGGCGAGCATCTGGATGCCGGCGATCTGCTGCTTGGCGGGCTGCCAGTAGTCGGGGTTCTTTCGCAGCGCGTACGACTGGCTCTGGAACTTCTCGATCTTGGTGTACGGGCCGGTGCCGACCGGGTTCGGGTTGGTGAACTTCGTCGGGTCCTTCACCTTGGACCAGATGTGCTTCGGCAGGATGTAGTGGCCGCTGATCTCGTAGAAGGCGGTCGAGAACGCCTTGTTGAAGGAGAACTTCACCGTGTGGGCGTCGACCGCGGTGACCTTGTCGAGGTAGTCGAAGCCACCGAGCACCTTCTTCTGGAGCTCGAAGGTGTAGACGACGTCGTCGGCGGTGAGCGCCTGGCCGTCTGACCACTTGACACCGTCGCGCAGCGTGAAGGTGAGGGACTTGCCGTCCTTGGCCTGCTCCCACTTGGTGGCCAGCCACGGTGTGTCCTTGGAGTCCGCCATGCTGTGCACCGCCAGCGGCTCGTAGATCGCCTGGAGGGTCATGGGGGCGTTCTGCGGGGAGAGCGGGTTGAAGTTGCGCGTGAACGTCGCCAGATCCTCGCGCGGGATGGTGAGCAGCTGGTTGCCGGAGGTGTCACCGGCGCCGGCGGCGCCCGAGCCACTGGTACAGGCGGACAGGACCAGGGCTGCGGCGGCGGTCGCGGTGACCGCTCTCAGGACGGGCCGCAGCCGCCGTGAAGGTATGCGGGAGGGTGCCATAATGGAGACTCTTTTCCTCTCTTCAACACACAGGGCGAAGACGGGATGGGATTCCTCGGCGGACTGATTAGCGGTCAGACCGACGAGCGTTCGAGCAGCGGGCAGTCGATCGTCACCCGGCGGGTGCCGAGCGGCTGCCCCGCTGCGAGAGCGGCGAGCATGTCGACGCCCTTGGTGCCCATCGCCTCGAAGGGCAGGGCGAGCGTCGTCAGTTTCGGCCGCAGATAGGCGGCGATGAGTTCCTGGTTGTCGAACCCCACCACGGCCACGTCGTGCGGGATGCGCAGCCCACGTTCCTTGATCGCGTCGTACGCGCCCATCGCCATCCGGTCGTTTCCGCAGAACAGCGCGGTTGGCCGGTCGGCTGCCGGGCGGTCCAGCAGTTCGCAGGCGGCGGTGTAGGCGCCGTCGGCGGTGGCCCAGCCGGGGATGACGAGGGAGGGGGCGGGGGTGATCCCGGCCTCACGTAGGGCACGCTCGTACCCCTCGCGCCTGCCGATGGCGGCCGGGATCGCCGGGTCGAGGTTGATGAACCCGATGCGGGTGTGACCGGCGTCCAGGAGCCGGCGGGTCGCCTTGTATCCGCCCGACACCTCGTCGGGCAGGATGCACGGCAGCTCACCTTCCGAGTCGTAGCAGTTGACGAGCACCGTCGGTACCTCGCGGGCGGCCTTGGGGAGGCTGACGGCCCGGTGCCAGGTCGTGGCGTACAGCAGCCCTTCCACCCGGTGCTCCAGCATCTGGTCGAGCGCGGCAGCCTCCTGGGCGGGGTCGCCCTCGCTCGCGGCGATCAGCAGGAACCTCCGGTCACCCCAGGCGCGGCTCTGCGCGCCCGTGATCACTTCCGCCGCGAAGGGGCCGGTCACGATCTCGGTGATCAGCCCGAACCATCCGCTGCGGTTCGCGGCCAGCGCTCGTGCCCCGGCGTTGGGCCGGTAGCCGAGCTCGTCGATCGCCGCCAGGATCCGCCGACGGGTCTCGTCGGGGATGGCGGCCCCGGGCTTGTCGTTGAGGACGAAGGAGACCGTGGTCCGCGAGACGCCCGCATGGCGGGCCACATCGCTCATGGTCACGCGATGCGACTTGTTCGTGGCCACTATCAGTTCCCTTCGGCCGACCGGGTGCGAGACACCACCTCCGGTTTCGCGCTTTAATAACGCGCGTTACTTCCGTGTGGCTCGGAAGTTACGTCCGTCTTGAGCGGCATGTCAATACCTGCGCAGGGGCTGCATCAGGCCACTGGCTCGGTGCCCCCTCGCTATCCGCGCTCTCTCCGAGAGAGGCAGACCCGCCACCATGGCCCGACCCGAGTCCTCCAGCAGCGTCACGGTCCTCGGCGAGTGCGTCGCCGACGCCTTCACCGACGCTGCCCGGTCCAGCTCCGATGAACTCGCACTGCGGGCCCTGCCCGGTGGCGGCCCCGCCAACACCGCCGTCGCCCTCGCCCGGCTCGGCAACCCCCACCCGCTTCCTCGGCCGGTTCTCTGACGACGTCTTCGGCACCCTCTTCCGTGCCCGCCTCAGCGGCGCCGGCGTCGACCTGACCGGCAGCGTGACCGCCCCCGAGCCCAGCACCCTCGCCGTCGCCGACCTCGACGACTCCGGCCAGGCCACCTACACCTTCTACGCCGACAGCGCCGCCGACTGGCAGTGGACCACCGACGAACTCGCCGCCACACAGCAGGACGGCGCGGCCTGCCTGCACACCGGCTCCCTGGCACTCATACGCCAATCCGGCGGCACCCGCATCGAGGACCACCTCGCCCAGGCACGCGAGCACGTCACCGTGTCCATCGACCCCAACGTCCGCCCCCTGCTCGTACCCCCCGCCACCTACCGCGAACGGCTCCCCCACTGGTGCAGCCTCGCCGACATCCTTCGCCTCAGCGAGGACGACCTCGCGCTGCTCCTGCCCGGTGCTGGCACCGAGGAGGCGTGCGACACCTGGCACGCTGCCGGCGCGCGCCTCGTCGTCATCACCTTGGGCGGACGGGGCGCCCTCGCCTCCCTCGACGGTCTCCGCGTCACCGTCGCAGCCCCGGCCATCGACGTCGTCGACACCGTCGGCGCCGGGGACTCATTCACCGCGGGCCTGCTCCACCGGCTCGCCGCCGTCGGCCACCTCGGCGGCCGACTCGACGCACTGAGCCTCGAAGACCTGACCGACGCCTGCTCCTTCGCCGCTCGCGTCGCCACCCTGACCTGCTCAGTCCCCGGCGCGAACCCGTCTCTGGCGGATGCAGCGGGGCTGAAAGCCGGGGTGGATGGGCTCCTGCCCCATGCCTGAACGCGGCGCCCCCGTTCCCGCAGCCGTGACTGCGGGAACGGGGGCGCTGAATCCAAACTCCCGGCACCCCGTACGCGCTGTTGCCGCGGCGTCGCCGGTGTTGCGAGGCCGGAGCGCCGGGGAGCCGAGCGGCGCTTGAGATCAGGCGCGGCTATCGGTGAGGTCGGCGAGGAGCGCGGTGATGACGGGGCCCGCAGCGGCCATGGCGACCGAGCCGGAGGCGAGCAACCACTGGACCAGGAAAGGACTTACGTCGCCTATCTGCCCGGACATGCCATGCGGATCGCCGTCCTCTGCCTAGGCTCTTGCGGCAGAGAGCATCGCGCTGACCAGTTGTTCTCCGGACCGTCTCACGCGGCGGACGGGTGCTTTTGTCTCAGGATGGTGGCGCTTTCCTAAGTCGCGAGAACATACAGCGATGGAGGTCTCGCGGCTGATGTCGTAATCTCACGGGCCGTGTCGTACCGATGTCGTATACGACATCCCCGTGAGACTAGCGCGTGGGTGCTGCTGCTCAGCGCCTCGTCTCGTACCTGGTCAGGACCACGCCGCCGGGAAACGTCCGCGTCTCCACCAGGTTCAGGTTCACCCAGCTGTCCAGCGCGGTGAAGAACGGCGTGCCGCCGCCCACCAGGACCGGATAGGCGGCGATCGCGTACTCGTCGATCAGCCCGGCGCGCATGGCCGCCCCGGCGAGCGTTGCGCCGCCGATGTTCATTGCGCCGCCGTCCTCGGCCTTGAGCCGGGTGATCTCGGCGATCGCGTCGCTGGTGACCAGGCGGGTGTTCCAGTCGACCTTGTCGATCGTCGAGGAGAACACCACCTTCGGCGTGTCCCGCCAGTTCCGCGCGAACTCGATCTCCGCCGGGGTGGCGCCCGGCTGCTGGTCGCCGGTCGGCCAGTAGGAGCTCATCGTCTCCCACAGCTTGCGCCCGTACAGCGACAGGCCACTCGCCTGCTCGTGGTCGAGCCACCACTGGAACAGCTCGTCGCTCGGCGGTCCGCTCCAGCCGATGTCGTCGCCGGCCGCGGCGATGTAGCCGTCCAGGGTCAGGTTCATGCCGTAGATCAGTTTCCGCATGGCGCAGCCTTCCGTCCGTGGGTGTCCGGCGTATAGACCAGCGCGGCGCGGGAAACGCATCGGTGCGCGATCTGGGCTCGCCGGTAGCCCTCGTGCTCGGGGCTCAGCGTGGTGTACTCGGCCGACTCGGGCAAGCCGCCTGATCTCGACCTCGCCCTCGCGAGGAAATGCCACGGATGTGAGACTGATCATGGGTGACAAGGCCGTGAGACAGCCAAGAACGCCCAGGTCACGCAAGATCGACATGTCACGAGCGGCGAGACCCTACACCAGCCTAATTAGATGACACCGACTGCCTGGGCGCGGTGAACGACCGCCGCCGAGACCACGGCGAGAGGCAGGCTCGCTGACCAGCGCGTTTCTTTCAACAACCAAATGGGGAGCCGGGGTCCTGCTTGCCTTTTTCCTCGTGCCGCTCGTAATCGTTGAGCAGTAGTTGCGTGGTGATGTTGATGTGCTGGCTGAGTGCCTCGACGACGCCTGGTACATCCCGGGCGATGGCGCGATCGCAGATCATCTTGTGTTCTGCGGCGACATCGCGGTGGCTGTGCTCGGCCGGTGTGCGGGCCCAGCAGCGGTAGATCTCAGCGGCATCGCGCAGCTGTGTGGCGATGTCCCGCAGCTGCCGGTTGGGACATCCCTCCAGCAGGATGCCGTGGAAGCGGGCGTGGGCGTTCAGCCAGCGTTCGCTGAGGGCTCCGTCGTCGCTGAAGTACGCAGTGCGGGCGAGATGGTGGTGTGCCGCGAGCAGATCGGACTCCCACTCGATGGTGCCGGCGGCGACGGACTCCCGGACCACGTGGGTTTCGATGAATACGCGGGCCTCGGTCAGCTCCTGCAGGCGCTCGGGGGAAACGGTGACGACCCGGAACCCTTGCTGCGGCGCGAAGGTCGCCAGTCCTTGGCCGACCAGCCGGGGCAGCGCTTCCCGTAGTACCCCGCTGCTGGCGCCGTAGCTGTCCTTCAGGGCTTCCACGCGCAGACGTGAACCGGGCTCGTGCCGTCCGTTGAGGATGTCCGCGCGCAGCCGCTTGTAGATCTCCTCGGCGCGTGTCGTGGAGCGGGTCGTGGTCATGTCGAAGATACTAGCCCCTCTAGGTATTTTATAAAAATCTCGAGATTTCATTGACGTATCGACGGCGAGGGCGTTGACTCCAGACATTCAGCAGCAAGAGCACCGGAGGCAGCGCACCATGAGGACGACGACCCGATCCGGACGGATGTGTCTGGTGACCGGAGAGGCGGTGATCGATGTCGAGCAAGCCAGTGCTGGTCGGTTTTCGGCTGATCCGCTGGCAGTGTTCGAGGAGTGGGACGCGTTCCGGTCGTGGGCTGCAAAGCTGGAGCCTGCAGGCGCCCACGGATCGACTGGGCCGGACGGCAGCGTTTCGCCGACGCCGCGGCAGGTGTTCGCGATCGGGTTGAACTACCGCGGCCACGCCGAAGAGGCCAGCCTGGCGGCGCCTGAGTCCCCGTCGGTCTTCACCAAGTTCGCCACGGCCCTCACCGGCCCGGACACGCAGCTGAGGCTGCCCAGCGGCCGCGTCGACTGGGAAGCCGAGCTTGTGGTGGTGATGGGGCGCCGGGCGGAGCACGTGGCCGCCGGGGACGCCTGGTCCTACGTGGCCGGGCTGACCGCGGGGCAGGACTACTCCGAGCGCGAGGTGCAGTCCGTCGGCCCCGTGCCGCAGTTCTCCCTCGGCAAGTCCTTCCCCGGATTCGCGCCGACCGGGCCGGTACTGGTTACGCCCGACGAGTTCGCGGATCCGGACGACCTGGCGATCGAATGCCTCGTCAACGGGGAGAGCGTCCAGAAGTCCCGCACCTCGTCGATGATCTTCCCGGTCGCGGAATTGATCGCAGGGCTGTCCGCGGTCTGCCCGTTGCTGCCGGGCGATCTGATCTTCACCGGCACTCCCGCAGGAGTCGGACACGCCCGCACCCCTCAGCGCTACCTGCGGCCAGGAGACGAGGTCATCACCCGCATCGAGGGCATAGGACAGCTCCGGCAGACCTGTGTCGCCGCCTGAGAGAAGGGCACCACCATGGCCTTGCACAGACTGCAGTCACTCACCGTCGGCGTGCCGAACGTGGCCGAGGCTGCCGACTACTACGTCGACTTCGGACTCGAACAGGTGGCACCCGGACGGTTCGTCACCGTCGAAGGCGGTGAACAGTTCTTCCTCGAACATTCCCCCGTCCGGCGCCTGCTGGCGATGACGGTCGCCGCCGACGACGGCGACGACCTGGGCCGGATCGCCGCGAACCTGGAACGGCTCGAGCTGTCCTGCGAACGCGACGCCAACGCCCTGCGTACCACGGAACCCATCGCCGGTATCTCGGTGGAAGTGCGCATCGCACCCCGGCTGACTCGGATCACCGTCCCGGCCACCCCGTACAACGGTCCCGGACGCCTGGACCGTGCCGGCACCCGAGCACCCGTACTCTCCCGCACCGACCCGGTCCGGCCCCTGGCCCTGGGCCACGTCGTCATCGGTTCGGTGGAACAGGAGTCGACACAGCGGTTCTTCACCGAAGGACTCGGATTCAAGGTCAGCGATGTTGTGCCCGGCTCGGCCGCGTTCCTGCGCTGCTCCACCGACCACCACAACGTCCTGGTGCAGCAGGCGCCGCTCAACTTCCTGCACCACACCTCCTGGCAGGTGACGGATGTCGACGAGGTGGGCCGGGGCGCCACGCGCATGCTCACCGAGCACCCGGAACGCCATGTGTGGGGGCTCGGCCGCCATCACATCGGCTCAAACTTCTTCTGGTACCTCAAGGATCCGGCCGGCAACTTCAGCGAGTACTACGCCGACATGGACTGCATCGTCGACGACCAGCTGTGGACGCCACGATCCTTCGAAGGAATGCAGGCGCTCTACACCTGGGGGCCTCCGCCGCCGCCGTCGTTCCTCGCTCCCGAAGACCTGGCCGCGCTGATGGCCGGCGCCCATAAGGCAAATAACTGAGAGCGCCCGACACCGGAAACCGCGGCGGGGCGCGTTGCCCCGCCCGCATCACACGGATGAGGCCCCGAGCCGCATTCCTGCGCCGACCCGCCGTCGGCGAGCCGCACAGAGACACCTCCGCCCCTTTCCCGCAGCGCCGCGGTCAGCAGTCGCGACGGGTGAGACTGCTGAAATCGGAGCCGGAACATTGAGCACACCAGCCTTCGTCCGTCGGCGCGACCAACCGTCCCCGGGCCCTTCATCGCCGTCAGGCACCGCACTCGCCGTGGGCCTGGCTGTGATGACACTGGAGGGCTTCGACCTCGTCGCCTACGGTGCGACCACTCCGCTGCTGCTGGGCTACCGTCCCTGGCACCTCTCCGTCGCCTTCGTCGGCCTGCTCGGCAGCCTCACTCCGATCGGCATGCTCGTCGGCTCCCTGCTGGTCGGCCAGTTCACCGACCGGTTTGGCCGGCGCCGCACGACCCTGATCAGTATCGCGGTGGTCAGTGCCGGGATGTTCGCCTGCGCCGTGGCACCCCTTCCATCACTGTTCGGCGTCGGCCGATTCGTCGTCGGGCTCGGTGTCGGTGCGATCTACCCGGCGATGGGCCCACTGATCTTCGAACTGGCCCCGGACAGGCGAAAGAACCTTTACTCGGGCATCGTCCAGTGTGGGACCGCCATCGGCGGTTCGTTCGCGGCCCTCGTCGCCAACACACTGCTGAGTGGGCACAGTTTCCACCAGGAGTACCTGGTCGGCGGCATCGCCGGTCTGCTTCTGCTGCCCATGGCCTTCGTCTGGCTGCCCGAGTCCACGGAGTACCACCAGGCGGTCAGCGCGTCGGCCCCCGACCTCGGCAACCGTGGTGTCCGGCTGGTGCTCAGACCGCCCTACCGCGGCACCACCCTGATGTTCTGCGCCATGGCGGCCCTGTCGTTCTTGCTCATCTTCGGCATGAACACCTGGCTGCCGCGGCTGATGCAGACGGCGGACTATCCGCTGCAGGACTCACAGACCTTCCTCGTGCTGCTGAACCTCGGTGCCACCGTCGGCGGGCTCGCGATGGCGCTGCTGGCTGACCGTGCCGGATCGAGGGGCCCGATCACGGCCAGTTTCGCCCTCGGAGCCGCCGCGATCGTCGCCATGAGCGCCCAACTGCCGCTGCCGGTGCTTTACGGCATCGTGATAGTCGGCGGCTGCGGCGCGGTCGGCGTCCAGGGACTGATCAACGTGTACATCTCACGTTCCTACCCGGTGACCGCAAGGGCCAGCGCGGTGGGTGTCGCGCTCGGGGTGGGCCGCATCGGCGCCATCGCCGGCCCCACGTTCGGCGGCTGGATCCTCGCGGCCGGCCTGGAACCCCGCTGGAACTTCGTCCTCTTCGCCGTCCCCGCCGTCCTCGGCGCGGCCCTCGCCCTGGCTGTCGGCGGACGGACATCCCAGAATCAGGGCCGTCTCGCCCCCGCGCCGCGCGCCAAAGAGCCGACGGCCGGACACACAAAATGAAAGAGCGCATCATGGACACCTACGACATCGCCGTCGTCGGCTGCGGCCCGGTCGGACTGGCTCTCGCACGGCTGTTGGCCATGAAGGGGATCCGGGTCGCCGCCATCGACCCCAACCGGCTCGTCTGCCAGCATCCGCGCGCCACGCATCTCGACGACGAGACCATGCGCCTTCTGCAGACCCTCGGCGCGCAGGACATGGAACACCAGTTCCTGCGCCAAGCCGCCTGGACACTGCACCGGGAGGACGGGCAGGCCTTCCTCCAGCAGACGCTGCCCGAGGAGGAGTCCGACCAGGGCTGGCGCACCGACTACCAGTTCCACCAGCCCGACTTCGAGTCGCGGCTGCGGGGTCTGCTGGCGGCCGACGCGAACGCGGACCTCTGGTTCGGCTGGACGGCCACCGCGATCGAGCAGGACGACAAAGCGGTGCGGCTCACGCTGCTCGACCGGTCGACCGGAGCCGAAACCACTCTCACGGCCGGCTACGCCGTCGGCTCGGACGGCGCCAACTCCTTCGTCCGTCAGGCGATGAACGCCGAGGTCGAGGACCTCCACGGCACTCAGCGTTCCCTCATCGTCGACATCCACCCCTTCGAACACCCTGCACAGCTCCCGGCGGACAGCGGATTCATCTGGTGCGAGGGGAAGCGGCCCGTGACCTACGTCCCGATCTTCCCGCCCATGCTCCGCTTCGAGTTCATGCTCCTCGACGAGGACGACGCGGCAGAGCTCGAACGACCGCAGTCGGTGTACGACCTGCTGAGCCGCTGGCTGGAACCGGGCAGCTACCGCATCATGCGTACCGACACCTACGAATGGCACGCCCGGCTCGTGCACGGCTGGCGGTCCGACCGCCTGCTGCTCGCCGGCGACGCCGCGCACGAAATGCCTCCCATGCTCGGCCAGGGCATGTGCTCCGGGCTGCGCGATGCCGCGAACCTGGCGTGGAAGCTCGCCGCCGTGGTCAAGGGCGAAAGTCCCCAAGCCCTGCTCGACACCTACGAAAGCGAGCGGGCTGCGCACGTGCGCCCTTACATCGAGGAATCCGCTCGGCAGTCCAACCTGATCGAAGCCCTCGGAATGGGCGCGTTCCCGGAGCTGAACGGAACGCAGACGATCGAGAGGTACCGGCCGCTGCTGGGGCCAGGCGTGGTTGCCCAGCCCGGCGGAGCCATCGGGCAACTGAGCCCGCAGCCACGCGGCGCGAACGGGGAGAAGCTGGACGATGTGAGCGGATACGGCTTCACCGTCGTGGGGAAGCCGGAGGTCACCTCCGCCGTGTCCGTGGACGTGCAGCAGCTATGGCGCCAACTCGGCGTGGTGGCCGTCCCGGAGACGGGGCCGGTCATCGACCGCTGGCTGGCCGAACACGCGGCGGCAGCGGCAATCATCCGTCCGGATCGCTACACCTTCGCGCTCGTCGCCGACACGGCGGAACTGGAGCGGGCCACCCGCGACCTGGCGCGGACGGCATCGGTACAGGAGGTGGGCGCGTGAAGGAGTACGCGGCCGGAATGACGTGGGGGGAGGGCCCCCGCTGGCAGCGCGGTGCACTGTGGCTGTCCGACACCCAGGGCGGAAAGCTGTGGACCGACCACGACGGCCCCTGGCGCGGCATCCCGCTGGATGCCATCCCCAACGGCCTTTGGTTCCTGCCGGACGGGCGGCTGGTCGGGGCCATGATGCATCAACGGCGTATCGGCGTGTGGACCGGTGAGCAATTCGACACCTACGCGGACCTGAGCGCGGTGGCCACCGGTCCGCTCGGCGACATGGTCGGCGACCCGCACGGCAACCTTTACGTGGATGACGTCGGCTTCGCCGCGCACGCCGGTGAACCATTGCGACCGGGTCGGCTGCTGCGCGTTGCTGCAGACGGAGCGGTACACGTGGCCGCCGAAGACGTTGAGTTCCCCAACGGGCTGGCCTTCGCCGGCGACGGCCGCACCCTGGTTGTCGCCGAGACCACCCGGCAACGACTGACCGCCTTCACCGTCGCAGACGACGGCGCCCTCACGGACCGTCGCACCTACGCCGACCTCGCCCACCTGATCGGCGACGACGTCCGGCCGGACGGAATCTGGGCGACACAAGACGGAGTCTGGGTGGCCACCACGACCGGACACGCCGTCGCCCTGGTGCGGGAGAACGAGCTGGTCACCTCGATCGGCACCGGGACGCTGCTGCCGATCGCATGCTGCGGCGACGGCGGGAACCGGCTCTTCGTCACCCTCGCCGACACCCATGGCCTCCCCCTGCGCGAGGCCATGGCCACAAAGGCAGTGCACACGACGGTCGCACTGCTCGAAGTAGCGAAGGCGGGGGACACCTCATGAGCACGAAGCCACCGGACTGGACCCCGACGACACAGGCCGTCGAAAACGCCCGGATCACCGACTTCACACGGTTCGCCTCACAGCACGCAGGACGTGACCTGAGCGGTGACTACCGCAAGCTGTGGGCGTGGTCGGTTGACGACGTGAACGGCTTCTGGGCCGCGGTGTGGGACTACTTCCGTCTGCCCGAGCGCCCAGCGGGACCCGCGCTGGCGACCGAGGCCATGCCGGGAAGCGTGTGGTTCCCCGGCAGCACGCTGAACTACACGGCCGAGGTGTTCCGCGACCGGACCGGCACCGCCGTCATCACGGTGACCGAGGACACCGGCCCGGTGGCCATCACCTGGCACCAACTGCGCCGCCAGGTCGCCTCACTCGCGCAGGCACTCACCGGACTTGGCGTGCGCATGGGTGACCGGGTGGTGGGATACCTCCCCAACGGGGTAGAGGCCATCACAGCCTTCCTCGCCACCGCCAGCCTGGGCGCGACCTGGGCGGTGTGCGGGCAGGACTACACCGCGGCCGCGGCCGAAGCACGGTTCACACAACTCCAGCCGACCGTGCTGATCGCCGCGACCGGCTGCCTCCACGGCGGGAAGCACATCGACCGCTGCCCCGACGTACAAGCCCTGCGCGACGCACTGCCGACCCTGGCGGCGACCATCGTTGTAGGGGACGCGACACGGGTGCCCGACGCCCTTGGGTGGTCCGCGCTCACCGAGCACGACGCCGACTTCGCACCCCGCCCCGTCCCGTTCGACCATCCGCTGTGGGTCGTGTTCTCCTCGGGCACGACCGGACGGCCGAAGGGCATCGTGCACGGGCACGGCGGGGTCGTGCTCGAGCAGCTCAAAAACCTGGGCCTGCAGCTTGGCCTGCGCGCCGGGGACCGCCTGCTGTGGCACACCACGCCGAGCTGGATGATGTGGAACGTCTTGGTCGCTGGTCTGCTGCTGGGTGCCACAGCCGTGTGTTACGAGGGCAGCCCGACGTATCCCGATACCGATGCGCTCTGGCAGCTCGCGGCCGGCCTGGAGGTGAAGGTCCTGGGTACCAGCCCCGGCTACCTGGCGGCGTGTCGCAAGGCTGGCGTGCGGATCACCGACCACTGTCCGGCCTCGCTCGAGCGCCTGGGCGTCACCGGCTCGACGTTCCCCGGCGACCTGCAGCACTGGGTCGCCGGCGAGCTCGGGCCCCGGGCACAGGTGGTGTGTACCAGCGGCGGCACCGACGTGGTCACCGCGTTCCTCGGTGCCACCCCCACCACTCCGGTCTGGGCCGGGGAGCTGTCCGCCCCCTGCCTGGGCGTGTCCGTGGAAGCCTTCGGCCCGGACGGGAAGCCGGTGCGGGGCGAGGTGGGGGAACTGGTAGTACTCCGGCCAATGCCGTCGATGCCGCTCTTCTTCTGGGACGATCCGGACGGCTCCCGCTACCGCAACGCCTACTTCGACGTATACCCGGGAGTGTGGCGGCACGGCGACTGGATCACCATCACCGATCAGGGCTCGGTGATCATGCATGGCCGGTCCGACGCGACCTTGAACCGCCACGGCATACGCATGGGCAGCAGCGACATATACGGCCCGGTGGAGGAGCTCACGGAGATCGCAGAAGCTCTCGTCGTCGGGATCGAGCAGGACGGCGGCGACTACTGGATGCCGTTGTTCGTCACCACCACCGACGGCACCGACGTCGACGACGTGCTGCGCGAGAAGATCCGCAACGCCATACGCCACGGAGCCTCCCCCCGCCACGTACCCGACGAGATCATCCAAGCCCCCGGTATCCCGCACACCCGCACCGGCAAGAAACTCGAAGTCCCCGTGAAACGTCTGCTGCGCGGAGACGCTCAGGACACCGTGGTCGACCCCGGCAGCGTCGACAGACCAGAACTCATCGACTGGTACGCACGGATCGGCGCCGCTCACCGTACGCGACGTGGCACCGCTCTCGGTTCCGCTCCGTCCCGATCAGCGAACGGCAGACCCTAGAGCATTGAACGCTGCCCCGGGCTGCCCGACGCCGAGGCCAGCAGCATCGTTCCTGATAGCGGGGCCCGTCTGTCCGAGACCTGCCTACCGCCTCCGATCACCGCCACACCACCACAAGGCACGACGAAGGAGCCCTGCCATGACCTACATCGCGTTGGAAGAAGCTTTCATCATCCCGGAGTTGTTCTCGCGCCAACCCTCGTCGCCCCAGAAGATCCAGGTCAGCGACCAGTACGTCAAGGACTGGGGACGACGCCTGGGTGACTTTGAGGAGCACCGTCTTCCCGACATGGACGCACACGGCATCGACATTCAGATCCTGTCGCTGAGCGTCCCCGGCATCCAAGCCGACACCGACGCCGGCGCCGCCGTCGACAACGCCCGGTTTGCCAACGACTTCCTCGCCCAGACCATCGCCCGCCACCCCACCCGCTTCAGGGGGTTCGCCGCCCTGCCCCTGCAGGACCCTGCAGCCGCCGTGACCGAACTCCAACGCTGCGTCGAGCAGCTCGGATTCAAAGGTGCCTTGGTCAACGACCACACGCAGGGCCGATACCTGGACGATCCCGCATATGAGGAACTGTGGAGCGCGCTGGAAGAGCTCCGTGTGCCGTTGTACCTGCACCCCGGCTCGCTGCCCTGCGACGACTGGCACGTGATGCGCGGACGGCCCGAGATGTACGGGGCCAGCTGGAGCTGGCAGGCCGAAACCGGCGGCCACGCCATGCGGCTGATCTATGCCGGAGTGTTCGACCGGCACCCCGCCGCAACCCTGATCCTCGGGCACCTCGGCGAGTTCCTGCCGTTCCAACGCTCCCGCATCGACTCGCGCTACCGCTCGCTCCGGGTCGACGAACCGCTCCAGCGGATGCCGTCGCAGTACTTCGGGAGCAACATCCTGATCACCACGAGCGGGGTACTGGCCCCGGAGGCCGTACAAGCCGCCGTGCTGACCATCGGGGCCGACGCGGTCATGTTCGCGGTCGACTACCCGTACGAGGTTACGGCCGACGCGGTGGCCTCGATCGAGAAGGCTGACCTTCCATCTCAGGTGAAGGAGAAGGTTGCCCATCTGAACGCCAGACGTGTGCTGCGCATCTGACCGCAGCGCCTCGTCGGCAAGGTCGCCCAGCTCGGGCAGGGGGTCTTGTCCGGAGAAGACGGCGTGGCGGGCGAGCCGCTCGGCAGCCGTGGGATGCTCGCCGAACAGGAGCGCGAGACCCCGCCGGTGCGACTGCCTGTTCTGCTGCTTCGGCTGGGCATCGGAGTCAGCCGACAGCCGCACTGTTCTGCCGCCCCCTACTTGTCCTGCTCGCAACCGCCGCGCCGACCTTCGGCGCGACGGCCGGAGCGGCGGCGCCGACGGGAGAGGAGGCGGACACGGGCATCGCACCCTCCCCGGCGCGTGATCAGCTGTCAGATGGAGTCCGGGGCCAAGCCCGGGTCATCCCCGCACTGGGGCAGGAGGGCCGCGATCTCGGCTGCCGGGCGGGCTGTGTGCAGGCTGAGCAGGTCGGCGATCAGGTCGTCCAGGGGTGGCCAGGGAATGTTCCCGTGGTCGTTGTAGAGGCTGACCAGGCCGTGCAGCGCGGTCCAGAGCATGAGGCCGGCCTGCCACTGCTGCTCCGCCGAGGGCTGCCTGCGCTCTCCCTCGGCGGCGGCAGCCAGGGAGGTCACGACGGCCTCGAGCGGTTCGGCCCCGGCGCCGTGCGCTGATCCGGGGACAAGGTCGTCCGGCATCCGCCCGCCGAAGAGAGTGCGGTAATGGCCGGGCTGGCCGACTCCCCAGCGCACGTAGGCCGCGCACCGGGCGACGAGGTCGACCAGTGGATCCGGGGCTGACTGCGCGGCCTGGTCCATCAAACGGGCCAGTTCCTCATAGCGCAGCCGCAGCACGTGCTGGATCAATGCGCTCAGGTCGGGGAAGTGGCTGTAAATGCTGGCAGGTGCCACCCCGACCTCACGCGCTACCTGCCGCAGCGTCAGCGTCTCCGGCTGATCAAGGGTGGACAGCAGCTTCGCCGCGGCGTCTACGAGCTGGGCCTTGAGAACCTGCCCCTGCCCGCGCGGATTGCGGCGACGGGGAGCGGAGCGCTCCTGAGACGACATCTTCGCCCCCTTCTGACCAGTGCGAACAGTTGAGCAACAGATGTTCACCGTACAGGCAGCTCACCCTTGACATCACTAACCAACAGTTGTTTACTGAAGTAACCAACAGTTGTTCAGTTAGAGAGTGAATGATCATGCGCATAGCCGTACTCGGAGCGTCAGGGCGGACCGGAAGCACGCTCGTCGATAAAGCGCTGGAACGGGGACACGAGGTCGTGGCCCTGGTTCGCACGCCGGCCCAGGTCACCGTGCCCGCGTCGCGGCAGGTCGAGGTCCGGAAGGCGGATGTCACCGTCCCGCAGAGCTTCCCCGACCTGACCGACGTCGACGTGGCCGTCTCCGCCATCGGTATCGGTAAGGGCGACGGCCCGGGCGCACTGGTCGCCGGGGCCAGGGCGCTCGCCGCGGCGAACGTTCGCGCGACGGTATGGCTCGGCGCACTGGGCTCGGGCGTGTCGAGTCGATCGGGTGGGCTGATCTATGCGGGGGTGATGCGGATGTTCGTCGGCTCGGAGCTGGCCGAGAAGGTCGAGGCCGACCAGATCGCCCTGGATGCCGGCGCTACGGTGTTCCACGCCCCGGACGTCACCGATGGCCCTCTCAGCCCTACCCGCCACATCGTGCCACTGGCGGACCTGCGGCGTCCGCTGCTGCCGCCCCGAATCTCCCGGGCCACGCTGGCCTCCTTGTTGCTGGACGAGGCGGAGACGGGCCGGCACGGTACCGGAATCGTCGTACCCCTGAGTTAGTCATCGGTTGACGCGACAGCCCCCGTTGTCCACAAGGCGGGAGCGAACCACCATCGGCAACCGCGATCGCGGTTGTGTAGACGGCCGTGCCCGGCACCGACGCGTGACAGGGGGCTGCCCCTCGTCCGGCACGTCGAGGTCAGCGAGCACCGGCCGTCGCGGTACCCCGAACAAAATCGCCTGGGCGAATCAGGCATCGCCTGGTGCGAGTAACTGCATCGGAAGGTCATCATGAGCAACTTCTCAGGAAAAATCGGACTCGTGACGGGTGCTGGAAGCGGAATCGGCCGCGCGACGGCGATCGAGCTGGCCCGCCAGGGCGCCACCGTCACCGTCACCGACATCAACGAGGCCACAGCCGTCGAGACCACCGAAATGATCAGGAAGGACGGCGGAGAGGCACTGGCACTCAGCGTCGACATCGCCGACGAGGACGCGGTGCGGACGGCCGTCGAACGCACGGTCGAGACGTACGGCGGCCTCGACTTCGCCGTGAACAACGCCGGCCTGGACTCACACCACCGGCAGCTCGACCAGATGCCCCTGGAGGAGTTCGAGCGCGTGACCCATGTCAACCTGGGCGGGACCTTCCTCTGCATGAAGTACGAGCTACCCGCTCTGCAGAGCCGCGGCGGCGGCGCGATCGTCAACGTCGCCTCCAACGGCGGCCTGTACGCAATCCCGACCGCCCCCGCCTACGTGGCAGCCAAGCACGGCATCGTCGGGCTCACCAAGGTCGCCGCCGTGGACTACGCGCCGCACGACATCCGCGTCAACGCCGTCTGCCCCGGCCCGACCCGTACACCCGGCTTCGAAAGGGTGGCGGCCGGCACCGACTTGATCGCGATTCAGGAGGCGATCACCCCACTCGGCCGGATGGCCACATCGGAAGAGGCCGCCGCAGCCGCAGTCTGGCTCTGCTCGGACGCCGCGTCCTACATCACCGGGATCGCGCTGTCGGTCGACGGCGGACGGCGGGCATGAGGGTCATCGCGGTCGAGGAGTACACGGCCGCCGAAGCCCTCAGCCTGCCCCGGCTTCGGAACATCCGCACCACACAAGGACGGAGTCGCCGTCAGCGACCCGACGACGGCTCATGAACGATCGAGGCTAACGCTTGTCGCAACATTCCTTGATCATCAGGGGTGTGTTGATGGCGAGCCGGGGGCGTAATCGCAGGCTGGAGTTCGAGGTGGAGTACTGGCGCCTGCTGGCAGCCGGGGTGGGCACCGTGGACGCCTGCAAGCAGCTCGGGATCGGGCAGAAGACCGGGCACCGGTGGCGGACACGGAACGAAGGTCTCCAGCGGGCGTCCAGCTCGCGGCAGAAGAAGTCGCGATACGTGCGCCATGGCCGCGATCAACGCCGTGGGAGCTGCCAACAGGGCTGTGAACCTGGCGGAGACGCTGGGAATCGACAAGCTCTTCCGGATCGGCGAGGACGAGGAGTGATCTCCGAGTGCCTTCCTCGCCGGGCCGCACGAGTCACCGGGCGCCCTCCGTTCGTGGCGGCTCGTCTCCGCGAACGCCGATCTCGAACCAGGTGGTTTTACCGCGCCCCGCGGGTGAGCTACCCCAGGCCGTCGCGAGAGCCTCGACGATCAGAAGTCCGCGTCCGGACTCTGCCTCCAGGTTGCGGGCGTCGTCATCGAGCAGAGCGGTCGGTACCGGAGGATACGGATTATGACCACGGCCGCCGGCGGACGAGGCGGGCTGTACGCCGGGTTCTGTGCCCAGGGACCTCGGGGTCGTCGGGGCGGTGGCCATCCATCCCGTGTGCTGTCCCGGAAGCCTGAGGGTGCGTCGGCGGGTGAGGGTGCGAAGGGCGCGTTCTCGTCGACCATCGGGGAGCGTTGTCCGAGGCGGGAGTGCCGGCGTCGGGTGTTGCAGCGGCTGGCGCAGCGGAACGCAGCGTGGCGAGCGGTGGGTCATGCCTTCGCGCCCCTGACTGTCTCCCACTTCATGGACGCGTTCCAGTTCTCCGCAGCCGCGTTGTCCGCACTGCTGCCGACCGCGCTCATACTCCTTCCCCGGCTCGTTCGCAGGCGTCGGCGAACGCACCGCGCGGTCTCGCCCAAACCGTCAAGGAACCGTCAAGCGCAGGGTGCGTCGGCCGTCAAGTGTGCCGACCAGCATCAGTCATGTCACTTCCACTACTTGATGAGGGATTTGGTCATGGCTACGTTCCTGTACCGGCTGGGCGCTTTCGGTGCCCGCCGGTGGCGCACGATGCTGATCGGATGGCTGGTCGCCCTGGCAGCCATTGTCGGCCTGGGACTGCTGTTCCCCGGCTCATTCCAGAACACCGATTCCATCCCCGGTTCCCCGGCGCAGACCGCGCTGACGAAGATGGACCAGCACTGGCCGGACCCGGACAAGCAGTCCGCGCAGGTCGTCTTCCAGGCGCCGCCTGGTCACAAGCTGACCGAGCCCGCGCTGCGGCAGCCGTTGCAGAGCGGCCTCACGGCGGCCGGTCACGTCAGCGGTGTGACCTCGGTCGGCGATCCCTTCAAGGTCGGTCCGGTCTCGGCAGACGGCCGGACCGCGGTCGCCGATGTGACCTTCACGGCGGCCAAGGACAGCGACGTCCCGGCCGGCACGCTGGACGCTCTGAAGGCCACCGGGGCCTCCGCGGAGAAGGCCGGTCTGACGGTGGTGTACGGCGGTGACGCCTTCGCGCCGTCGACGTCCCCGGCGACCGAGTTGATCGGCATCCTCGTCGCCCTGGCGATCCTGTTCATCACCTTCGGTTCGATGCTGGCGGCCGGGATGCCGCTGCTTACCGCTGTCTTCGGCGTGGTCGGCAGCATGATGGCAATCTTGGGCCTGTCCTCAGTGGTCGGAATCTCCGAGAACGCCCCCACCCTGGCGATCATGCTCGGTCTTGCGGTCGGCATCGACTACGCGCTGTTCATCGTCTCGCGTCACCGGTCGCAGCTCGCAGCGGGCATGCCCGTCAGGGAATCGGTGGCGAGGGCCACCGCGACCGCGGGCAGCGCGGTCGTGTTCGCCGGGGCGACCGTGCTCGTCGCCCTGGCCGGGCTGTCGGTCGCCGGTGTGCCGATGCTGACCTCCATGGGCCTGGCCTCGGCGGGCGCCGTCGCGATGGCCGTGATCATGGCGCTGACACTGCTGCCCGCCCTGCTGGCCGCCTTCGGGCGCAGGCTCATTCCCAAGCCGGGCTCACGGGCGGCCCGTACCGCCCACCCGGACAAGGCGACCATGGGCACGAGGTGGGTGGGCGGTGTTCTGCGGCACCCGGTGCGCAACCTGATCGTCGTGACCGTCGGGCTCCTGGCGATCGCCGCCCCCGCTCTGCAACTGGAAACGGCCCTGACCGACGACGGGTCGTGGTCGAAGTCGACGTCCACCCGCCAGGCGTACGACACGATCAGCGCTGCCTTCGGCCCCGGCGCCAACGGCCCGCTGATTGTCCTGGTCGAGGGCGACAACGCCACGGCCACGGCCACGGCAGTGGAGAAGAAACTCCATGACGTACACGGCATCGCGGACATCAGCGGGATCGAAACCGCGAAGGACCGGGCGGCCGCACGTATCCAGGTCACCCCGACCACCAGCCCGCGCAGCCAGGCCACCAGCGATCTGGTCTCCCGTCTGAACACGGCCACCGCAGCAGTCGCCCGGCAGGGCGGCAGCTACGTTGCTGTCACCGGCCAGACCGCCGTCAGTATCGATGTCTCCACCAAGCTCAGCGGCGCGCTGATCCCGTTCGCAGTCGTCGTCGTGGGCCTGTCCCTGCTGCTGTTGATGATCGCCTTCCGGTCCATCGCCATCCCCGTCAAGGCCACCGTCGGATTCCTGCTCTCGGTCGGCGCGGCCTTCGGCGCGACCGTCGCCGTCTTCCAGTGGGGGTGGCTGTCCGGACTGCTGGGCGTGCCCAGTCTCGGCCCGGTCGCCAGCTTCGCCCCCATCATCGTCATGGCAGTGCTCTTCGGCCTGGCCATGGACTACGAGGTGTTCCTCGTTTCCGCGATGCGCGAGGACTACGGCCATCGCAAGGACGCCCTCCGTGCGATCCTCGTCGGAGCACGCAACGCCTCACGGGTGGTCACCTCCGCCGCCCTGATCATGATCACGGTCTTCGTCGCCTTCTTGTTCGGCGAGGACCCCGACGTCATGCCGATCGCCTTCGCACTCGCTTTCGGCGTCCTGGTCGACGCGTTCCTGGTCCGGATGACCCTCGTGCCCGCGGTCCTCGCTCTGCTCGGCGACCGCGCCTGGCGGATCCCGCGCCGCCTGGACCGCATCCTGCCGCACCTGGACGTCGAAGGCGACAACGTCAAGCTCGACCAGGTGCCCGCGACAGCACTCGCCGGGCCCCATCGGGAGAGCGAGTCCGCGGCACGATGAACAATTCCGCCGGTACCGGGGAGCGGGCGGCCGCCGTCCCAACTCAAGGAGCACAGATGAGTGTCAGCGATGTCCCTGCCGACGCCGGCCAAGGCCCTGACAGCGTCCTGGTCATCGACGACGACCCTGGTATCCGGCAGTTGCTGATCTCCGCGCTCACTTTCGCCGGATTCAGCGTGGACGTGGCGGGCGACCTGACCGAGGCGCTGGCCCAGGTCGCCCGCCGCTCGCCCGACGTCATCGTCCTGGACGTCATGCTCCCCGGGGCGGACGGCTTCGAGATCCTTCAGCTTCTGCGGGAACAGGGCATCACGGTCCCCGTGCTGTTCCTCACCGCACGTGACGCGGTGGAGGACCGGGTTCGCGGCCTGCGCCTGGGCGGCGACGACTACGTCACCAAGCCGTTCAGCGTCGTCGAGGTCGGCGCCCGCCTCCAGGCACTGCTCCGCCGGGCCCGAGGCGGCCCGCCCACCGCGGAGGAGTCGACACTGTGCTGCGCCGACCTGGAGATCGACGACCTGCGCCACGAGGTGCGCCGCGGCGGCGACGTCATCGACCTGTCGCCCACCGAGTACCGGCTCCTGCACCACCTCATGTCCCACCAGGACCAGGTGCTGTCCCGATCGCAGATACTCGAAGCCGTCTGGCAGTACGACTTCGGCGGCGACTCGGTCGTCGTCGAACGCTTCGTCTCCAACCTCCGCCGCAAGATCGACCACGGCCGCACCCCGCTGCTGCACACCGTGCGCGGCGTCGGCTACACCCTCCGACAGCAGGCCGCCCGATGAACCTCGCCGGCCTCCACGGCCGCCTGCACTTGTCCCGCGCCAGCGTCCGCCTGCGCATCCTGGCCGGACTCGCCATCCTGCTCGTGGCCGGGCTGACGGCCAGCTCGGTGACCAGCGCGCTGCTGCTGGAGGACTTCCTCCACAAACGCTACGCCCGCACCCTGCAGGACACCGCCGCCCGTATGCGGGCCGTCATCGCGCAGGGCCCCCAGGTCGCCAACGGCGACCAGCTCTCCGCTCTGCTGGGCCCGCCGCTGGGCAGCATCGCCGTCGACGCCCACGACCGGATCCTGCTGTCCACCGGAGCGGCCGACCTCGCCCCCCAAGCGCTGGTACGCGTCACCGCCGCCGTCCCCGCGGGTCGCGTCGTCGCTTACGACAACGTCGAGGGCCTGGACGACCTCAGCGCCATCCGCATCCCCAGCCCCGGCATCACCCTGGAGCGGGCGGGCGAATCCGTGCAGCCGGCCGCGTTCATCCTGGCCATCGACACCTCCGTCGACGACTCCACCACCGACGCCCTGATCGCCCGCCAACTGGCCATCGTCGCCGGCGCTCTGGTCCTGCTGCTCGCCCTCGCCGTCCTCGTGCTACGGCTGGGCATGCGGCCGCTGGCCAAGATGGCCGACAGCGCCGACGCCATCGCCGAAGGACACCTGACCGAACGCCTTCCCACTCGCGGAAACCGCAGCGAGACCGACCAGTTGGCCGAAGCCGTCAACCGGGCCTTCGACGCGCAGGCCCGCGCTGAGGCCACCGTCCGCTCGCTGGCCGCGGACACCTCGCACGAACTGCGCACTCCGCTGTCCACCATCTCCGGCTGGCTCGACCTGCACCGCCAGGGCGGACTCACCGGCCCGCGGCTGGAGACCGCCCTCGGCCACATCGAGAACGAGGTCGGCCGCATGCGGTTGCTGGTCGAGGACCTCTCACTGCTCGCCCGCCTCGACGCCGGCAGGCCCATAGAGCAGGACCCTCTCGATCTGACCGCGCTGGCCGCCAGTGTGGTGGAGGACGCGCAGGTCATCTACCCCGACCGCAGCATCACGCTGACCGCCGGTGGACCCGCCCGGGTGACCGGCGATACCGCCCGCCTTCAGCAGGTGCTGCGCAACCTCGTCGGCAACGCTGTCCAGCACACCCCGGCACAGACCGCCGTGCAGGTCGCCGTCACCACCACCCCCGGACGCGTCCAGGTCGAGGTGGCCGACGACGGCCCCGGCATCGCACCCCAGGACCTGCCGCGCGTCTTCGAGCGCTTCTGGCGTGCCGAGGCCAGCCGCAGCCGCGCCTACGGCGGTTCCGGCCTGGGCCTGGCCATCGTGGAGGCGATCATCCATGCCCACCACGGTCAGGTCTCGGTGGAGTCCGCCGTGGGCGTCGGCACCACCGTCACCGTCCGACTCAACGCGCGGTGCACCGGTACCACGCCGCGGGACTGACCATCAACCTCCGCCTGGCGGCGCGTCCATCAGTGGATTTCCGCGGCACAGCGGCGTGCTCGTCCCCACGATGTTGCGACCCTTGTAGTCCTCGGCACGGAAGCCGACGGGTCGCCCGGGGTGTATGCGGCGGTGGGCGATCTGGACATGCCGATGGCCAGGTCGCGTATCCGTCACCGTTGAAGTCGTCCGCGAGCTCCGTCGGCGAGCAAGACGGCGAAGAAGACGGCGTCCAGGAAGGCCCCGCCAAAACAGGCCCGGGCATCGACGAGGGACCGCGGCCGCGGCACGGACGGAAGCGAGTTGCAGAAGCTGAGCAAGGCGCAGCTGTACCAGCGGGCGACCGAACAGGACCTCCCCGGCCGGTCGAAGATGAGCCGCGACCAGCTCATCGACGCCCTCGCCCCTACGGCACGCCGCCGAAAGAGAAGCACCGCCTGACGCAAGCTGACCGTCCTCGCCGACACTGACGACGGCATCCGTCCGCTGCTGCGCATCGGCAGCGGCGAGAACTGGGTCGGCTACCACCTCGTCGCCCACCTGGCCCTGCACCGCTTCTTCACCCTGCACCAGCGGCCCGTGCCCCGCATGCTCTTGCTGGACCAGGTCACCCAGCCCTTCTACCCCTCCGAAGTCGCCCGAGGCAGCGGCAGCCCCGACCTCATCCGCTCCGACGCCGACCGCCACACCGTCCGCGGCATGTTCGAGCTGATGTACCGCTTCACCAGCGACCTCGCCCCCAACTTCCAGCTCATCGTTAGACGACCACGCCAACCTGCCCGACCAGTGGTACCAGGACTGCGTCCGCTACAACTGGCGCAACGGAGACGCTCTGGAGAAGCTGTTTCGGGTCCTTGCATGACAAGTTGGCTGGCCTGTTGATGCAGGTCACGAGCTCGCCGCTTGTGGCGAATCGGCCACAAGCGGGGGGACGGCGTCTGGCACGTGGCACTCGGGTTGGGGCGCGATCGTTTGCCGGCGGAGTGCTCCGCAGCGCCGCATAATGCCAAGCTCCGCTGACTCGTACACGTGGAGGCGGCTACCGAGCTTGGAGTACGTCGGCGTCGGGAGACGTCGCGAAGGTCTGCATGTAGTCGATGGCTGTCTGCAACGCATCTTTCAGTGGAGCGATGTCCCGCGCGACCTGCGCGAGGAGCATGCCGCCCTGGAAGGCAGCAAGGAGCAGATTGGCCAGCTGCGTGGGATCTGCCTCAGCGCTGATGCGGCTGAGTTGCTGCATGCGCTCGATTCCATCGCGGAAGATGACCCTCCACTGGTCGAACGCAGTCGCGAGCTCGTCGTGAACGTCAAGGTCCGTCTTGATGATCTCGCTCGCCAGGGAGCCGAGGCTGCAGCCTTCCTGGTAGGCACGCTCGTAACCGACATAGAAATCCGCCCACGCCCGAAACGCGTCGAGGTTGTCGAAGCAGGCGAATCGCTCGCCGCGGTGGAACGTGAGGACGCGCTCGGCCTGCCAGGCGATCACGGCCAGGACGAGACTCTCCTTGGTCGGGAAGTAGTGGTTGAGCTGCGATCCGCTGACGCCGGCGGCGCGGCGGAGCTGTTCGTTGTTCGTCGCGTGGACCCCCTTGGTGTAGATGAGCTCCGCGGCGTGCTCCAGGATGCGGGCCCGCGTTGCCTGTCCCTTGCCGGTGAGCGTGTGGGGCTCCCGAGCTCCTGTGGTGGGTTTCATGCTTCAGGACGATACCTGGATTGGGCTTGACAGCCCAGTTGTGAGCGGTGTTCACTCAAGAAGTGGGCTGATGAGCCCAAAAACATCTCAAGCGCAATCCGGGCTGACGACGACCACTCACCGGAGGCTGATTCACCTTGTCACGACTGAACACACCCTCGCCTGACGACGTCCCCGGCGGGGCGGAGGGCATCCTCGACAACGTGGGCTTCTAAACACCCACCCGAAAACCAAAAAACCGCAACACATACGAGGAAGGGGACAATCTCAATGAAAGCCATTGTGGTAACCGACCAGGCCGCGGGAACGGCCGGGATGACGCTGACGGAGCGGCCTGAGCCGCCCGCAGCGATCAACGACGTCATCGTTCAGATTCATGCATCGGGCTTCGTCCCGACTGAGATGGAGTGGCCATCGACCTGGACCGATCGCGCCGGCCGTGACAAGACACCGTCGATCCCCGGCCACGAACTGGCCGGAGTGGTCACCGCCCTCGGCTACGGCACGACGGGGCTGTCGATCGGGCAGCGGGTGTTCGGCCTCGCCGACTGGCACCGCGACGGCACCCTTGCGGAGTACGTGGCGATCGAAGCACGCAACCTCGCACCGCTGCCCGGCGACGTCGACTTCACGGTAGGCGCGTCACTGCCAATCTCAGGTCTGACCGCGTGGCAGGGGCTGTTCCAGCACGGCCGCCTTCAGGCTGGCCAGACCGTCCTCGCCCATGGCGCAGCCGGGGCAGTCGGGACGATGGTGACCCAGCTCGCACGTGAGGCCGGCGCTTACGTCATCGGCACCGGACGCGCCGCCGACCGTGAGAAGGCACTCGACTTCGGCGCGCATGAGTTCGTCGACCTCGAGAACGACGCGCTGAAAGACGTCGGCGGCGTCGATCTGGTCTTCGATGTCATCGGTGGCGACGTTCAGAAGCGGTCCGCTGCCCTGATCAAGGCCGGAGGAACGCTGGTGTCCATCGTCGGCCCGGTCGAGGCGCGGCCCACTGACGGCCTGGCGGTGGACTTCGTTGTCGAGACCGATCGTGCCGAACTGGGTGAGATCGTGCAGCGGGTGCGGGACGGACGGCTGCGGACAAACATCGGTGACGTCGCGAGCCTCGATGATGCCATTGGTGCCCTCAACCCGACCACGCGACGCAGCGGGAAGACAGTCATCCGCGTACGCCCGTAGGGAGTGGATGGCCACAGTCCGACTGGTGGGTCATCCTCACGGTGTACGAGATGAAGCGGCTCGGCCGCGACGCCGCCGAACTCACCGCGCTCGCCGACCACCTGTTCGCCCACGGCCTGGTGCTGGAGATACTCGCCGGCCCCCTCGCGGGAATGTACGACCCCAGCGGGCACGGCAAGCTGCTGTTCGCATTCTTCGCGGCGCCGGCGGGGGCCGAGCGGGAGAACCTCCGCGAGTCGACCCTGGAAGGGCTCGACGCCGCCGCCCGCAAGGGCAAGCACGGCGGCCGGCCGTCATCACCGAGGACATGCTGCACAGCGTCCTGCGGCGCCGGGCGGGCGGCGAGTCCGTCAAGCAGATCCAGCCCGACCTGATCACCCCCACCGGCAAGCGCAAGGGACAGAACCCCACTGTCGCGAGTATCGGGTCGGCGGGGGGTTTTCCGAGTGCTCCAGGATGAGTGCTGCGGCCTTGCCGGTGATCTTTTGGCTGATCAGCGAGAGGTAGCTGGCGAGGCGCTCACTCTGGGTGTCGTCGCTGAGCAGTTCTTCGAGGTCGGCAATCTGCTGACGAAGCTCTTCTCGCCGGTCTTCCACTTGAGGGCTTACCGCGCGGTGAGCGGCAGTGTCCAGATAGAGACTGATCCGCCCTGGACCATGGCGGTGCGGCGCGCATCGTCGGGTTCCTGTCGCAGGGCGCGCATGCCCGCGGTGACTTTGTTGATCTCTTCTTGATCCCGGGCGAGTGCAGAGCGCAGTTCCTGCAGGCGCTCCTCCTCCTGGCTGAATCAGGCGTTGGATCGCCGGCCCGTCGCTGCCGATTACTTGGAGATCACCGTCCAGATGTGCGAGGTCACGGGTCAGGGCGGTAACCGTGACATTGGCGGAGGGAAGGGTGCTGTCGCATACGGGGCAGTGCGTGGCGCTGGACGTCTCGGGGTCACCCCGAGATCACCATCGTCTGGGCGGACTCCGGCTATGCCGGACAGCTCGTGACCTGGGCGAAGAAGCACCTCGGACTGACTCTGAAGACGGTCAGCCAACCGAAGGGCGCCGTCGGGTTCGTCATCCTTCCCCCGCCGCTGGGTCGTCGAGCGGTCCCTGGCCTGGATCATGCACGCCCGCCGACACGCACGCGACTACGAACGGCTCATCCAGCACTCCGAATCGCTGATCACCTGGGCCGCCATCACGTCATGACCAGGCGAATCACCCGCTGAAGCTCCCGCAGGAGCGGACAGCCGGCATCCCGCGAAGCCGACCGGGACTGATCATTCTCAAAGGCAGGGCCATCACCTTGGCTCTGACGCGGCCCGAATCGCCGCCCTGAGCCCCACCCTCCCACCGCCCGGCACAGCCTGTCAGCCAAAACCAGCAGGTCACCGCCGCCCCACCCGGAAGAGGGGAGGGAGGGCCGCTTCGACCTCCCCAGGTTTGACGGCCCTCCCCCAGCAGACACCGTCCAGCTACCCGCAGGATCCGCGATCATGTCCGACCCGCTTGCCATGCCTGCACGGCCGTCGCCAGGTCCTCCTGCAGCAGCGTGGGCATCGGCTTCCCGGTCGCGGCCGAGGTGACAGCCTCGACGACTTCCCGCAGTTTGACATTCGCGTGCTGGGAGACCGTCACCAGGATCTCCCACGCCTCCTCCGGCTGACAGCCGAAGCCCGCCATCAGCACACCACGGGCCATGTCGATGACCGGTCGGCTCTCCATCGCGTGCTCGAGCTGCTCCTTCTCCCGCAGCAACTCCTCGGCTTCGTCCGGTGGCAGGCCGTTCTCACCCACACTCGCCGCTGCAGAGAATCCGTCTGTTGATCCGACACAGTCACGTCGAACTCGGTGCTGGGGAGGCCGCATGTCGAACACCTGCCCCAGACCCCCACCTGCTGGAACGAGCACTGCTCACCGGACAGAGAGCACCAGGATTTCCGAAACAGGCGCCACCGGGAACCGGACGGCGTCGCCCCACACGCGCCGACATCGGCTGTTACGCGGTCAAGATTCGCAGAACCCCTGGGTGAGCGCCTGCGCATGCCAGGCCGTAGCAGCATGAAGTGCGCAGACATCTCCTCAGCCAGCCGTCCGTCCGTCCGTCCGTCCGTCCGTCCGTCCGTCCGTCCGTCCGTCCGCAGGACGGCTGCACAGCGTTGCAGCGCCTCAAACGTGAGCGGCTGACCGGATCGCACGACCAAGGTCATGCCAATCTTTTGGGTGTGGGTGAGAGCCGCGCCGGCCGTCCCCCCGCGGTCATTGATCTGGAAGTGTGGCTGACGGACATCACACGACAGCTCGCCCGCATCAAACGCTCTGTCGCTCTCGACGCCGAACGGGCCAACGGGCCGACCGAACGCGGCGGCGGGAAAGCCGACCGCGCCACAGGCAGGGCGTCCTGACTCGTATCCGGCAGACCGGCGCCGGCGTCCCCTTGCCGTGACGGAGGCCGTCTGCACTTGTGCTCGGAGGTCTATCGAGCTCACCGCTTTTCCTCCCGCTAGGAGCAGGCAGGAGTGGCCCACATCCGGAGCATAGAAGTATTGGAAATACCGGATATTGCTCGACTTCTGCTGAGGCGCATGCACCATGACGCGCATCAGCCCGCCACTCGCACACGCACACGCACAACGCACCCTTCGGTAGTGATCTCAAACAGCGAACTGCACAGCTACAGAAAGAAGGACGGCTCATGGACTACAACACCTTTCTCGACACCATCACCCGGCGCGCCGCTGTCCCCCCGGAGAAGGCGGAGCCCCTCACTCGCGCCACCCTGCATACCCTGGCCGAGCGGCTCACCAGGGGTGAGGCCGAGGACCTCGCGTCCGAACTGCCCAAGCCGCTGAAGGAACCGCTGGTCTCTCCCACTCCGGAGGCCGAGCCCTTCGGACTCGACGAGTTCATCAATCGCGTGAGCAGGCGAGCAGGGGTGAGCCCTGACGAGGCCCGCGAGGGCGTACGGGCCGAGCTGAGCACCCTGAGGGACGCAGTCAGTGACGGAGAATTCCGCCACGTGATGTCCCAGCTGCCCCGGGACTTCGAGGCTCTCGTCGGCGCCCCGGGCTAGGAGGAGCCATGACCGACGAGGTCGGCGCCATCATCGAGGAGACGGAACCGGCCGTACTCACGGCGGCCACCGTCACACTGGTCGAGGGGCCGACGTTCTGCGTCTCGGGCACCTCGGGCGACATGTAGGCCGAGGTGCCGCAGGGGCTGTTCTTCCGCGACATGCGGGTCATCTCCGACTGGCGAACTCCTGCTGGAACGTCGACGCTACGTCGGCGAGGGGATGCGCGAGGACCTCCGGTTGCGCAATCTCAGTACGCGTCCGATGACGGTGCCGGTCTCACTGCATGTGGGAGCCGACTTCGCCGATGTGTTAGCGGTCAAGGAGAGCCGCGTACGCCTGGTGGGCGAGGTCACGGCCACGCCCACCGGCGAGGCTCTGGAACTCCTGTTGCACTCGGGTGATTCCCTGCGCGGAGTGCGGGTGGAGAGCAGCGACGCCACCGCGCGGCCGGACGGGCTGGATTTTCTGGCCGAACTGCTGGCGCGCGGCGAATGGCACACCACCGTCCTGGTCCGCCCCAGCGTCGAGGGCGAGGAGGCTGGCGGCGTCTTCCCCCCGGGCGCGGAGCCCGGCGAGTCCGGGTCGGCGCGCCGCCTGCGCGCCTGGCGCGCGAGCGCCCCGCGCATCACCGACATCGAGGACCAGGAACTGCACAGGACGCTGCGGCGGAGCCTGGAGGACCTGGGCGCGCTGCGCATCTTCGACCCGCGGCACCCCGAGCACAGGGCGGTCGCCGCAGGTGCCCCCTGGTTCATGGCCCTGTTCGGCCGGGACTCGCTGCTGTCCTCGTACATGGCATTGCCGCTGGACCAGACCCTGGCCCTGGGCACCCTGCAGACCCTGGCCCGCGACCAGGGCCGCAAGGCCGACCCGGACACCGAGGAACAGCCCGGGCGCATCCTGTACGAAACCCGGTTCGGCCTGGACTTCCCGCTGGCCCGCGGCGGCCGCAGCGTCTACTACGGCACTGCCGACGCCACCCCGTTGTTCGTGATCGTCCTGGGGGAGCTCAGCCGGTGGGGCATCGCCCCCGATGCCGTCGAGGCGCTGCTGCCGCATACCGATCGGGCGCTGCAGTGGGTCGAGGAGTACGGCGACCGGGACGGCGACGGCTTCGTGGAATACCAGCGGATGACCGGCAACGGCCTGCTCAACCGGGGTGGAAGGACTCCTACGACGGCATCAACTTCGCCGACGGCAGCCTGGCCGAACCGCCGATTGCCCTGTGCGAGGTGCAGAGCTACGTCTACGCGGCCTACGTCGTGCGCTCGCACTTCGCCCACGAGGCGGGCGACCTGAAGGCGGTCGAGCACTGGGCGCAACGGGCGGCCGCGCTGAAGGAGGCCTTCAACGAGCGGTTCTGGCTGCCTGAACGCGGGTGGTACGCGGTCGGCCTCGACCGGGACAAACGCCCGATCGACGCCCTGGCCTCCAACATGGGCCACTGCCTTTGGACCGGGATCGCCGACCGCGACAAGGCCGAGCAGGTGGCAGAGCGGCTGCTGTCACCGGAGATGTTCACCGGCTGGGGCGTGCGCACCCTGGCGTCCACGATGGGTGCGTACAACCCCATGAGCTACCACAACGGCTCGGTCTGGCCGCACGACAACGCCCTTGTGACGACAGGCCTGATGCGGTACCGCTTCGTGGAACAGGCCCAGCGCGTGGCGACCGGCATCCTCGACGCCGCAGAGGCCTTCGGCGGCCGGCTGCCCGAGCTGTTCTGCGGCTTCGACCGCAGCGACTACGACGCGCCGCTGCCGTATCCCACCTCCTGCTCCCCGCAGGCCTGGGCCGCTGCCACCCCGGTACAACTGGTACGCGCGCTGCTGCGGATCGACCCCTGGATGTCGCACGGTCAGGTATGGGTTGCCCCCGCCTGGCCGGCCCGCTACGGACGTCTGCGCATCCACAACATCCCGCTGGCCGGCCGACGTGCCGAACTGGAGGTGGACAGCGAGTCGACCCGCATCACAGGGCTACCCGAGGACATCGAGATAGTGCACCAGCCCCGTCGGCCCCTGCGCGCGGTACCGAACCACCAACACCACCAGACCCCTGACCAGTTGCCGGCAGGAGAGTGAACGACATGCCCGGCACCCCTCCGCTGAACATCGCGATGATCTCGACGCCCTGGTTCGAACTCCCGCCGACCGGCTACGGAGGCACCGAGGCGATGTGCGCGGCCCTGGTCGACGGGCTCGTCGAATTGGGCCACCGGGTCACCGTCATCGGCGTGGGACACAACGGAACCCTGGGCCGCTTCGTCGCCACCTACGAAACCCCCCAGGGCGACCACCTGGGATCTGTCGGGCCGGAAGTGGTGCATGCCGCACGAGCGGCCAGAACTCTGGCCTCTCTTCATCCCAACTTCATCCACGACCACAGCACCGCAGGCCCCCTTCAGGCACAGCAGCGCCGCGCCCCCACCGTGGTGACCGCGCACGGACCCGTTTCCGGAGCAACCGGCGAGTACTACCGCGCCCTGGGCGACACGGTGCATCTGGTGACCCTCTCCACAAGGGCCGCCACGCCGTCTTCCTCGGCCGACTCGCCGCGGACAAGGGAGTCCACCTGGCCATTGACGCAGCCCGCCAGGCGGACATGCCGATCGTCATCGCCGGCGCGTGCAACGACCCGGCGGAGCGCCCCTATGTCGACGCAGAGGTCTGGCCCCGGCTGGGCGAGGACGCCCGATGGATCGGCGAAGCCGATCACGCCACCAAACTCGACCTGCTCGCCTACGCCCGGTGCCTTGTCTTCCCTATCTGTTGGGAGGAGCCCTTCGGCATGGTCATGGTGGAGGCCATGGCATGCGGCACACCAGTCGTCGCCCTGCGCCGCGGCTCAGTACCGGAAATCGTCGATGACGGCGTCACCGGCTTCATCTGCGACCGGCCCGGACAACTGCCCGCCGCGCTCTGCTCCGTCGACCGTCTCTCTCCGCAGGCCTGCCGGGAACGAGTACGCCACCGGTTCGACACCCGTCGATCAACGTCCCGCTCAACGACGAACTGGCTTCCGCCGGCCGGCCGGACCGGCTGTCGTGAACAACGACTCCTTTCGCGAAAGACCGCCCCCTTATATGCGGAACGCTTCGCTCAATGGGTTGCACGGCGTCGCCGGAAGATCACCAGGTGGTGATGACGAACATCGCCAGGTACAGGATCAGCGCGGCGATACGCACGCGACGACCTTGTGTGCTCCGCGCGTCCACAGGGCGGCGGCGGCAACTCTCAGTGACACGATCGCCCCGAGGAAGCACATCATGAACCATCCGTTGAGGGTCGCCTCGTTGTTCTGCTGCATCGCGGTGACGAACGTGCGGTCGTCGCCGCGATGCAGACCGGGCATGACGGCGTAGGCGAAGGCGGCGAAGAGACCGGCCATCAGACCTGTGGCCACGGTGGCCGCCAGCAGTGACGGGGTGGCGAGCACTCTCATGTCACTTCCTCGTGTAGGTGACGATGCTGACGCCGGAGTCGAAGCTGCGGCGCGCGGTCCGCAGAAAGCCGGTGGGGGCGAACGGGCCGTCGAACAGCGGGATGCCGGTGCCGATGACGACCGGATTCCGCTTGATGATCAGTTCGTCGATCTCGTCGCGGAGCGCGGCGGCCAGCTTGCCGCCGCCGGCGAGCCAGACGTCCATGCCGTCCTGCTTCTTCAGGTCGCGCACCAGCGCGGCCGGGTCGTCGGCGACGATCTCCACCTCCGGGTCGGGGGAGACCAGGGTGCGGGAGACGACGTACTGCTTCAGGTGGGCGTAAGGGCTGGTGATGCCTGCCTTCAAGGCCGGCTCATAGGTGCCACGACCCATGATCACGGTGTCGAAGTGCCGGTGCGGGGCGGCGGTCAGGCCGAGCGGCCCACGGACGTGCACCGGCATGGTCTCGGGATACTCGGCGAGGATCGCCTCCTGGACCTCCCCCTCGAAGGGGAAGAAGTCGTAACTGCCGTCCGGGCCGGCGATGTAGCCGTCGAGGCTGGCAGCGACGTAGTAGGTGAGCTTGCGCATCCGGTCTCTCTTCCATGGGGCCGACGCGGGCGTGGGCGAGCCGTCCGGCTCCCCGTGTGCCACGCCAATTGGTGTACTGTGGTTGCAGTGGTTTGAACTTAGTACTGCAAACGCAGTGGTGTCAATGAGTTTCTCAGGAGCTGTCGATGCGTCAGAACCCGGCCCGCCGCACCGCCTTGCTCGATGCCGCCATCGAGGTCCTCGCCCGCGAGGGCTCCCGGGGCCTGACGCTGCGCGCCGTCGACAAGGAGGCGGCCGTGCCCACCGGGACGGCGTCCAACTACTTCGCCAATCGCGCCGACATGCTGGCCCAGGTCATGGGACGCACCCGCGAGCGCCTGACCCCCGATCCGGCCGAGCTGGCCGACACGATGAACGCCGAGCCATCACACGAGCTGGTCAAAACCCTGCTGCTACAGCTCCTCAACCGCATGCGCCGCGAACGCAGCAGCCACCTGGCCATGCTCGAACTGCGCCTGGAGGCCACCCGGCGGCCCGAACTCCACACTCAGCTGACGCGTTTCTTCACCGACGAGCTCGACGCCAACATCGGCTTCCACCTGGGCTGTGGCCTGCCCGGCGACCGCACCGGGGTGGTCCTGCTCTACCTGGCCATGCTGGGGCTGATCGTCGACGACCTGACCGTTCCGGAACTCCTCACGCCGCACCGGCTCGATGCCCTGATCGACGCCATGGTGACGCGCCTCCTCCCGGCAGAAGCCACCTGAGCGACGCACCCTCGGTGCCTGTCGGTTCTGAGCGCGGCTCAGTCAGTGCCGTCCGAGGTCGTTTTGGGTTTCGTGTAAAGGACCTCGCGGGCCTGCTCCGCGGCGCGGGTGAAGCTCTCACCGACGAAGTCGACGAAACGGGCGATGTTCTTCAGGCGGACGGCGGCCGGGGTGTCAGCCGCACCACGGTGGGCAGATCACCGCACGGCCCGTAGGGTCCGGCGTGGCTGATGCCCGCCCGCAACGCCGCCAGCACCACGTCACGAGCCGGCTCATGCGGGGTGACAGCCACCCCCAGGATCACCTTCGTCGCAACATCGACGAACCACGTCACCCACGGACACACCGCCTGGCCCTCGACATCCACCCGCACCGGAACTTTCGGCGGTTGCCGACCTCGTAGAGGCGCGGCATGCCGTCGTCGCCCAGGTGCACCTCGACCTCTCCCGTCTCGCGCGTTCAGCCTCGGCCATCGACCAGCTCTCCCCCTTCGAATTCGTCGTCTGCCCTCGGTGCATGCAGTCCCTTGCGGCCCGGGCCGTCGAGGGTGGCCACTGCCTCGTCTGCCTGCAACCCGACCCCGTCGATGCCGACGTCGACCCGGCAGCCGTCGAAGAGACCCGCACGGCCCTGCAACAGCAGCTCGAAGACGCGGGCCCCACGTCTTGGACCGGGTGTGACCGAGGGGGTCCTCGGTCCGCTTGATACGCGCCAGCAGCCGTCGACGGTCTTGAAGGTGTTCTTGCCGCGCGGGTCGGTGATGCGGACGGTGCCCTCGGTGGTGGTCTGGTCCTGGCCCAGCAGCCAGTGGAAGGCGGTGGTGTTGCCGGCGCCGGTGGCTGGAGGTGACCTTGGTGCTGTCCCAGGTGAACGTAATCTGACGGCCCTCCGGTGCACGGAGTCCGCGTCGGATCTGAATCGGTCGCAGAAGGTCACGCCCACGAAGGTGTTGTCCTGGCAGCGGATGGTCACGCTGGCCTTGTCGTTGGTGTCGGCGCCCAGAGAGGTCATGGGCGGAACGCTAGGCCAGCGTCGCGTTCGACGTCATCGGGATTCTCCTCCACCCGGCGCTGAGTACGACGACCGTAGAGAGCCAGGCGCGGCGGCGGCTCAGAAGGGCGAGAAAACAGCAGACGGCCAAGGTTCTGAGACACACAGTCAGATGGCTCGCAGCAACCGAGATTGGCCCGCCTTCGGCGAGACGGGTCAGTCGATGCCCTGACTGCTCTCGGCCACATTCGCCGAGGTCTTCACACTCTGCGCGTCGATCACGGCCGCGGTGGGCTCCACGCTGCGGCCGTGCGCGCGACGGATCCTGACCGGTAACAGGTTGTGGACCTGCTGGGTCGTGCCCTCGGCTTCTCCCTTCGCGTAGTAGTAGTGCCAGGGCCAGGCCGTGCTGCGGGCCACGACCCCGGTCATCAGTCTCCCGCTGTCCAGGCTGGAGCACGATCTGGAGGACGTGCAGGCGGCGAAGGACCTGATCCTGCGCCGCAAGGTGAGCAACCGGCGGAGCGCGATACGCACACCGCAGTACCGGGCCCCAGCCCAGTCGCGTACGAACCCGCGCGCCCTGCCCCGCTCCTCCGCGTCCAGCACATCCCGGCCGCCGTCCGCCGCGTCACCGGTCCACGGAAGGTCGATCAGCCCCACCTGCACCGCTCCCGGCGGGCCCGCCCCATGAGCGGGCAGCGGGCTCTCGCCACAGCGGATTAGGTTCCCGCTGGTACCCATGTCCTGTCCCCCCGCTGCATTTTGACGGTCGTCATAGCGGGCGGCGGCCCGGAGCCGACCGCACAGTCCAGGTGTCGCCGCCGGCGAGGAGGGCAGCGAGGTCGCCCTTGCCCTGCATCTCAACAGCGGTGTCGAGCTGCAGGGCCATCTCGGTGTCGTAGACCGGGCGGTCGACCGAGCGCAGTACGCCGATGGGGGTGTGGTGCAAGGTGGCCGGGTCGGCGAGGCGGGAGAGCGCGAAGGCCGTGGCCGGGGACGCCGCGTGGGCATCGTGGATGAGGATTCGCGCCTCGTTCTCCGGGGTGACGTCGACGATCTGCAGGTCGCCGGTGGCGGGGTCCCGCACGACGCCCTTGGCGCCCTTCTCGTCCGCGAGAGGCGTGCCGAAGCGGATCGGCTCGCCGTGCTCGAGGCGGATGACGGCCTCCTGGGCCTGCTCCTTGTCCTTGAGGACTTCGAAGGCGCCGTCGTTGAAGATGTTGCAGTTCTGGTAGATCTCCACCAGGGCGGTGCCGGGGTGGTCGGCGGCCTGCCGCAGGACCTCGGTGAGGTGTTTGCGGTCGGAGTCGACGGTGCGGGCGACGAAGGATGCCTCGGCGCCCAGGGCTAGGGAGACCGGGTTGAAGGGGGTGTCGAGGGAGCCCATCGGCGTCGACTTGGTGACCTTGCCGACTTCGGAGGTGGGCGAGTACTGGCCCTTGGTCAGTCCGTAGATCCGGTTGTTGAAGAGGAGGATCTTGAGGTTGACGTTGCGGCGCAGGGCGTGGATGAGGTGGTTGCCGCCGATGGACAGCGCGTCGCCGTCACCCGTGACCACCCACACCGACAGGTCACGGCGCGAGGCAGCAAGGCCGGTGGCGATGGCGGGGGCACGGCCGTGGATGGAGTGCATCCCGTAGGTGTTCATGTAGTACGGGAAGCGGGAGGAGCAGCCGATGCCGGAGACGAAGACGATGTTCTCCCTCGCCAGGCCGAGTTGGGGCATGAAGCCCTGCACGGCGGCGAGGACGGCGTAGTCACCGCAGCCGGGGCACCAGCGGACCTCCTGATCGGACTTGTAGTCCTTCATGGACTGCCTGGCCTCGGCCTTGGGGACCAGTTGCAGCAGTGCGTTTGCGGCGTCAGTCATCGATGGCCTCCTTCAGCACCGTGGCAAGCTGTTCCGCCTTGAACGGCATGCCGTTTACCTGGTTGTGGGAATGGGCGTCCACCAGGTATCGCGCGCGGATCAACGTGGCCAGCTGTCCGAGGTTCATCTCGGGGACGACGACGCGGTCGTACCGGGACAGGATCTCGCCGAGGTTGCGCGGGAAGGGGTTGAGGTGGCGAAGGTGTGCCTGCGCGATCGACTCGCCGGCCGCCCGCAGGCGTCGTACCGCCGCCGTGATCGGTCCGTACGTCGATCCCCAGCCCAGCACCAGCGTGCGGGCCCCGTGCGGGTCGTCCACGTCCAGAGCCGGTACGTCGATCCCGTCGATCTTGGCCTGCCGGGTGCGGACCATGAAGTCGTGGTTGGCCGGGTCGTAGGAGATGTTGCCCGAGCCGTCGGCCTTCTCGATGCCGCCGATACGGTGCTCGAGGCCCGGCGTGCCGGGGATGGCCCACGGCCGTGCCAGGGTGTGCTCGTCGCGCTTGTACGGCCAGAAGACCTCGGTGCCGTCGTCCAAAGTGTGGTTCGGCTCGGAGGCGAACTGCACGCGCAGGTCGGGCAGTTCACCGGTGTCCGGGATCCGCCAGGGCTCGGAGCCGTTGGCCAGGTACCCGTCCGACAGCAGCAGGACGGGAGTGCGGTACGTCAGCGCGATCCGGGCGGCGTCCAGCGCCGCGTCGAAGCAGTCCGACGGCGTGGCCGGGGCGATCAGCGGTACCGGCGCCTCGCCGTTGCGCCCGAACATCGCCTGGAGCAGGTCCGCCTGCTCGGTCTTGGTCGGCAGCCCGGTCGACGGCCCGCCTCGCTGGATGTCGATCACCAGCAGCGGCAGCTCCAGCGAGACCGCCAGGCCGATGGTCTCCGACTTCAGCGCGATCCCCGGACCCGAGGTCGTCGTCACGCCCAGCGAACCTCCGAAGGCCGCGCCCAGGGCGGCGCCGATGCCGGCGATCTCGTCCTCGGCCTGGAAGGTGCGTACGCCGAAGTTCTTGTGCTTGCTCAGCTCGTGCAGTATGTCCGAGGCCGGGGTGATCGGATACGAGCCGAGGAACAGCGGCAGGTCCGCCTGGCGGGACGCGGCGACCAGCCCGTAGGACAGCGCGAGGTTGCCGGAGATGGAACGGTAGGTACCCGGCGTAAACGCCTTCAGAGCCGGAGCCACCTCGTACGAGACCGCGAAGTCCTCGGTCGTCTCGCCGAAGTTCCAGCCCGCCCGGAAGGCGGCGATGTTCGCCTCGGCGATGGCCGGCTTCTTGGCGAACTTGCGCCGCAGGAAAGCTTCCGTGCCTTCCGTGGGCCGGTGGTACATCCACGACAGCAGGCCCAGCGCGAACATGTTCTTCGACCGGTCGGCGTCCTTGCGGGACAGCCCGTGCTCCTTCAGTGCCTCCACCGTCAGGGTCCCCAGCGGTACCGGATGCACGCTGTAGCCGTCCAGGGAGCCGTCCTCGAGCGGGCTTGTCCGATACCCGGCCTTGGCCAGTGCGCGCTCGGTGAACTCGTCGGTGTTGAGGATGATCTCGGCGCCGCGCGGCACGTCCGGCAGGTTCGCCTTCAAGGCGGCCGGGTTCATCGCGACCAGCACGTCCGGCGCGTCGCCGGGCGTGAGGATGTCGTGATCGGCGAAGTGCAGCTGGAAGGAGGACACGCCCGGCAGGGTTCCTGCGGGCGCCCGGATCTCCGCGGGGAAGTTCGGCAGCGTGGACAGGTCGTTGCCGAACGAGGCGGTCTGCGACGTGAAGCGATCGCCCGTCAGTTGCATGCCGTCGCCGGAGTCTCCCGCGAACCGGATGATCACCCGGTCCAGCCGGCGGACCTCCTTCGCGGGAGGCGCCTCGGCCTCGGCGGACGGGCTGGTCTGGACAAGCATCGGAAAGCTCCTGTCGTCCTTGATCTCGCGGATCGCGGTGCCGGAGGACGCCGTGCCCGGTCGTCAACCCCGTGGGAGAGGGGGATCGTGCCGCGGTCCCGGCAGGGGGACGGTTGAGCGATCGCTGTCGACGTCTCATCCGTCGGTTGCTGTCGCGGTGCCGTGGCGGGGGCGGTCGGCAGCGGCGGCCTCTTTGCCGGCCGTGCAGAGGGTGGCCGAGTCCAGGACGCCGTCCTGCGCCGCCTGCCCGGCCGCCCGCACACAGGATTTTCGCCAAGGCCGACGCACGGTCGGCGAGCGGGGCCGGCGAGCGCCGTCTCGCCGGCAAGCACGTGTAGGCGCCGTTCATGCCACCGGTGGTCCGCGTCGTGCAAACGCCGCGACACCCCCGTTCCGGGCGCCCGCACCGGTCGGGGCGCGGGAGCCCGGGTTACTCACTGGGTTGCAGCGGCGTCAGCCCGCCTGCGTGGCGGCATCGGTGACTTCCGGTGTCGACGCCGGGGTGGTGGCAGGCGTGGGGGCCGGCCGGGGCTGCTTCTTCAGGCCGAGTCCGATGAACGCGCCGCCGAGTGTCCCGACGGCCGCGACCCACCCTGCCATCCGCAGCCCGCCGACCAGCGCGTGCGGGTCGGGGTTGTGGCCGGCGTGCGCGTTGGCCACCGCGACCAGAGCCGCGAGGCCGAGGGCGCCGCCGATCTGACGGCACGTGGAGGCGAGCGCCGAGGCGACCCCCTGCTGGGCCGGTTCGGCCCCCGAGGACGCCACCGCGACGAAGAGCGACGGGAAGGCGAAGCCGCCGCCGGCGCCCCAGATCACGATCCCCGGCAGCAGTGCCCAGTAGGAGCCGTGTGTGGACATGCCGGCGATGATCGCGGCCAGTCCGACGGAGGTGCCTACGGTGCCGAGGAAGAGCGTCGTGCGGACCCCCAGCAGACCCAGCACCCGGGCGTTGAGCTTCATCGCCACCACCATGCAGATCACGGTCGGCGGCAGGAAGGCGATACCGGCGGCGAACGGGCTGTAGTTCAGCACGGACTGCAAGTAGGTGGTGAGCAGGTAGTACGTACCGCCCAGAGATGCCTGGAAGACGATCAACGCCAGCATGGGGACGTTCAGGCCCCGCAGGCGGAACAGCTTCAGGGGCACCAGGGGGTCGGCGGAGCGCTTCTCAATCAGCACGAAGACCGCCAGCAGCAGCGCGCCGGCCGCCAGAGCGCCGGCGCCCTCCAGCGAGCCCCAGCCCTTGGCCGGGCCGCTGACCAGGCCGAACACCAGCAGCGTCGAACCGATGGTGGCGACTACGGCACCGACGGCGTCGAAGCTGCGGCCGGTGCCGAGCGGGCGGTCGGGCGGCAGGATCCGGGTGGCGGCGAACGCCGCGATCAGCGCGAGCGGGACGTTGACGAAGAAGACCCAGCTCCAGCCGAAGGCACTGGTCAGCACCCCGCCGAACAGCGAGCCGGCCGCCAGGCCCGCGCTGCCGACGGCGCCCCACACGGACGTGGCCCGGTTGCGCTCCGGGCCCGGGGCGAACGTGGTGAAGATGAGCATCAGCGTCGCCGGCGTCAGCAGCGCACCGCCCACACCCTGCAGGGCACGAGCGGACACCAGGAGTCCGGCGTTCTCCGCGAGTCCGCCGGTGAGGGAGGAGAGCGCGTAGATGACGAGTCCGGTCACCAGCATGCGTCGCGGGCCGATCCGGTCGGCCGCGCGGCCTCCGAACAGCAGCAGTCCGCCCAGCGCGACCGCGTAGGCGCTGACGACCCACTGCAGCGACTGCGCGGAGAAGCCGAGCTGGCTGCCGATGTCCGGCAGCGCCACGTAGACGATGTTGTAGTCGATGGTGACGATGAACTGGGTGAACGCCAGCAGGGCGAGTGTGTACCCGGCCCACCGTGGCGATCGGGAGTCTGTGGTGGCCATGGGGTGGCTTCTTCCTTCGGGGTGAGCGGGGCGGTGGCCGCCCGAGGTGGGTTCTGCGCTCGAGAATAATCCCTTCGTGAAGGTATGTAAATCTGGGACGGGAGCCGGGATCGGCCAACTTCACCTCGGGATCGCACAGTTGAGGCACGCCACCCCGACCGCGGCACGGGCCGTACAGAGGGCCGGACCCCACCTTGTGCAAGTGAGGATGGTCCTCACTTGCACAGGGGCAGACGCCGCCGCGCGACACCGACGGCGCAAGACGGTGCTTGGCGCCACGGGTGGCGCCCGCAGGCCCAGTGCGCTCCAGTGCTCGCTCACGGGCGCCGCACCCCGTCGCAGTTACATACCTCTGCGAAGGTATGCGATTGTGGGCCGGAAGCCACTGGTGGCCCAGTGCGCCAACGACCACCCCGGTGGTCGACGACCTGCGTATCGCACGGCGCCTGGAACGGCGTGCCCCTCTTCCCGGCCGTACGAACTGCCGAGCACTCACCCGGCCCCCGCTCGTCGGCCGGCGACCCGCACTCGACACGGATCCCGAGCTTTCGAAGGAGCCTGCATGAAATTCGGAAACGATCTGCGGATCAAGACCGTGACCTCATGGTTTCCACCGGACCGCGAGAACGTCGAGGACGCCGTGGCGGCCGGGAAGCTGACCGACTCGGACGCGGAGCGGCTCGGCGTCAGCCACCTGCCGTTCTCGGCCACACTGTCCGCCCCCGAGATGGCGGCGGAGGCCGGCCGTGCCGCGCTGAGCAGGGCGGGCTGGAGCCCGTCCGCCATCGGTCTGGTCCTGCACACCTGGATCTACCACCAGGGCCATGACATGTGGTCGCCGCCGCACTACGTGGCCCAAGCGGTCGGCGCCGGGCACGCCACGCCCTACGGCGTCCAACAAGGCTGCAACGCCGGCGCGTTGGCCCTCCAGCTGGCCGGGATGCACCTGGACGCCGACGCCGGGCTCGGTGCCGTGCTCGTCACGACGGGCGACCGGTTCTGCCCTCCCGGAATGGACCGCTGGACCTCCGACTACGGGCTCGGCTTCGGTGACGCCGGGACCGCGGCCCTGGTGCATCGGGGCGACACGGAACCCGACGACTACGCCCTGCTGTCCCTGGCCACCGCGACCGACGCCCAGTTCGAGCTGATGATGCGGCACGGCAACGACTTCAGCCCGGCTCCCATGTGGCACGACGGCTTCATCGACCTGCGCACTCCCAAGAAGTCCTATCTGGCGCAGTACGGCAGGACGAAGTTCGAGACCATCGCCGGCCACAACATCCGCAAGGTGATCGCAGACAGTCTGCACGACGCGGGGCTGACGCCCGACGACCCGCGCATCAAGTACATCGCGCTGCCGCGGCTCGGGGCGAGCCTGCTCGACTCGATCTACGGCCCGGTGCTCAACGAGCTGCTCAAGGCCGAGGCCCTGCGCTTCGGCTCCGCCACCGGCCACCTGGGGTGCGGGGACTTCCTGGCGAACCTCGCCGACCTGCGCGACCAGGTGCCCCTCGAGCCGGGCGACGTCGCGTTGGTGATCAGCGGTGGGGCGGCCTGGACCTGGGCCTGCGCCGTCGTCCAGGTACCGGACGGGACATCGCACGACCAGGCTGCGGCGAAGGGCGTGTGATGGGCTTCGGATTCCTCGGCCTCGGCGGTCACGTGCCGCCGCTGGTCATCGACAATGCGCAGGTCGCCGAGTGGACGGGCGCGGAGGAGAACTGGATCGTCGAGCGGACCGGCATCCTGGAGCGCAGGTACCGGGAGCCCGGCACCGTCACCTCCGACCTGGCGCTGCACGCCGCGCGCGAGGCGCTGGGCGCGCTGCCGGAGGCGGTGGCCCGGCTCGGTGTGATGGTCGTGGCCACCTCGACCCCGGACCAGCCACAGCCCTCCACCGGGGCGATCCTGCAGAACAAGCTCGGCCTGTCCGACGTTGCGGCGTTCGACGTCAACGCGGTGTGCTCGGGCTTCCTGTACGCGCTGGCGGTCGCCGAATCGATGCTGTCGGCGCGGCTGGCCGGCCAGGGCGGCGATCACGCCCTGGTGGTCGGCACCGACATGTACTCCTCGCTGATGAACCGCTCCGACCGGCGCACCGTCAGCCTCTTCGGCGACGGGGCCGGTGCGGTACTGCTCGGCCCGGTGCCCGACGGATACGGCGTGCTGGGCTGGCGGCTGGTCGCCCACGGCGAACACCGCGAGCTGGTCGAGGTGCCCGCCGGCGGCACCCGTACGCCGCTGGATGCCCGCAGCCGGGAGGCGGGCGAGCACCTGTTCCGCATGCGGGGCCGCGAGGTGCGCGAGTACGCGCTCGGCGTGCTGCCCAAGGTCGTCGGCGAAGCGCTCGACTCGGCCGGCGTCCGGCTGGCGGACGTGGACCGCTTCATCCTGCACCAGGCCAACACCCGCCTGGTGGAAGCGTGCACGCGCGAACTCGGCGTCGACCCCGCCCGGGTGCCGCTGACCGCACCGCAGTTCGGCAACACCGCCACCGCCTCCATCCCTCTCACCCTGCGCGCGGAGAACGAACTGCGGCCGTTCCGCCAGGGCGAGCGCCTGGTGCTGGCCGGAGTGGGCGGCGGCATGACCGCGGGGGCCGTGGTCGTCCGCTGGTACTGAGCCCCGCGACACCGCTGCAAACCATGCAAGCGCTGCGAAAGGAACCAGACATGCCGACAGCGACAGCGGCCGGACTCCGCTGCTACGAACTGTGGGACCCGATGCCCGACGAGGTACGCGAGGGCGCACGGCGGTTCGCCACCGTCCAGGCTCTCAACGAGCTGGTGGGCGTGCTGCCGTTCGCCGAGTGGCTGGACCGCGCGCCCAGCTACACCAGGCGGCAGATGCTGATGGCCAAGGTCCAGGACGAGGTGGGCCACGGGCACGTGGCCGCACGGGTCGCCGAGGACCTGGGCATGCCACGCGAGCGGATCCTGGTGGACTACCTGGAGGGCCGCTCGAAGGTACACAACATCTTCCACTACTCCTTCGAGACCTGGGAGGAGTTCGGTCCGGGGCTCCTCCTGATGAACTCGGCGGCGATCTTCCAGTTCCGGTCGCTGATGAAGGGCGTCTACCTGCCGTACGCCCGGGCGCTGCGCAAGATCGAACGCGAGGAGTCCTTCCACTACCAGCACGCCCTGGACCTGACCCACGAGGTGCTGACGCACGGAGACGCCGACCAGCGCCGCCGCGTGCAGGAGGGGTTCGAGATGTGGCTGCCGCGGGTGCTCGCCTACCTCGGTCCCCCAGACACCGAGACACTGCACGCCAACCGCATGCACCAGATCGGCCTGAAGCCCGACGGCAACGACGAACTGCGCCAGGCCTGGCTCAGCAAGATCATTCCGGTCTTCCAGAAGCTCGGCGTGCACGTGGATCCCGCGCTGGCCCGCCAGACGCCCTCGGGCGCGTGGGAGTTCGCGATGCCCGACTGGGCCGAGGTGAAGAAGGTCATCGCAGGCGGCGGCCCCGCGTCGCAGCGCCGGCTGGACTGGGTGCGCGCCGCCCTGGACCGCAACACGCGATACCGGCGCGCGCTGCGGGGGGTGGCGTGATGCCGCACGTGCCCACCGACACCGACGTCTACGAGGTGTTCACGCAGACCGGCAGCGGCTCGCCGCTCAACCACGTCGGCTCGCTCGTCGCGCCGCGCCGGGACGCCGCCTGGCACCTGGCCAAGGAGACCTACGGGCGCCGCGACGACCTCTTTCGGCTCTGGGTGGTACGGCGCACCGACCTGATCGTCTCCAGCGCCGACGACCGCGGCCTGCTCGCCGCCAAGACCCGGATGCCGCACCGTCAGCCCGGCTTCCCCACCACCCGCCGCCGCGACCGCGCCGCTGCCCCGGACACCGCCCCGCAGCAGCGCTCCGAGGCCCCGCACGACAACGACACGCGCGAAAGCGCCGATCGCGCCCGGACCGGACTGTGGCTGGCACTCGCCGACGACCTGTTCGTGCTGGGCAACCGGCTGGGCGAACGCATCGTCGACTACATCGACCTGGAGGAGTCGCTGGCGGTCGGCTCGATCGGGCAGGAAGCGCTGGCACACGCCGAGACGATCCTGTCGCTGCACGGATTCGACGAGGCCGCCGCCGACACCCACTTCTTCGAACGGCCGCAGGAGCAGTGGCAGGTCTCCCGTGTCATCGGCCGGCTCGGCGACTGGCCGTCCACCGTGGCGTGCGGGCTGGTGATCGCCGCGGCCGTCAGCGTGCTCGCCGAGGAGCGCGCCGACGACGAGCCCGCGATCGCCGCCATCCGCGACGAACAACTGGTCCACCTGGACCACTGGCGGCGGTGGGCGCGGGCGCTGGCCGCCTGGCCCGAGACACATGAGGAGTTCACGCAGGCCTACGCCGACGTGACGCACTGCGCCGGCGACCTGTTCGGCGCCGCACCGCACGACGCCCGCACGGAAGCGCTGCATGAGCGTCTGGCCGCACTGGTCGGCGACAGCGGCGGCCCCGGCTCACGCCTGCCGCACCTGCCGGTGCCGCGAGCCGCGGGGATGGGCGGCAGCGTCCTGGCCGACTGCCTCGCACGCGGCCGCCTCGTCCGCGAGCACTACGACGCGGAGGTGTTCCTGTGAGCCCCGACCCGCTCACCGGCGTCGTCGCCGAGGTGCGCGATCCGGAGATCGACGTGAACCTGGGCGACCTCGGAGTGGTGCGCTCGGTGTCCCGGACCGAGGGCCGGATCGTGGTCCACCTCGCCCCCACCCGGCTCAGCTGCCCCGCCCGCGGCGAGATCGCCCGCCGGGTGCGCTCCGCCCTGACCGACGCCGCGCCGGGGCACGGAATCGAGATCGTGTGGGAGCGCGGCGCGTGGCAGCCCACGGCGGTGACCAGCGCCGGCCACGACGCCCTGCAAGCCGCCGGCTACCGCGTGGCGGGCAACACACCCCGATGCCCCTACTGCGCCGGCGACGACGTCGTACGGGCCGGCCGCTTCGGCGGCGCGGTCTGCAAGGTGCCCTACGACTGCCGCGGCTGCGGATCGCCCTTCGATGTGATCGGTACGGCCGGCTGCTCCGCCGTGCTCCCGGTCCCCGACGTCAGGCAAGGACAATCATGATGAGGCTCGCCGGAAAGACGGCCGTGATCACCGGGGGCTCCCGGGGACTGGGCCGGGCGATCGCGCAACGCTACCTGCTCGAGGGCGCGCAAGTGGTCTGCGCGGCACGCAACCCGTACGACATCAAGGAGGTCCTCGACCTCTCCCCCGGCCGCGGCGCCTACGTCCCGGTCGACGTCACCAGCCCAGACTCCGTCGCCGCACTGATGGCCGAGACCGCCGAGCGCTTCGGCGGCGTGGACATCCTGGTCGCCAACGCCGGCGTGAGCCGGGACGGACGGGTGGACCGGCTGCCGGTCGCCGACTGGCAGGACATGGTGGCCACCAACCTGACCGGGGTGTTCTTGTGCACCCAGGCGGCGATTCCCTACCTGGAACGCAGCCAGGCCGCCCGGATCGTCAACGTCTCCTCCAGCATGGCCACCCGGGTCGCCATCGGAGCGGCCGGATACTGCGCCACCAAGGCCGCGGTGGAGATGTTCACCCGCGTCAGCGCCATCGAGCTCGGCCCCCGCGGCATCCTGGTCAACTCCCTGGCCCCCGGCATCCTCGACGAGGGCATGGGCCAGCAGCTCACCGAGAACGACAAGATCTGGGCGCGCTACAAGACCCGGCTGGCGCTCGGCCGGCCCGGCGGCGCCGACGAGGCCGCCGACGCGGCCGTCTTCCTGGCCGGACCCGAATCGAGCTACGTCAACGGCCACGTCCTCGAAGTGAACGGAGGCCTGCTGTGGTCATGACGAGCACACCCACGGTAGAACGCCTCTCCGCGTGGCTGGACCTCGACGGAGCGTTGGGCATCCTGCGCCTGGACCGGCCGCCGCTGAACGTGCTCGACCGTGCGGCACAGTCCGCGCTGCGCGCCGCGGCCGAGCAGGCCTCAGCCGACGAGCGGGTCCGCTCGGTGGTCCTGCACGGCGGGCCCACGGCCTTCTCGGCAGGCGGCGACATCAAGGAGATGGCCGCGATGACGCACGCCGAGATGGTGCGGCACGCGCCGGTGCTCCAAGGCGCCTTCGACGCGGTGGCCGCCATCCCCAAACCGGTGGTGGCCGCGATCAACGGACCCGCCCTCGGCGGCGGTTTGGAGCTGGCACTGACCGCCGACGCCCGTATCTGCGGAACCGAGGCACGCCTGGGGCTGCCCGAGGTCCTGCTCGGCGTCATCCCCGGAGCCGGCGGCACCCAGCGGCTGCCGCGGCTGATCGGCCCCGCCAAGGCCAAGGAACTCATCTTCACCGGCCGCCAGGTCGGTGCCGACGAAGCCCTGGAGCTGGGCCTGGTGGACCAGGTCGTGCCGACCGACCAGGTGCTGCAGAGCGCGCTGCGGTGGGCGCGGCGCTTCGAAAAGGGCCCCGCACTGGCCCTGCACGCCGCCAAGACGGCCGTCGACCAGGGTCTGGCGACCGACCTCGCCTCCGGACTGGCCATCGAACGGTCGGTCTTCGCCGCCCTGTTCGCCACCGAGGACCGGCTGACCGGCATGCGGGGATTCGCCGCCGACGGGCCCGGCCGCGCCACCTTCAACGGGAGGTAGCCGTCATGCGTACAGCAACCGGCGCGTTCCAGCGCGCCCGCGACCACCTGCTGTCCTCCTACGGGGACCTGCCGCGCGCCCGCGCCTTCCCCCGGCCCGCGCTCGGCGAGACGTTCAGCTGGGTCGCGGACTGGTTCGACGTCATCTCCGACGGAAACGACGCCACCGCGCTGCGCGTGGTCGACCTCGACCGGCAGGGCGCGGTCCTCGCCGACACGGCACTGAGTTTCGCCGAACTGGCCGAGCGATCCCGGCGGGTCGCCGGATGGCTGCGGTCGATCGGCGTGCGGCGCGGTGACCGCGTCCTGCTCATGCTCGGCAACCGGGTGGAGCTGTGGGAATGCGTGCTGGCCGCGTTCCGGCTGGGCGCCGCGGTCATCCCCGCGGCTGTCCAGCTGACCCCCGACGACCTGGCCGAACGGTTGGAGCGCGGCGCGGTGCGGCACGTCATCGCGCAGTGCGACCTCACCGCCAAACTCGACGGCCTGCACGGCAGTTGGACCCGCGTCGCCGTCGGGGACCCAGTGGCGGGCTGGCAGGACTACCAGCGGGCCTACGCCGCCGCACCGCTGCGGGAAGCGGTACGGACCCGACCCGAGGAGCCGTCGCTCATCTATTTCACCTCGGGCACCACGGCCCGTCCCAAGATGGTCGGCCACACCGGGCTGAGCTATCCGGTCGGTCACCTGTCGACCATGTACTGGCTCGGTCTGCGCCCCGGTGACGTGCACCTGAACATCTCCTCGCCCGGGTGGGCGAAACACGCCTGGAGCTGTCTGTTCGCCCCCTGGAACGCGCAGGCGACGGTCCTGGTCGTCAACCAGCCCCGGTTCGCAGCCCGTCCGCTGCTGGAGATGATGTCGCGTTGCGCGGCGACCTCCTTCTGCGCGCCGCCCACCGTGTGGCGCAGCCTCATCCAGGAGGACCTCACCCGGTGGCCGATGCGGCTGCGCGAGGCGGTGGCCGCCGGGGAACCGCTCAACGCTGAGGTCGTGCACCGCATCCGCGACGCCTGGGGCGTCACGGTACGGGACGGCTACGGGCAGACCGAGACGACCGCCCAGATCGGCACCCCGCCGGGGATGCCGGCCGTGGAGGGCGCGTTGGGCTGGGCGCTGCCGGGCTACGACGTGGCGCTGCTGGACCCGCAGACCAACACCCCCGTCCCCGACGGCTCTGCCGAGGGCGAGATCTGCCTGCCGTTGGCCGGCCGGCCCCTGGGCCTGATGAGCGGCTACCTCGGCGATCCCGAGGCGACCGCACGCGCCATGCACGGCGGCCACTACCACACCGGCGACTTCGCCACTCGCGACGCCGAGGGCCTCTTCCGCTACCTGGGACGCGGCGACGACGTCTTCAAGGCGTCCGACTACCGCATCTCCCCCTTCGAACTGGAGAGCGTGCTGCTGCGGCACGCGGCCGTCGCCGACGCCGCGGTGGTGCCCTCACCCGAGCCGCTGCGCCTGGCCGTACCCAAGGCCTACATCGCACTCGCCGCCGACTACCGGGCGGAGGCGCAGACCGCGCAGCAGATCCTCGCGCACGCCCGCGAACACCTCGCTCCCTACAAGCGGATACGCCGGATCGAGTTCGCGGAACTGCCCAAGACCATCTCCGGCAAGACACAGCGGGCCGAACTGCGCCGGCGCGAGGAGCAGCGGCTCACGCGCTCGGCACAGGAGTGGTGGGAGGAGGACTTCCACAGCTAGCTCCCCGCCCTTCACCAGGTGGGGCGGCCGAGGCGATGGCGTGCGCCGCGCGTCAGGCGCACTTCATGCCATGGGCGAGCGGGCTGGCGTTTCACCGGCGCAGCCCGCTCGGCCGGCCCTCGGCCCCACAACCTCACCGGCACCGTCGACCATTGAGCCTCGGAGACGCCATGGTTCCCGTCCTCACATCCGAAGGGCAGCGCAGAAGAGCCGTACTGAGCAGCCTCATCGGCAACAGCATCGAGTTCTACGAGTTCCTCATCTACGGGTCGTTCTCGTCGCTGTACTTCGGCAAACTGTTCTTCCCTTCCTTCGCCCCCACCACCGCAACGCTGCTGTCGCTGTCGACCTTCGCGGTCGCGTTCGTGGGCAGGCCGCTCGGTGCCGTCGTCTTCGGGCACCTCGGAGACCGGCTGGGCCGCAAGACGACGCTGGTCACCACGCTCACCGTGATGGGCGGCGCGACGGTCCTGATCGGCCTGCTCCCCACCTACCGCGTGATCGGAGTCGCCGCCCCGATCCTGCTGACCGTCCTCCGGTTCGTCCAGGGGTGCTCGCTCGGCGGAGAGTCCAGCGGCGGATTCCTCATGGCACTGGAGAACGCCCAGCCGAACAAGCGCGGCTTCCTCACCGCCGTCGTCGGCACCGGCAACGCCTGGGGACTGCTGCTGGCCAACGGCGTCCTGTTGCTCGTCACACTGCTGCCGGAGCGGCAGGTGCTGTCGTGGGGATGGCGACTGCCGTTCCTGTTCAGCGCGATCCTCGTGGCCTTCGCGCTGCGCGTCCGGCTGCGGCTCGCGGAGACCCCCGAGTTCGAGCAGGTGAAGTCCCAGGGCGCGGTCAGGACCGTACCGGCGCTCGAGGTCGTGTCGCGGCACGGTCTTCTCACCCTGTGCGCGTCGCTGTCGGCGCTCCCGATGTTCCTGGTGTTCTACCTCGGGTCGGTGTTCTCGCTGAAATACGCCTCGACCATCCATGTGGGCCGGTCGGAGATGCTGACGCTGCTCGCCGGGTCGTGCGTCTTCCTGATCGTCGCCATGCCGTTGTTCGGCCGGCTGGGTGACCGCCGCACCCGCAAGGCGGTCTTCGTCGGCGGCATCGTCGTCATGACGGTGGCCCCGTTCGCCTGGTTCCCGCTGCTCGAGACCAGGTCGTTGCCGCTGATGGCACTCGGCTTCCTGGCGCTGTTCGCCGGGTTCGCCGCGAACTACGGCGTCCAAGGGGCGTTCTACCCGCAGCTGTTCCCCACGGCGGTGCGCTACTCCGCGATGTCCATCAGCTACAACGTGGGCGGTCTGCTCGGCGGCGCCGTCAGCCCGCTCATCGCCACCTCCCTGCTCGGCAAGTACCACAGCTGGACGCCCATCGCCCTGTACATGGCCGCGACCGGCGTCATCGGCCTGGTTGCGTCGCTGTTCCTGCGCGAGCGCCCCGCCGGCTCACCCGTGCAACCTGCCGCTGCCCCACGGCCGGTGGCCGCGCCCGCCGACGTCGCCACCGCCGGCAGCTGAGCGGAACCGACGTACCTCCCCATCCGATCCGAAGTCAGGAAGTCCCCCATGACAGCCCTGTCCGTCACCCGTTGCCCCGTCCTCGATCCCACCGGCCGGGCGATGCACGCAGAAGCCACCTCGCTGCGCGAGGCGCCCGCCGTGCTGGTGGAGCTGCCGGGCCCCGTCCGCGCCTGGGCGGTCACCCGGCACAGCGTCATCCAGGCGTTGACCAACGACCCGCGCGTCTCGCGCGACATACGACAGCACTGGCCCGACCTCGCCCACATGCCCGACGGCTGGCCGCTGGCCGCCCTCGCCCTGCAGCAGAGCTTCTTCAACTTCTACGGCGAGGAGCACCGCAGGTCCCGGCGCCGCGTGGCCCCCACGTTCTCACCGCGGCAGGTCGAACGCATGCGTCCGCAGGTCCAGGCGACGGCCGACCGGCTGATCGACGCACTGGCCGCACTGCCCCCGGGGGCCGTCGCCGACATCCGCCAGGCCCTGGCCCTGCCCCTGACCATCACCGTCATCTGCGACCTGTTCGGCGTCCCCGACCACCTGCGCACCAAGATCGGCACCGGGATCGACGCGGTGCTGAACTCTTCCCTCGGCCCGGAGGAAGCACTGGCCGCCAACAACACCCTGTACGAGCGGCTCGGCGAACTGCTGCGCTACAAGCGGGAGCACCCGGCCGCCGACCTGACCAGCGACCTGCTGCTGCCCTCCGACCCCGGCCAGGAGCCGCTGTCCCAGGACGTACTGCTCGGCACGCTCTTCCTCATGATCGGCGCCGGTTACGAGACCACCGTCAACCTCATCACCAGCGCCGTCCACGCCGTGCTCGACCACCCCGAGACCCTCACCCGCATCCACGAGGGGACCATCGACTGGAAGGACGTCATCGAGGAGACGCTGCGCATCGAGGGCCCGATCATGCACATACCGATGCGCTGCGCCCTGGAGGACATCGACCTGGGTGAAGGCGTCGTCATCCGCAAGGGCGACGCGATCACCGTCGCCTTCGCGGCCGCCGGACGCGACCCGGAACTGCACCCGCAGTGCCCCGAACGCTTCGACCCCACACGGTCCAGCAAGGAACACCTCGCGTTCGGTCACGGGCCCCACTTCTGCCTCGGCGCGCACCTCGCCCGCCTCGAAGCGGAGGTCGCCCTGAGCACGCTCTTCAGCCGGCTGCCCGAGCTCGCCCTGGCCCACCCGGGTCAGCAGCCCGCGCGCGTGGAGTCCTTCATCATCAACGGGCCCCAGCACCTGGAGGTCGTACCGCGACCGGCCTGACGCTCCCGCGCCGCCGGCGCCGCCTGCCAGGAACCTGGGGCGGCGCCGTCGGCGTGTCCGTGTCATCGGCCGGATGACCAGGGCCGCTCCGTAAGTTCCGGAAAGTTCTCAACGATGCACGCGAGACCCTGAGCGCGCCCGGCGAGATCCTCGACCTGGCGGAGGAGGCGTGCTGGGCCGTGGACATCACCGGCACCGCATCCGCGCTCCTGCTCGCCGTACCGGCCGCCCATGGTCAACGCGCCGTCTCTGTTTCTGGCCGGACAGTCAACCGCATGTCGGGCGCCTGCCGCGAGGAAGCCAAGTCCGATGCCAGGGACGCCTACGTGATCGCCGAGACAGCGCGCCCGCGGCGCGACGTCCAACTCGTCGACGTGCCCGCCCGACTCGCCGCGGACCTGGCCCTGCTCACCTCTGACCCTTCCGACCTGATCGCCGACCGAGTGCGCCTGCTCAACCGGCTCCACGACGCGCTCAGCGGCATCTTTCCCGCGCTGGAGAGGGCCTTCGACCACGCCGACCGCAAGGGCGCGCCGATCCTGCTCACCGGTTGTCAGACACCGGCAGCTCCGGGCACTGCTCCGGGACAACCGCCCCTCCACCACAGTCCCACCACCACCCACATGACGCACCCACCGAAGCTGACACGATGCGTCCATGCCCGAATACACGATCAGCACGGCAGAAGGCGACGACTGGCCGGCCCTCCGCGTCAGCCTGGCCACAGCCCTCCAGCCGAGGTCCTTCCAGTGCGAGATCGTCCAGGACGATCACCTACTCACACTTCGCACTGGAGGCACCACCATCCAGGCATCCTGGGAGCTGGCCGGTACTTGGTATGTCGATGTCGACGGCGCGCCATCGCTGGAGACAGCCGACCATATCGCGGCCGAGATCGCCCTCCAGCTCGGTGAAGCGACCGGGAAGCGAGCTGTCCACTACCGGATCACCGACTAGCGGAGCTGCCCCGCTGGAGATCGCCGGACCCTTGCCTCGCCCATCAAGACGCCGGCGCCATCCGCCGGTCCCGGCCGGTGCGGCCACCGACGGGCTGTGCGTGCGGGGCCGGGCGGCAGCAGACGACGCACCAGCGACAAGGCAGGGCGAGACAGCAGCGCAGCACGAACGGGCCGCCGACGCGCGGTCAACGCAGTGGCGCCCGGCGGGAGGACCCGCCGGGCGCCGCTGCTCGCGTCGGCCAGGTTGCCGAACGCCGGCTCGGGTCAGCCCCAGAGCCGGCCGAGCGCCGCCGGCGAGCGGTGGCGCAGCGTGTTGTCGAGCTGGATGCCGCGGGCGACCCGCTCGGCCTGGATCCGGGTGGAGGCGATGAGCAGCGGCATCACCGAGCCGCCCTCCGGCAGGCCCGCGTAGTACAGCCCCGGCAGGGTGCCTGCCCCCGCACGGTGCACCGGCATGCCGCTGTCGTCCAGGGCGGCGGGGGGCAGGATGCGGTAGTCGGGCACGAATCCCGTGGCCCAGACGATCGACGTGATGTTCTGGGCGGCCAGGTCCAGCTTGTCCCCGTAGTCCGCGAACAGCGAGTCGTCGAAAGGAGCTACAGGCGTGCGCTCGGGCACGACCAGGCCGTGCCGCGCTATCGCGGTGTCGATGGCCGTGAGGAGTTCGGACTCGGCGCGGGCAGCGTCCCGCGCGATGGCGCGGACGTTGTCCTCCAGGTGCAGGACGTCACCGTGCGCATCGCGGACGGTGCCGACGAGAGTGACGCCCTTGCGAGCCAGCACACCGAGGTTGAGGTCACGGCCGCCGGCCTTGCCGGTGAGCACCGACACGCCGGGCAGGACCGGCGAGTTGCCGCGCCCGCCGGACGCGGACTCCAAGTTGCCCTCCAGGGGCAGCAGTTGCAGCCAGTCCAGGACCTGGGCGCCCCGGTAGCGGCGCGGCGAGGTCTTGTGGCGGCCGACCGCCAGGTACACCTGCCGGCCGGCGTCGCTGAGGTCCTCGGCGATCTGCTGGCCGCTGTTGCCCGAGCCGACGACGAGCACCGCGCCGGGCGGCAGGGACTGGGGGGTGCGGTAGTAGCGGGTGTGCAGCTGGGTGATCGACGGATCGATCCGGGCGGTCAGTTCGGGCAGGCGCGGCGCGCAGTAGCCGCCGAGGGCGGCGACGACGTTGCGGGCCTCGACGCTCTGGCCGTTCTCCAAGTGGAGCCGGAAGCGTGCGTCGGGGTAGGCGGGGGCTTCGACGGGTGACTCGACGGACCGCACGGGCGTGTGCTCGCGCACGCCGATGCCCGCCTCGGCCACGTAGCGCCGCAGCCGCGAGGCGACCTCGCGGGCGGGCATGTAGCCCTCGGGGTCGTCGCCGTCGTAGGGCATGCCGGGGAAGGTGACGGTCCGGTTGGGCGTGTTGACGCGCAGGCTCTCCCAGCGCTCCTTCGCCCAAGCCTGGCCGATCTCTCCCCGCTCGAAGACCACCGCCCGGTAGCCGAGCCGGGCGAGGGAGCCCGCGACCGAGCACCCTTGCTGGCCCCCTCCGACGACGGCGGTCTCGACGAACTCGGTCATCATGGCTGCGCTCCTGGTCCGCTGGGGATGTGGTTTCTGCTCGCGCCGTGGTGGGTCATCGGCCGGTTCGTCCGCCGGTGGCGTCGGCCCAGGGCAGCACGACCGTCTTGCCGGTGGCCTGGTCGGCCTCCATGCGGCGGTGGGCGTTCACGATGTCGTCCAGGGCGAAGACGCGGTCGAGGTGGGGGCGGTAGACGCCCGCCTGAACCGCGTCGACGATCCGCTGCAACAGAGCCTGGCCGCTGCTGCCCTTGAGGGTGTCGCTGTGAAAGGCGGTGAGCCTGGTCCCGGTCGGGATCATGGCGATCGGTTCGAAATCGGGGATCAGCCAGCCGCTGAGCGAACCCGCCACGCACACCGTCCCGCCGCGGCGCACCAGCCGCAGCGAGTCCGGCACGGAGTGGGTCCCCACCAGGTCCAAGACGTGGTCCGGTCCGTCGGGCCATAGCGCGCGCACGGCATCAACCGGCGGCCGGCCGTCGTCCAGGAGGACATGGTCGACGCCGGCCGCCTTCAGTGCATCGGCCTTGCCCCTGTTGCGGGTGCTTGCCGCGGTCTCGATGCCGTGGGCGGCGGCGATCCGCGCCGCCGCCAACCCCACCGAGGAGGTCCCGCCGCGGATCAGCAGCCGTCCCCCGCCAGGCAGGATGCCCAGGGCGTCCAGGGCGCCGTGCGCGGTCAGGTAGGTCTCGGGCAGCGCGGCCAGGACCTCCCACGGCAGGGTGGTGGTCACCGGCATCAGCAGGGCGTTCGGCAGCAGCGCGTACTGCGCGTAGCCGCCGTCGAACTGGCGGCCCATCTCGCCCATGACCGCCGCGACCGTCGTCCCGACCGGCAGCCGGGGGTCGGTGGAGTCGGCCACGGTACCCACGCACTCGATGCCCAGCACGCGGGGGAAGGAGACGCTCGGGGAGTGTCCCTGACGGGTCCTCAGCTCGGAGCGGTTCAGGCCCGCGCCTTCCACGCGGACCAGGCTCCAGCCGTCGCGGACCTCCGGGATGGGCAGGTCGCGGATCTGCAGGACCTCGGGACCGCCCGCTTCCACGCAGACCGCCGCGCGCATCGTCGTACTCACATGCCACCACCTTGCGGATGTCCGTATGCCGGTCAGGCTTCGTCGACGACGTCGAGGGAGGGCGCCCAGCGGGGAATCGACTCGCGGCCGGAGGGCAGGCGCAGACTGCGGCTGAAGCTGTACTCCTGCAAGGTCTCCAGGGCGTGCTCACGGCCGTACCCGCTGGCGCCCACACCGCCGAACGGCGTGCCGGTGAACGCGCGGTTGTAGTGGTTGACGAACACGACGCCGGCCCGCAGCTCGCGGCTGACCCGCAGGGCGCGCTCGGAGTCGCGGGTGAACACGCCGGCGACCAGGCCGAACTCGGTGCCGTTGGCGATGCGGACGGCTTCGGCCTCGTCCCGGAAGGGGATCAGGCACACGACGGGCCCGAAGATCTCCTCCTGCGCGATCCGCATGTCGGGGGTGACGCCTGTGAACAGGCTCGGCGGCACGTAGTAGCCGTCGGCCAGCTCGGGGTCGGTGGGCAGGGGTGCCTGCGCGGCGATGGTGGCGCCCTCGCCGACACCGATGTCCAGGTAGTCCAGCACCCGCTGCCGCTGTGCGGGGCTCACCAGCGGGCCCACGTGGGTGCCCGCGTCGGAGCCGGCGCCGACCTTCAGCCGCCGGACGGCGGACGCGAGGCGGCGGGCCACCTCGTCGTGCAGGTCGGCGTGGACCAGGACCCGCGAGGAGGCGGTGCACGCCTCGCCCTGGTTGAAGTAGCCGCCCTCGACCGCCCAGGGCAGGGCCGACTCCAGATCCGCGTCCTCGAAGATCATCAGGGCGTTCTTGCCGCCGAGTTCCAGCAGCGTCGGCGTCAGGTTGTCGGCAGCCGTCTTGATCACGGCCCGGCCCGTGGTGGGCGCGCCGGTGAAGGAGATCTTGCCGACCAGCTTGTGGCCGGCCAGGTGGGCGCCGACCTCACCGCCGCCGGGCACGATGTGCACGACGTCGTCCGGCAGCACCGACTGGACCAGCTCGGCGATGCGCAGCACCGACAGGGGCGCCTGCTCCGGCGGCTTCATGACCACCGCGTTGCCTGCCGCCAGAGCGGGGGCGAGCTTGCCCGCGGTGTGCAGTGGAGGCCAGTTGAACGGCACGATCGCGCCCACCACGCCGAACGGCTCGCGCACCGTGACGTCGAGCATGCTGCCCGCGTCGCGGGCCTGGCCGGGCATCGCCTCGCACAGGCCGGCGAACATCTCGAAGATGGTGACCGCACCCTCCAGGTCGAACTGGCGCGCCTGGGTGAACGGCTTGCCGTTGTCACTGGACTCCAGCGCCGCGATCTCGTCGGCGTGCTCGCGGATCACCTGGGCGACCTTCCACAGCCAGCGGCCGCGCTCGCGTGGGGTGCGGGCCTTCCACGCGTAGTGGGCTTCGTGGGCGGTCCTGACCGCCTCATCCACCCGGTCGGCGTCGGCCCCCTGGACGACCGTCAGGGGCCGGCCGGTCGCCGGGTCGTCCACGGTGAACCGGTCGGCCTCGTTCTCGGACGACCAGCGGGTACGCAGGACCTGTACGGCTTCGACGGTCGTGGACACGGAATCCTCCTGTTGGTGCGCCGGGCTCGCCCGGCTTCGGCTGGTGGTGGGGATCAGGTGTGCGGGGCGAGTCGTTCGCGCAGTACCGAGGCGATGCGCTCGGCGACCACGATGGCGGGGACGTTCGTGGCCACGCGGGGCATCGCCGGGAACACCGAGGCGTCCGCGACGGTCAGTCCCTCGACGCCGCGCACGGCGCCGTCGGCGTCGACCACGGCGGTCGGGTCGCCGGGGCGGCCCATGCGCATCGTGGCGCTGCCGTGGTTGTAGTGCGCCGGGGCGCGGCGGACGGCGTCGGCCAGTTCCCGGTCGCTGATGTCCGGGCCCGGCACCCGCTCGTCGAACAGCAGGTCGGCCAGCGGGCGGGTGCGGGCCAGGCGGCGGGCCAGACGTACCCCGTCGGCGACCCGTTCGGCGTCATCGGCGGCGGTGTACAGGCCGAGGTCGATCGTCGGCGCGTCCTCGGGGTCGCGCGACGCCAGCCGTACGCTCCCGCGGGAGCGGGGCTGGACGCAGGAGACGAAGAAGACCATGTCCCAGCCGGTGGGATGATTCTCGGCCCGCGGCACGAACTGCTCGGGCAGACTGCCGGCCGGTACGGCAGCGGAGGGCAGGATCTGCACGTCGAAGTCGTGCTCGTCCGGCCCGGTGGCGACGCTGAGGACGCTGCCGAACACCGAGCGGGCCTCGGCCTGGGGCGGCTTGGCCGCGTGGACGTTCCAGTAGGCGGGGTGCTCGGTGAGGTTGCGCCCCACCCCGGGAAGGTCGGCCACCACATCGATGCCGAGTGCCCTCAGGTCGCCGCGGTCGCCGATACCCGACCGCAGGGCGATGGCGGGCGAGTTGTAGGCGCCGGCGCTGAGCACGACGTGCCGGGCGGGAATCTCCTCCCCGGTGGCCAGCCGCACGCCCCGGGCCCGGGTGCCGCCGAACAGCACCCGGTCGACCAGCGTCTCACCGCGCACCTGCAGGTTGGGCCGATCGCGCACGGGGTTGAGGTAGCCGATGGCGGTGCTCAACCGTATGCCGCCGGCCGCGCTGAGTGGGGTGCGGGCGAATCCCGGCACACCGGGCGCATTGAAGTCGACGACCTCCGCGTGGCCGAGGCGCACGCCGGCCCGCTGGGCGGCGACGGCGTGCTGGCCGAGGTCCTCGGGGGCGCTCAGCGTCATGCGGTAGGGGCCGCCCAGGCCGTGGTACTTCTCCTCGCCGTACGGGTAGTGCTCCATCTGCTGGTAGAGGGGGAGCATCTGCGCGTAGCCCCAAGCCGGGCCGGCCGCGGCGGCCCACGCGTCGTGGTCGGAGGGCCGGGCCCGCATGGCGACGCAGACGTTGACGGCTGAGCTGCCGCCGATGACGCGGCCCCGCGGCACGGGCACCTCGTTGCCGAAGGCGTCCGGGACCGAGCGGTAGCCCCAGTCGTAGGTGTACGGGGCGTAGGTCGCGTCCTTGATGTCCGATGGTGTGTCGTCGGTGGTGGCGAAGTCGGGGCCCGCCTCGAGGAGCAGGACCGAGCGCCGCGGGTCGACGCTCAGCCGGTTGGCGAGGACGCAGCCGGCGGATCCGCCGCCGATCACGATCACGTCGTAGGTCATGGCGGCCGCCTACACGGTCCCGGGCCGGCCGGCGACGCTTTGCGGGCCGGGCGCTGGTGCGGTCATGATGCGGCCTCTCGCAGCGGTGGGACGTTCCAGTGGAGGTGCAGTTCCTCGAATCCGCGGGCTATGACCAGGCGTTCGCGGGTGCGGGATCCGGCGGGGCCCAGGCGGAGCCCGGGGAGCCGGTCGAAGAGCAGCGGGATGGCGACGCGCAGCTGCAGTCGTGCCAGGGATGCGCCGAGGCAGGCGTGGACGCCGCGACCGAAGGCCATCTGGTGCCGGCGGGGCCTGCCGGTGAGGGTGAACTCGTCCGGGTTGTCGAAGACGCACCCGTCCCGGTTGGCGGAGCCCCAGTGGACCATCACGCGGTCGCCGGGCACCAGGTGCCTGCCGCCCAGTTCGGTCTCGCGCGTCACGGTGCGGAACAGGCCCTGCACCGGGGACTCGAAGCGCAGGATCTCCTCGACCATTGCCTCGGCGGACGCCTCACCCGCGCGCAGAGCGGCGAGCTGGCGGGGGTTTTGCAGCAGGGTGACCAGGCCGTTACCGATGGCGCGGGTGACCGTGACGTGCCCGGCGATGATCAGGTTCATCACGATGCGCATCAGTTCCACGTCGTCGAGTCCGTGCTCGAGGCCGTACTGCGCCAGCGAGGAGACGAGCGAGTCCTCGCCGGCCCGGTCGGTGTCCTCCAGCAGCCCCATCACGTAGTGCTGCATGGTGACGACGTCGCGGGCCCACTCGACGCGCTCGGCCGGCTCGCCGGTGCCGACGGACAGCTTCAGCCAGTTGGAGCTCCACTGCCGCAGCAGCGGCACGTCCCTCGGCGGCACGCCCAGGATCCGTGCCATGACGATCAGCGGCAGGGGCCAGGCGTAGCCCTCGATGATGTCGGCCCGGCCGTCCGCGGCGAACCGGTCGATCAGCTCCTCGGCGGTGTCCCGGACGAAGGGCTCCAGCGCCGCCACGCGCCGCGGTGTGAAGACGCGGTTGACGGCCACGCGCAGCCGGGTGTGCTCCTCGCCGTCGCTCTCGGTCAGGTTCGGCGTCAGCGCCCAGCCTTCGGCCAGGACCTGCTTGACCTCGTCGGACTCGGGTCCCGTGGTGATCCGCACCGCGCTTTCGGAGGAGAAGGTCTCGGGGTCGTGGACGACGCGCGCCACGTCCTCGTGGCGGGTGAGGATCCAGATGTCCCGGCCTGAGTCGTGGAGTACCGGGCACTGTGCGCGCATCTGCGCGTAGAGGGGGTAGGGGTCGGCCAGTTGGTCGTCGGAGGTGGGGTCGAAGGTCGGTGTGGCGGTCATCGAAGGCCCTCCGGCCCCGGCCCGCCGGCGAGGCCGGGCGGTGTCGGCCCGCCCGGACGGCCGGGGTCGAGTGGGATGACGGACATCGGTGTTCTCCCTCGTGGTGTGGGGGCCGGGGTCACTCGGCGGCGGCCAGGGCGGGCAGCGCGTCGAGCTGTCCGCGCCCGGCGGCCAGCGGCCAGGGGGCGCGGGCGTGGTCCGGGTCCGCCGGGTGGACCAGGGGCGTCGCCGGCTCGGACAGGAAGGTGTCGTGGACGATCTGGGTGGCCGCGGCCAGGTCGCTGCGACCGGTCAGCACGCTGAGCCGGTTGGAGGTGACGTGGAGGTCGGTGCGTGCGGCGCCGACCGAGCGCAGGGCTTCCAGCAGCCGCAGCGGTGCGTACGGCTGCCGGCCGATGCCCAGGCCGACGACGGAGAGCCGGGCCAGGTTCGACGTCCAGTGCGCCTCGTCGAGGCGGATGCCGCGGTCGGTGTCGGCGAGCAGTTCCCGCATCTCCTCCACGCTGTCCTCGGGCAGCGTGAGCGCGATGTCGCCGGCGTCCTCGGTGCCGAGGTTGCCGTAGCGGCGCAGCTCGACCTCTGTCTCGCGCTCGACCAGTTCGCCGAGCAGGCGCAGGACGTGGTCGGAGGTGATCCGCCGCAGGACGCAGCGGACCAGGCCGGAGCGGCCCGCGACCCCGGCGATCGGGCGCAGGCGGCCTGCGGGCGTCCAGAACTCCCCGGACGCCGCCCCGGACGCGCGTCGGCCGTCGCCGACCCAGGTCTGCGGGCCGATCGCGGCGCTGTTGGAGCGTACCTTCAGGTCGACGCCGTGGGTTCGCGCGTAGTCGACCGAGTCGGAGGCGAGCACCTTCGCACCGCTGACGGCCAATTCGGCCATCTCCTCGTACAGCAGGGCGGTGTGCCGGCGGGCGCCGGCGACCGTGCGGGGGTCGGCCGTGTAGACGCCGGCGACGTCGGTGACGATCTCGCAGTGGTCCGCGCCGAGCGCGGCGGCCAGGGCGACACCGGTGGTGTCGGAGCCGCCGCGGCCCAGGGTGGTGCGGGCCCCGGTGACGATCGACTCGCCCTGGAAGCCCGCGACGACGGGGACGGCTCCGCGGGCGAGCTCCTCCCGCAGTCTGTGTGGGTCCACCTCCACGATCGTGGCCCGGCCGTGGCGGTGGTCGGTGCGTATGCCCGCTTCGGGACCGCTGAACGAGCGGCTCGCGACACCCTGGTGGTTGAGTGCCAGCGACACCAGTCCGGCGGACGCGGCCTCGCCCGTGCACAGCAGGGCGTCCAGTTCGCGTGCGTCGGGGCGGGCGGTCACCGCGGATGCCAGGTGCAGCAGTTCGTCGGTGGCCCCGCCCATGGCGGACACGACGACGACGACCTGGTTTCCGTCCTCGCGCGCCGCCCGGATCTGCCGTGCAGCTTCGATGACCTTTTCAGGTGTGGCGACCGACGTTCCGCCGTATTTCTGCACTATGAGCGCCATCTCACGCACTCTCTTCCTTCAAATCCGTGGGACGTGGAGGACGTTGCCCGAGCGCCGCGGTGACCGCCGCATCCCGCAGGCGGTCACGTGACCGACGCGGGCTTCACTGCTCGTGGAGGAACTCCCGGATCGCGTAGCCGACGTGGCGCTGGTCGGTCATGGTGTGGCCGAGGATGACGTCGCCGGGCCGCAGCTCGGTGAAGTTGTGCACGCTGCCGCCGGGGCCGAGCGCCCGCACGTGCCAGTCGTCCTGACCGACCATGTCCACGAGCTGGCCGCTGCGGGTGCGGGCCTCGATGCGCAGCATGGGACGGGACTCCATCTTGATCCGGCCCACGACCACCGTGCGCACGCTGCCGTCGGTGCTGACGGCCAGGATCTCCGAACCACAGTGCAGCTCGGACAAGTACTGGGTGCGGTTGCCGGGCGTCAGGGTGTAGGAGGACAAGGCTGCGGCGTTCACCCGGAACGGGCGGGTGGGCATGTACGGCAGCGGGTGGGTCTCGCTGCTGACCAGGACCAGGCCGGTGGAGTACGAGCCGACCAGGATGCCCTCGTTGGGCCGCAGGTGGGAGCAGGTGTCGACGCAGACGCGGTCGCCCAGGCCGAGGTGGGTGAGCTGGACGATCTCCAGCTCCTCCATCTCCAGGGAGGCGGCCTCGCCCCGGGTGACCTGCATCAGCTCGGTGGCGTCGCCGACCCGCTTGGGGGCCAGGAGCACCGCGTCCGAGCCACGCTCCAGCACGCCGAGGGTGGTGGCCGCGTCCTCGACGTCCTCGACGACGGTGACGATGGAGCCCTTGGCCTTGTCGGCCGCGGCCAGCAGGATCTCCAGCGGGATCTTGCTGGGGTCCTGGCGGAACTCGACGAGGGTCAGGTCCGCCTCGTTGGCGATGCGGCAGGCGAGGTCGAGGGTCTGCTCGTCCAGCACCTTGACCAGGACACCGGAGCGCAGGTCGGGACGGAGTCCCTCGAACTTCTCGGCGATGCTGTGGTCGGCGATGAGGATGTCGACCACATCGACGAGCTGGTCGATCAGGGTGGTGGGCGTCTCCCCGTTGACCACGGCGGCCTTCTGCACGTTGGGCGGGACCTTGCCGGCCAGTTCGGGGTCGTCCAGCACCACGGTCTCGATGCCGATGTGGGTGCTTTCCTCGACGATGGCGGTGGCGAGTTCGGAAGCGGTGCCGCGGAGGTCGATCCATGCGGATTTCATGTTCGCACCTTTGATTGTGGGTGGCTTGCTGTCGTGGTCGCGCCTGGCTGTCGGTGACGGGTCGTCACGTTGTGTGGTGGGTGGCCGGCCTGGTGAGGACGGCCGGGTGGGGGCTGTCAGAGGGTCGCTTCGGACAGTTCCTGGCGCAGGACGGCCAGGTCCTCGAGCGAGCGGGGTCCGGCGTGGACCCGGCGGGCCACCGAGCGGGCCAGTCCGCCCGGGTCCGCCGCCTGGAAGACGTTGCGTCCGACGGCGACGCCGAGCACGCCGGACTCCATCGTGCTGTCGATGAGGTCGAGGAACTTCCCGGTGTCCTCCAGTACGCCGCCGCCGGCGGTGACGACCGGGATCGGGCTGGCCGCGACGACCTCGCGCATCGTCAGGGGCGAGCCGGTGTAGGGCAGCTTCACGATGTCGGCGCCGAGGTCGGCCGCGACGTTCGCGGCGTGGGCCAGCAGGACCGGGTCCCTCGGGTCGGTGATGCGGGGGCCGCGCGGATAGACCATCGCGAGCAGCGGCAGGCCGTAGCGTGCGCAGTGGCCGGCGACCGCGCCGAGGTCGGTGAGCTGGGCGGCCTCGGTGTCCGACCCGAGGTTGATGTGCACGCTGACGCCGTCGGCGCCCAGGGCGACCGCCTCTTCCACGGCGCCCACCAGGATCTTCGCGTCCTTGTCCGGCGCGTGCTGTGTGCTGCCGTTGAGGTGGACGATCAGTGCCATCCGCCCGAGCGCGTCGGCCGGCAGGAACCTCACGCGCCCCTTGTGGACGATGATCCCGTCCACCTCGTTGGCGGCCATTTCCTCGACGAGTGTGGCGAATCCGGCGGCGGACGCCACCGGGCCGTCGGCCAGCGAGTGGTCGAGCGGAACCAGGAACGTCGTCCCGGAAGCCGAGTGGACAATTCGCTGAACCCGGCGATCCTTTCCGGTCCAGCCGTATGCATCGGTCATTTTACCAACACCCCGTCCCAAACCCAGATGACCAGATCAGTTGTCCGGTGCGCATTCGACGCGCTTTCTGTGGAAGTTTTTTTGCGGTGTTTCCGGTGTTGCCTCAACGACCAAACCAAGGAATTCACCAGCCCGTCAAGCCCCGCGTTTTTCTCGCTTTTCAGCGTTTGGCGCGGGCTGCCTCTGCTCGGGCGGCTGCGCCCGGCGCTGCGACACGCGCGCGGCAAGGCCCTGCCACGCCTGCACGCTCGCCTGCGCGAGTTCCGCGACGAAGTCGAGACAGTGGTCGGGCAGGTCGAGGACGAGCCCCTCCTGCGCCTGCGGGTCCATGGCGGCCACCGCGAGGATGCTCAGCAGCAGCCGGCCGGACTGGTTGAACCGCAGGGAGGGATCGGTGCGCAGGGAGCGCAGCAGCGCGGTGGACCGGTCGAGCTTGCTCTGCCCCGAGGACGCGGCCTGCGCCCGCCCGGTCTCCACGTGACGCGCGGGCGGGAGGCGGCGCTTGTCGGGGATCACGGCCCTGGTCTCCCGGTGGAGCTGGTCGCGTACGTCGCGGACGGTGCCCGGGGACACGCCGGCGACCGCGCTCACCGCCCGCAGGGAGGAGGCGGGTTCCCGCAGGAGCATCTCCTTGGCGCGCTCCCGCCCGGCGGCGGTGCTGACGGGCCGCACGCGGCCGTCCCTGCCGAGCCTGGTCTGCCCGCCGGGCCGCCCGATCGCCTCGCGCAGAGCGGCGATCGTCTTGGGCGAGAGCCCCACGGCCGACGCTATGGCGCGGTTCGACCAGCCCTCCTGCTCGCACAGGATGCGGGTGCCCGCCGCCTTCCGGTCGGCCAGCGACAGCGGCAGTCCGTGCCGTACGTTCAGCCGGACCGCCAGAACGAAGGCGCTCGCGTCGTCGCCGTCGAACCAGCGCGCCTGGATGGCCTCCTGCCCTCGTAACCGGGCTGCGCGGACCCGGTGCACGCCGTCGATGACCCGGTTGGTGCCGCGCTGCACGACGATGGGCGGCAGGTCGGCCTGCGATTCCGCCAGGACCCGTATGTGCTCGCCGTTCTCCCCCGCGGAGCGCGGCGAGTGGGACAGATCGAGGTCCGCGATCGGTATCCATTCCGTTTCCGTGCCGGCGTCCGATCCGGCGTACCGCGCCTCGGCGTCCACGCGATCCGGTGGGTGAATGCGCGCGTCCCGTCGTTGGAGCACTGCTTCGCTGTCTGCCACGTTCGACCACTCCTCAGCCACACCTGCCGCTGTCGGTCAGGGCCGCAGAGTCTGTGCGCACTCCGACGGACCCAGCCAAAGAATACCTTCGCCAAGGTATCTTTTACAGCGCCCAGCGACACCCTCTGCGCGGTGTGCAACCGGGGAAATCCCCGGTTGCACACCGCCGGCAGACAGGGGGCCGTGCCGGCGGACAAAGACAACGGGGCCGCCGCACACCCTCGGGGGGTGAACCGTGCGACGGCCGCCGGGGGCAGCGTAGCCCGGGCCGCCCGCGGTGCGACGCGAGAGCACGGCCCCGGACGCGGTGCGACGCGAGAGCACGGCCCCGGACGCGGTGCGACGCGAGAGCACGGCCCCGGACGCGGTGCGACGCGAGAGCACGGCCCCGGACGCGGTGCGCGGCGATCTCCACGAAGTCGCCGCGCCCACCCGCACGAGAGCAATTCCGAACGGCATCGCTGACACCATTCCCCACCCCTCCCCCACCACCGCGACAGCCTGGCGCCCATTTCTTTCCGCACGCTAAGCTGACCGCGCCTTGGCCTCCGGAGCCTTCTGCTCCCATGCGCCGGCCCGGCCCGTGGTGGCTCTCTTCGGCTTTCAGCCGGGCTCATGTGCCGGAAAGAATTCGCGGTCACAGAAAGGCGTGGTCATGGGTAATGATTCACCAGGCACCACTGTGCGCGCTTCCGCAGGGAAAACTCGGAAGGAGCGTATTGCCGAATTGTTCCGGGCCGAGCCGGAACTCGCCGACAGCATGCCGGTGGCCGGCGTCTTCGAGGAGAGGGCCGGACGCGGGCCGCGCCTGTCCGAGATCGTCAGGCGCACCCTTGCGGCGTACGCCGACCGGCCCGCACTCGGCGAGCGCGCCAGGCAGTACGTCAGCGTGGACGGCCGCGTCACCGCGCGACTGCTGCCCCGGTTCGACACCATCTCGTACGGCGAGCTGTGGTCACGGCTGGGCGCGGTCGCCGCCGACTGGTACCACCACCCGCAACACCCGCTGCGCGAAGGTGACTTCGTCGCGATCCTGGGCTTTGCCGGCACCGACTACACCACCGTCGATCTGGCGTGCGGTCAGGTTGGGGCGGTCGCCGTGCCCCTGCACACCAACGCCTCGGTCGACCACATCCGTCACCTGGTGGCGGAGGCCGCCCCACGCGTCTTCGCCACCAGCACCGACCGGCTGGCTACCGTGCTCGAAGCGCTGGCCGGGCAGAGCCGCGTACGCCGCATCCTCGTCTTCGACCACCATCCCGAGCTCGCCGAGCACCGGGAGGCGCTGGCGGACGCCGAGCGGCTGCTGGCCGCGGCGGACGCCCCGATGGCGTTGGAGCTGCTGTCCGACGTGGTCGGCCGCGCGGGCTCGCTGCCGCCGGTGCCCGAACTGCCGCCGGACAGCAGCGCGGACGGCGCGCTGTCGGCCCTCATCTACACGTCGGGCAGCACCGGCACGCCCAAGGGCGTGATGTTCCCGGAGTCGACGGTGTCCCTCATGTGGCGTCCGCCCTCGGGGGCCGACAACCAGTATCCGTTGATCACCGCCAACTTCCTGCCGCAGAGCCACCTGGTCGCCAGGAGGCTGGTGATCAAGACGCTGGCCACCGGCGGCACCGCGCACTTCGTGGCCAACAGCGACCTGTCCACCCTCCTGGACGATCTGGCGCTGATCCGGCCGACCGAGATCGCCATGGTGCCGCGGGTCTGCGAACTGCTCTTCGAGAGCTACCACGCCCAGCTCAACCAGCGCGCGGCACGCGGCGAACTGCACGACGCCGACCACGCCGAGGTGATCGCGCATCTGCGCGACCACGTGCTGGGCGGGCGAGTCATCCACGCCCCCTGCGGGTCCGCCCCGCTCGCCCCGGAGCTGGCCGCCTTCCTCCGCGACGCCCTCGATGTCCCGCTCCTGAACAGCTACGGCACCACCGAGACCGGCCTGGTCATGCTGGACCACCGCGTGCAGAGCCCCCCGGTGCTCGACTACAAGCTCGTGGACGTACCCGAACTGGGCTACTCCACCACCGACTCCCCCTACCCGCGCGGCGAATTGCTGGTGAAGACCGCGATCATCACCCCCGGCTACTACCGGCGCGCCGAGGACACCGCCGAGGTGTTCGACCAGGACGGTTACTACCGCACCGGCGACATCATGGCCGAGACCGCACCCGGCGAACTGGTCTACGTCGACCGGCGCAAGAACGTACTCAAGCTCTCCCAGGGCGAGTTCGTCGCGCTGTCCAAGGTGGAGGCGGCGCTCGTCGCCAGCCCGCTGGTGCGGCAGATCTTCGCGTACGGCAACAGCTCCCGTGCGTACCTGCTCGCCGTGGTGGTGCCCACCCCCGAGGCGATCGCACAGGCGGGCGACGAGGCGGCGCTGAAGGCAGCACTCAGCCGGTCGCTGCACAGCGTCGCCGCGCAGGCCGGACTGGCGCCGTACGAGGTCCCGCGCGACCTGATCGTCGAGACCGTGCCGTTCAGCCAGGACAACGGTCTGCTGACCGACTCGACCAAGCAACTGCGCCCGCGGCTGAAGGAGCGGTACGGCGAACGGCTCGAACAGCGCTACGCCGAACTCGCCGCGGGTCAGGCCGCGGAGCTGCGCGCGGTGTGGCGGGACTACGACCGCCCGGTGGCCGAGACGGTCGCCCGCGCCGCGCAGGCGCTGCTGCCGGGGCTCGACGTCGAGCCGGACCCGGAGCAGCGCTTCACCGATCTGGGTGGCGACTCGCTGTCGGCGCTGTCGTTCGCGAACCTCCTGCGGGAGGTCTTCGGCGTCGAGGTCTCGGTCGGAACCGTCCTGGGACCGGCCAACACCCTGGGCGAGATCACCGCCCATGTGGAGCGGCTGCGCGGCGCCGCCGCGGCGCAGCGGGCCACCTTCGCCGCCGTCCACGGCGAACACGCCACCTCGGTGCGTGCCGGGGACCTCACTTTGGACAAGTTCATCGACGCTGCGACCCTCACCGCGAGCACGGCACTGCCCCGGCCGGTCGGCGAGCCGCGCACGGTACTGCTCACCGGGGCCAACGGCTACCTCGGCCGTCTGCTGTGCCTGGAATGGCTTGAGCGCCTGGCCCCGGTGGGCGGCACGCTGGTCTGCCTGGTGCGTGCCGCCGACGACAGCACCGCCCGGCAGCGCCTGGAGGAGGCCCTGGACAGCGGGGACACCGCGCTCAAGAGCCGCTTCGCCGAACTGACGGCCGGCGGCGCGCTGCGCGTGCTGGCCGGCGACATCGGCGCGCCGTGCCTGGGCCTGAGCGAACAGCACTGGCAGCAGCTGACCGCCACGGTGGACCTCATCGTGCACCCGGCGGCGCTGGTCAACCACGTGCTGCCGTATCGGGAGCTGTTCGAACCCAACGTGGTCGGCACCGCCGAGGTCGTCCGCGCCGCCCTGACCACCCGGCTGAAGCCGGTCGTGTACGTGTCCACCGTGGCCCTGGCCGCACACGGCGCTGCCACCGCGGCCGAGGACACCGACATCAGGCAGGACAGCCCGGAGCGCGCGATCGACGACCGGCAGGCGGGCGGCTACGCCACCAGCAAGTGGGCCGGCGAGGTGCTGCTGCGCGAGGCCCACGACCTGTGCGGGCTGCCGGTGACCGTGTTCCGCTGCGGCATGATCCTGGCGCACGCCCGCTACGCCGGGCAGCTCAACGTGCCGGACACCTTCACCCGCCTGCTGGTGAGCCTGATCGCCACGGGGATCGCGCCCGAGTCCTTCTACCGCGGCGCGGAGGACGGCCGGCGACCGCGGGCACACTACGACGGGCTGCCGGGGGACTTCGTCGCCGCCGCCGTGGCCGCCCTGGGCTACCGGAACGCCGAATTCCGGACGTTCAACGTGGTCAACCCGCACGACGACGGAGTCTCGCTGGACACCGTGGTCGACTGGCTGGTCGACAGCGGAATCACCGTCCGCCGGGTCGGCGGCCACCGGCAGTGGCGCGAGCAGTTCGAGGCCGCGCTGCAGACGCTGCCGCAGGCGCAGCGCCCGTACTCCCTGCTGCCGCTGATGGCCGCCTGGCGGGAGCCGCTCACCCCTCGCACGACGTCGGCGCTGCCCGCCGAGCAGTTCCGCGCAGCCGTGCGCGGCGCCGGCATCGGCACCGAGCAGGACATCCCGCACCTGTCCCGGCCGCTGATCGAGAAGTATGTGGCGGACCTGCGGCACCTGGGCCTGATCTCGTAGAACCCGCCCCCCGGGGGAAGTGGCGGTGCGTTGCTTTCCGGAGCGACGCGCGCCGCAGGAGGCGGCAAAGTGCGCGGCCCCCTGCAAAAGTCCGCCGCCAAGCCCGATCAGAGCACTGCTGCCGGGGGAGGACGCGGGCGCCGGACTCCGGGCCCGTCCCGGCCTGCTGGGGCCGGGGCGGCCCGGAGCGCGGCCATGGCGGGATATCGCCACGCTCCGGTGACACCTGGATAAGGTCATATCAATGCGTTCGGCACACCGCCACATAACATACCTTTCTGAAGGTTTTCTTCGGGTGGAGGCTCAGCATGGTTCAGAAGCGTGCAGTGCGTACACGGGAGCAGGTGCTCGACGCGGCGGCTGAGGAGTTCGCCGCGCACGGCTACATGGGCACGACGCTGCTCGACGTGGTCAACCGCACCGGCATGACCAAGGGCGCGCTGTACGGTCACTTCTCCTCCAAGGAGGAGCTCGCGGCGGCGCTGGTCGAGGAGGCCGGGGCCGAACTGAGCCTGCGTGCGGCGCGGGCCGGCCGGCCGGGACCCGCGGCGGTCGACACGCTGCGCGAGACGGTCCTGGACCTCACCCGGCACCTGCGCCAGGACGCGCGGGCCCGGTCCGCGTTGCGGCTCGCCGTGGAGGTCCCCCACCTGGACCGCAACGACCACGGGCTGGTGGAGCGGATCTGCCTGCTGCTGGCCCGTGCCGTCGCCCAGACGCAGGCCGACGACGGGGGCTCGGGCGGACTGCCCCCGCAGGCCGTGGCCCGCCTGCTGATGTCGGTCTTCTTCGGGATCCCCCATCCCGTGCCCGGCGACGACGCCGACGCGGCTCGACGGTTCGATGACCTGTGGGCGGCCCTGTCCGCGACGGCGCCGGGCTGACCGGCGTCACGAGCCCGTACGCAGCACCGGTGAGGTGCACCCGCCCCCTCCGGCGCGGACGGCATCCCTTCCTCGCCCCGCCGGAGGGAGCGGGCGCGTGCCGAGGACGCGCTCGCTCATACAGCCGGTCAGGCACCGGCCCTGTGGGACTCCTCCCCGCGCTGCTCCCGCGTGGGGCGCAGGAGGGCGGGAACGTCGTCCACGGCCTGCGGGCGTAGCACCCGCGCCCGCGGCAGCCGCGCCCGCAGCTGCGCCGATCCGCCGACGATGACCGGGTTCCCCACCTCCGCCAGCATCGGCAGGTCCGAGACGTGGTCCCCGTACGCGTAGCACTGCGCCGGGTCCACGGCTGGCCGGCTCCGCAGCATGTCACGCACCGCCGCGCGCTTCCCCTCTCCGATACAGGGATCACCCACGAGTTGGCCGGTCAGTACTCCGTCATGGATCCCGGGGACCGAGCACAGCAGGCGCGTCGCCCCCACCTCGGCGGCGATGGGCGCGAGGACCGCAGGGAACGATCCGGACACCAGGATCACCGTGTCCCCTGCCTCGCGGTGCAGTTCCAGCGCCCGGCGCGTGGAGGCCAGGTAGAAGCCGGGAGCCCCCGACCGCTCGGCGTACCAGGCCTCGGCCAGCTCCGCGACCCGGGCGGCGGGCTCGCCCGCCCAGGCGCGGTAGTACAGGCGGTTCATGGCTTCCCGGGGAGTGCCGGCGGACGCCCGACGGGACAGGTCCCGGCGGACGTCCGCCGCGTGGCGGGCGCCCGACGTTCCACGGGTGCCGCAGAAGTAGTACGCGAGGAAGTCGAACATGGACTTCACTGCGATGAGTGTCTCGTCGACGTCGCTGAAAACCAGGCGGGCCGGCCGGCTCACCGCGGACCCCACGACATCGGCGCCGACCACTCGCCCTCGCCCCAGGCGGCGTACGCGCCAGCCGCGGCGTCCAGCCGCAGGGCGCCGTGCGCCGCCACCGTGTGCGTGTCCCGCCAGGCCCGCTGGACCTCGCTGGTGTCGTCCCGGGCATGGACACCGCCCGTCCTGAACAGTCGTTCGACGGCCTCCACCAGCAACTCGGCCGCCACCGCGGCGTCGCGCCGGTTGACCGCCTCGACGCGTGGCGCGGTGGGCTCGGCGTCGGCGCTGGCTCCGGCCCGGTCCAACAGCAGGGCCACGGCGTCGATCTCGCCGGCGGAGCGCGCCAGCACCCGCCGGACGGCCGGGTCACCCAGGGCCGCAGGGCGCCCGGCGGGCGAGGTCGTCGCCCAGCGTGTCCAGGACCGCAGAGCGAGCCGGGCCGCGCCGAGCGCCGGCGCGCAGAACATCGGGCCGCCGGCCAGATGTGCGGGCGCCTGGCGTGCCGGTGATGCGCCGGGCTCGACCACGGCGGCGAGCACGTCGCCCAGCGGGCAGGCGCGCCGATCGGGGACGAACACCCGGCGTACGTCGACGGAGTTGCTGCCGGTGCCGCGCAGCCCGGTGCTGCGCCAGGTGTCGCGCACGATCACCTCGGAGCGCGGCACCGCCAGGACCCATGCCGCGGCCTGCGCCGGACCGGCGGGGCTGACACCGGCCGCGACCTTGTCGTCCACCGGGGCCGCGAGCAGGACCCAGTGGGAGAGGTCCACGCCGCTGACACAGTCCCACCGGCCGTCCAGCAGCCAGCCGCCCGGTACCGGGCGGGCCGCCCCGGCGGGCGGGGTCAGGGCCGCAGCGATCAGTGTGTCCGGGCCCTTCCCCCACAGCTCCCGCTGTCCTTCTTCGGGCAGCCTGGCGGCGTAGCGCCCGTGCGCGGCCCAGAGCATGCCGCACCAGGCCGCCGAGGGGCACTGTCCGGCGATCAGCGCAGTGGCGGTGATCAGGTCGGCGAAGCCGCCTTCCCGGCCGCCCCATCGGCGGGGCACGAAGTGACGTGCGAAACCCGCCTCTTTGAGCGCGGTCACGACCTCGGGAGCCAGCCGCCGGTCTCGGTCCGCCGCCCGGGCGGCACGCCCTGCCGCCCGGGCGGCTCGCAGTACGGCGTCCTCGGCAAGCCTGTCGCCTGTTCGCTCCGGACGGCAAAGGCGGGATCGTTGCCTTTCTTGCGGCTCAGCATGATCGAGCATCATTCAGCTCCTTGTCGAGCCGGACAGGGATGTGGAAAAATACTTTCTAAACGGTTTCTTAATTGGAGGCGTCGATGCCGCGAGAGCAGGAGCGCTCCCTGCCTACCCACGCCTCCGCGCACGTCCCGACACGGGAGGCACTCGCGGCCGTGAAGGGCCCACTGATCGACTCCGCTTCGAGTTCGGACGTCAGCCGGCCGACGCGGTCCGCGCAACTCACAGGGTGCGGTGGGCCTTTGGTTCCCTCATACATCGAAGACAGCGGCAGCGGTCGAGGAAGGCCCGCCGGTCTGTGCTCACCGCTACACCGCCGCGCTGGAGCCGACCGTGTCAGGGGAGAAGGTGACCTTCTCGGGCGCGGCAGGCAGGACTCGGGGCAGCCACTCCATGGTGACCGTGGCGACGGTCTCCTCCCGCTGTACGGCCGTGATGTGCAGCCCCGTGACGTCCGACGCGGTCACCGACGGCTGCAACTCGGCGCACAGCCACACCGGTTCGTCGAGGTCGGCGAAGGCAGGGCAGTCCACCTGGACGGCGCGCAGTACCGCTCCCGCGGGAGCGTCCTGGCGGCGGTGGACCAGCCGGTGGCCCAACTGACGGGCGCCTTCCAGGGTGACCATCAGCGGTATGTGGTCTCCGGGGTGGTCGAAGAGCACGGCGTGGTGAAGATCGACCAGCAGCTGCCACTCCCCCGCCTCCGTGCGGCCCAGCACGCTGTCCTTGGCCCGCAGACGCCCGACGTCGGCCGCCGGCAGGCGAGTTGCGGCGCAGTGCCCGACGCGGGCGACCTCGTCACGGCCCTGCCCCTGCCTCCCCCGCCAGCGGAGCCGCCGGTACAGCTCCTCGTCGACGGCGTAGACACTCAGCCCGGCCCGGGCGCACTCGCGCCCGGCCACGGACACCACTGCGTCCACCTGCATGCCGAAGCGCCGGGGCGGCCTGTTCGCCACCCACGACCACTGGGCGTCCAGGGTGACGTGCAACGGAGTGTCGCCGACCAGAAGGGCCTCGTGGTCGGTGATCTCGAAGTGGGTATCGCTGCCGACGAAGCGGTGTCCCAGCGGGACCCCGCAGTACTCGTGCGCCAGGTAGACCAAGGCCTGACGCACCGTCTCGGTCAGCAGCAGGGGGTCGGCCATGCCCTGAGCGTCGGGATAGTACATTGCGTGGTCCCGAGGCCACTGGGCTCCCACGAGGAACCGGTCCTGGCCCACTTGCAAGGCGTCCGTGATGAAGACCTCCGCGACGGCGGCCCGGTGGACCAGTTGCCGGGAGACCGGTTGAAGAAACTTCAGAGAGGCATCCACTACTGCGGTGCCCGTTTCGCCTGGGACCCTGGTCGACAGTTCGTACAACTGGTCCATGGTCTCTCCCCCATCGGGTTCGGGAATACCGTGGTGGCGCAACGTGAAAATATACCTTCGCAGAGGTATCTTGCAAGGGACTTATCTCGTGCGTGGCATGCGCACCGGGCACCGCCGAAACGTACGGAAGAGGGATCATGAGCAAGCATCTCCGGACAGCCGCCGTAGCCAAGGCCGCCCCGCGGGAACTCAAGCAGGAACGGGCCGGCCGCACCCGGAGGGTGCTCCTCAACGCCGCCGCGACAGCCTTCGCCGCAAAGGGGTTCCCCGCCGTTACGCTCCAGGACATCGCCGACCTCGCCGAGATGACCAAGGGAGCCGTCTACTTCCATTTCACGAACAAGGAGGCGGTGGCCGTCGCGGTCACCGAGGAGTTCTACACACAGCTGCCCGCCATCGCCGAAGCGGTCACGGCCAGGCAGCTCCCGCCGCTCGACGCGGTCGCCGAGCTCCTCCTGCAGACCGCGGTCGCCCTGCGGGACAACCCGGTGATGCAGGCCGGTGCCCGGCTGCAGATCGAGCGGAACCTGGTCGACGCCGACATGCCGACGCCGTTCAGCGGGTTCACCCAGCTCATCACCGAGCTACTGGCACAGGCCCAGGACGAGGACATGCTGCGGCCCACCACCGACATCGCCTCCGTGGCGCGGGTCATCGTCGCCGCGTTCTTCGGCAGCCAGCACATCTCCTGGGTCCAGCACAATCGCGAGGATCTCACGGACCGTGTACAGGAGATCATCGACATCACCATCCCCCGCCACGCGTGACACTCGCGCCCTCCCGGCCACCCACCGCAACAAGGAGAGCCTTCCCATGTCTGCCCTCACCCTCCCGCTCGTACCTCTCGGCACCAATGGCCCGTTAGTCGGCGCGCAGGGCCTGGGCTGCATGGGCTTCAGTGAGGTCTATGGACCCACCAGCCCGGCCCAGGCGCAGGACACCCTGCAGGCCGCCCTCGACGTGGGCGTCACCATGTTCGACACCGCCGATCTGTACGGGGACGGCGGGAACGAGGTGCTCCTCGGCCCCTTCGTCCGCGCCCACCGCGAACGCGTCTTCCTCGCCACCAAGTTCGGCATCGTGCGGCAGCCTGGCCAACGGACCTGGAACCAGGTCCGCGGCGACCGCGCCTACGTCCGCCAGTGCGCCGACGCGAGCCTGAAGCGCCTCGGCATCGACACGATCGACCTGTACTACGCGCACCGCCGCGACCCCTCGGTCCCCCTGGAGGAGACCGTCGGCGCGATGGCGGAACTCGTCCAGGAGGGCAAGGTCCGCCACTTGGGGCTCTGCGAGGTGACCGGCCCCGAACTGCGTGCGGCCCACACCGTCCACCCGATCACCGCCCTGCAGTCCGAGTGGTCGCTCTTCAGCCGCGATGTAGAGACGTCGGCGGTCCCCGCTGCCGCGGAGCTCGGCGTGGCGTTCGTCGCGTACTCGCCCCTCGGCCGCGGCCTGCTCACCGGCGCGCTCCCCGACAGCAGCGAACTGAGCGCGGGCGACACCCGGTTGACGATGCCCCGGTTCACCGGCGAGCAGGCTCGCACCAACCTCGCGCTCCTCGAGACCGTCCGCGCGATCGCCGCGGACCACGCCGCAACCCCCGCACAGATCGCGTTGGCCTGGCTGCACCAACAGTCCCGCGTCCACGGCCTCACGGTCCTGCCCATACCCGGTTCCCGCAGGTCCTCCCGGCTGCGGGAGAACGCCGCGGCGGCGGCGCTCACCCTGTCCGCGGCCGAACTCTCCGCGCTCGAACCGCTGGCGGCGCAGGTGGCCGGTACCCGCTACGCGGACATGAGCAGCACGGCGGCGGCCCGCGAGTGACCCGCGG
>NZ_JBSGZV010000036.1:0-97969 GCF_053611185.1 Streptomyces sp. NPDC054834 | reverse complement strand
GCTCCGGTGCTCGACCACCCGGATCACCTGCCTCGTCCAGGCCGTCCTCACCCTGCATTTGGCCAGCTCAGACCGATGATGAAAAAGCCTCAATGCCTAGACCTTGCAGTCGTGACTGCTGGCGAACACGAGGCGGTAGGCCATCGTGGGCACTTGGAACACCAAGCCTCTGGCCTCGTGAGTCCACCGGGGGACTCCTGTGGCGACCAAAACGTGAACTTCGCCGCCGATGCTGCCGAAGTAGACAGGGCGACTCGACAGTCGAAGAGGCTGCCGGGGGCCATCTGAGGCCAGCCTTGGCAGGATCGCAGGGCGATCCATACCGGCCGTACCGAGTTCGTCGACTGAAGGGCCCGTTCCTTGATTGAGGGCCAGGATGATGCTCACCTGCCTGTAGGCTCCGCAATCGGTGAGTCGGCACTGGGATCGTGCGGGCTCCCCGACTGGGGAGCCTTCAGCTACCTGCACGACCGACTTGCGCATGCGACGGGACCTGCGGCCTGGCATCAGTCAGATGCTCCGCATCCCACCGTTGAGGTACCAAGAGCTGTCTGCGAGGGCGAAGAGCAACGCGGCCTGCCAGCTGTTTGGGTCGTAGTCGGAATACTCGTCGGCGTCAGCGAGGAGGTGGTCACGCAGCCCGTCGGGTCCGGACTCTTCGAGCGTTCTCGTGTCTTTCCTCTTCCGCATGGACAGGGCGTGCCCTGCCTCGGCCCTGTAGCGGTCAGCCAAGTGGTATTGGGTGAAGTGGCGTCGCAGCCGTGCGGCCTTGGTGTTGGACCAGGTTCCAGGCGGTGTCGCCTCGAACACGGCGACACCGCCGGCTGCGCTGAAGATGCGGGCGGAGAGCCATCGTTCGGAACCGAAATCGTCGAAGTAGGGATGAATTGCCTCCCGTGAGGGCTCTCGATCAAAGGTGTTCGACTTGGCTTGGTTGCAGGTTCCACACACCGCGACGAGGTTCTGGGGGGCCAAGGCGAGGAGAGGAAACTTGTCTTTCGGCGCATGGTGGTCGACTTGTGCGACCGCCTGTATGCCGCACAGGGGGCACCGGCTGTCGGCCGCCAGCGCCTTGATTGCGTCGTACAGTTGGCGGCCCGCCGCGCGGCCTACCACGGCTTGTGCGTAGATCTCCTCAAACATCGCGCGGTCCTGGTGGTCTTCCTGCTTAATTAGCTCGACCAGGAGGAAAGAACGGAGTATCCCATACTGGCCAGCCAGTCGGTATTCCTGTTCCAGCTCCCTGAGTCCAAATAGGTGTGTGTCGACCCTATCGGCGTACCCGTACTTCTGCAGCCATGCCGAGCAGGCATCGACGACCTCTTTGACGGTGAATACCGGTCGTGCCGGCCGGAGCATCAGTCCCGCCCCCGGGTCCGTGGGTAGGTCATCGCCCGCAGGAGGGAGCGGGCTTCCGAGCCCAGCCCGGTGAAGCGGGCAGTGATCTCCTCGTAGGAGCCACCCTCCTCCACTGCATCGACGATGGCAGCGTGAAATCCAGTAGAGGTGGTCTCCAGGCCGAAGGCTTCGTGGGTGAGCTCGCCCACGCTCTCGCCGTACGTCTCCATCGTCGGCTTGCTGGCCGTAAGCTCCGCGCCATTACGGACCAGTCTCCAGACGCACGAGGCGGGTACCTCTTGCAGCACGACGGGGGAATGGGTGGCAATGACGGCCATGCCGTTTCGGTCCGCGAGCAGGTCGGAGAGAGCCCGGGTGAGGGCGGCCAAGAGGGGTGGGTGCAGATGGATCTCCGGCTCGTCAATCAGGACAAGCGTGCGCTCGCGGACCACCCTGACCAACCGAGTCACCATGAGGAGTACGACCTTGTGCCCGGAGCTGAGTCCGTCGAAGACCTCACCGATTGCGTCTGCGACGCCTCGTTGGTCAGGATGTCGCATAAGACCGCTGATCAAGTCGGAGTACTCGTCGAGGAACCCGCTGGCGGAGTAGTTCAGCGTGTCGATCGCCTTGCGCCAGCGCTCTCCCGTTGCACCGATGCGGACCTCGAGGAAGCTTTGTACGAATTCCTCGCGCAGGTCGGCATCAGACTTCAACTCCCGCCTAGTCTTCCTGAGGCCGATGTAGTTGAAACGCAGGTCTTCCCCAGAGTCCTCTATTTGGTGCGGCCTGTCGAAGGGGCTGAAGCTTACGAGCGCGCAGCCCGTGAAGCTGTTGTCCTCACCTCCGGAAGCACTTTCCAAAGACACACGTCTTGCCATCACATGCTCTGCGATGCCTTGCAGCATCCGGGACTTTCCGACGCCGTTGCGACCGATCAATGCATGAACGTTCGTGGCCGGCCGGCTCCCCGGTACGGCCTCAAACTCAAACTCCGGGGCCGGGAGCAAGCCCTCTTGGACAGGGGTGTAAGACCACTTGAAAGGCACTCGGCGTGCACGCGTACCCGTGGCGATCCGCTGCAGGAGACGCAGGTCCTTGCCGGTTCTGTCGCGCATCAGGGAACTCGCTAGCACGGGATGATCTGAGAAGATGGCCTCCATTTCCGGGTTGTAGGCGATGTCATTCAGGGCCCTCAGGATGTCCCGGCCCATTCCCGCCGGCAGCTCGTTCAGGGCCGCGTAGTAGTCGTCCTGGTGGGCTAGGCTGGCGAAGTCCTCCGAAAGGGAGTGGAACTCCTCAGGCAGCACCTCCGCGGTAGCCCGCATGCCCTCCGGCTCGGTGTTCAGATCAAGATGCCCGATCCGAACGTAGCCGATACGCTTCACCCTTCCTTCCAAGTGGACCCGCAGGTCGAATGTGGTGACGAACCCGTAGTCGTTCCAACTGTCTTTGATCAAATAGGCGCCGTCGAGTCTCGGCACCCTCGCTTTGTACTCCAGAACCTTGAACCGCACTGAGCTCCCTCAACAGACGCCGATCGACTGACGATCAGACTGCCTCATGCATCCCCGTGAGGGCTGCAAGTTTTGCCTTCTCACCGCCGCCAGAGGTGCCAGTGACGGTCAGTGGCCTTCGGGATCCCGGCGCGGCAAAGGCGGCGAGTCGGGTCCGCCCCGATCACGCGGGCTTTCCAATCGGGGAGTCCAGCTAGCCTTCTGCAGCACCGCTCCTCCGCCGCGACGCGCCTGGGGGGCCCTTCCTCCCGAGGCGCACATGTCCAGTGCCGACAGTTCCTCGACCCGCTGAGCCGACAGTTGGTTGGCTTTGGCCCGCTGCTGGCTGATCCAAACCCCGAGCGGCATCGCTTCGCCATCGACCAGCTCGCTGGTGCTGCGGGTACATCGAGGTGCTCTCACCTGGGAACCTGAGCTCCTGCGGTCTGCCTTGGGAGACGGAGGGCGCTCCTCCTTTGAGGTGCGGCACCTTCTGTCAGACGTCAGGGAGGGTTACTGCGCAGGCCCGGACGAGACGTCGTGCCCGTGAGGTCGGAGCCATGTCGCATACCGTGAGCCGTTCCGTGATCCGGTGGGTGGGCACGGGGGCGCACAAGGGGCGCACTGCCTCGGTGGTGTGCCCCACTGGTCTGAGCCGATTCGGCAAAACTGCTTCCGCTTCCTGAGCGGTTCCTGAAAGCTTGAACAGCGCACAAACGCGTGGACTTGTGAAGATCGATTCATGCGCCACCGAGGTGTGGCGCTAGGAAGCGGTCGCCGTTGAGGCGGCCGGTTGGGTCGGTCGAGGCGGCTCCGGGGGTGAGGCATTTTTGCCTGGCAGGCAAACTTCCTGATGGCGTGACGTCTCTGTCGTGGCGCACCGGATGTCGCACGTAGATTGCGAATCGGTAACAGGGGTTCCCTGTCGTGACGTTTTGTTGAACGCTTAAGCTCCATGAATGAGGGGGACTCGTGAGGGTTGTTGAGCATGCCTGGCGGGGGGCCAGGCGGGGGGCTCGGGCGCTTCATTGATCCCGCAGTCACACACGAGGAGACCCGGCTGCACCCCGCTGGGGCTGGCAGGGCCACTCCCGCAGCGCGGTGCACCCAGGGTCGATGTCGAAGGCTTCCGCTTTCAGGGCAGTCGGCCGTGCCTCAGCGGCTTCAGGTCTGGGTCCACCCTGAATATCGGTGCGTTGGGGCAGGGATACGCCCGGCTGATCCCGGCAACGAATGTGCGATGCCAGCCTGCAACCCCGATCGCTGGCATCGGGATGCGCTGGTTGCAGAGAAAGTTAGGGCCCTAACTCCGCCGACCCGCCGCAAGTTGGGCGTTCGAACGCCGGATGACCACGGCTCGTCCGCCAAGGCCACAAAAACCGACCTGATCAGGTGGCTGTTCTTACTGTCCGCAGCAGGTCCGGCAGTGTGCGATTTACGCACGAGTGAAAAACAGGGCGATCGTAGTTCAGGAGCCACGTAGATGCAGGGCTGTCAGCCTGCGTCGTGGTGACAGCAGTTGAGGCGGTGTAGTCGTGATGAACAAACGTGCCGATTGGGTCCCCGACGCCGGGTTGGTCCGGGAGGTTGATGACCTCTTCGGGCGGGCGATTGATTCGTATCGTGCGAATCCGAACCTGATCACGGAGCACGCCAACCAGGAGGAGTCCATCCGGGTCGGGGGCTACTCGAACCGCACGCTTCTGGAACTCGTGCAGAACGCGGCTGACGCCATGTCGGGGGCTGCCGAACACGAGGAGGGAGCGGGGCGGGTCGAGATCGTCCTCGACCTTGACCGCCAGACACTGTACTGCGCGAACGCCGGCCGTCCGTTCTCCCGAAGCGGCCTCACCACGCTCGCCCATGCGCATCTCAGTGGTAAACGAGGCGACGAGATCGGGCGGTTCGGGCTCGGTTTCAAGTCGGTGCTCGCGGTCACCGACACTCCACAGGTGTTCAGCCGATCGGTCGCCTTCGAGTTCAACTCGTCGAAGGCGAAGGCGGCGATCGCGACGATCGCGCCCGCCTCCAAGAGACTCCCGGTCCTGAGGACCCTGACCCGGATCGACGCGGAGGCCGAGTTCGTCAAGGACGCGATCCTGGCCGAGCTGGCGGAGTGGGCGGTGACGATAGTCAGATTGCCGCATGCGACGAGGCTGGAAAATCTCAAGAAGGAGATCGAGGAATTCCGATCCGAGTTCCTCCTCTTCGTCAACTCGGTGCGTGAGATCCGGCTCCGGGTAATCGGAGCCGACGCGAACTTCGTGACGAGTCACGTGTCGCGGCAGCTGGGCGACGGCAGGTTTCGGATCGAGCGTCCAGACGGTGACCACGAAGAGTGGTACGTCGACAACCGAATGCATGCACCCAGCCCCGAGGCTCGGATCGAAGTCGGCGAAGCGGTGTCTCGTGACCGAATGAAGGTCACGGTCGCGATGCCGGCACGCTTCGCACAACTGAGGACGGGCGAGTTCTGGTCGTATTTCCCGCTCCAGGACAGGACATCGGCATCCGCCCTTTTCAACGCCCCCTGGAGCGTCAACGACGACCGCACCACCCTGCTTTCGAACACGTACAACCGAGAGATCCTCGTGACTCTCTCGGGGATGTTCCTGGACATGCTGCCGAAGGTCTCGTCCGTCGACGATCCGGCAGCACACCTGGACTACATGCCGGCGCGTGGCCGTGAGACCCATTCGTTCGGCGACGAGATTCTCTGCGCCCATGTTCCGCAGCTCGGCTGTGAGAAGGCTCTGATCCCCGACGCGACCGGCGTGCTACGCACGCCGCTAGAGCTCCGTCCCCTCGACTTCGGCGTCAGTGAGGCGTCCGAACGTGACCACGAAGAGTGGATCAAATCGCCCCACACCGACGACGCCGTGCCGCACTGGCGTTGTTACGCCAACGGTCAGCAGCGTGTGACTCGCTTGAGGGCGCTCTACGTGTGCAGCGTCTCCACCGCCTTCGCCGACTCACGCCCCAGAGATGATTTGAAGGCGTTGGAGAAGATCTCCAAGAGAGGTGTCCTGTCTTGGCTGCGTGAGTGGGCGGAGGGGCCGGATGGGGCCTCTGCAGCGAAGGCGCTCGATTTCGTGCTGCGCAATCCCAACGGCTTCGGTCCTGCGAAGGTCATACCGACGACCGGCGGCATGTTGTCCATCAAGGACCGTGACCGGGTCTTCCTACATCGTGCGGAGGATGTCGACATCGAAGGAGCGTGCTTCGTCGATCCGGACTTCCTGGCTGTTCCCGGCGTCGAGAAGAAGCTCGGGGACAGAGGCTTTCGGGATCTCGATCCTCTCTCGATGTTCGAGGCCAGGATGGCCAGGCTGTCGCCCGAGGCCGAGGCCGACGAACTCCCGAAGTTCTGGGACGCTGCCACCGATGTGCCGATGGCACAGGCACAGAAGGTCGTGGCGGGCAACAAGGCAGGTGCTCTCAAGGTTCCGACACGCGACGGTGGTTGGGCTCCACCCATGTACGTGCTGGACATCGACGGTCTTGGCGACAGCGCACCCGATCGAGTTCTGGACCGGACGAAGTGTGTTCCCCAGCTCGCACACGCGGCAGGGGTCATCACCGAGCCGGTCGGCTCGTACTCGCTCGAGGACGAGGTCCACTTCGATGACTACTGCCAGTACGTGCTGGACGAGGTGAACCGGAGGCTCGGGCCCGGAGAACGCCCCGTCGAGCAGGTGGAGTTCGACAGGGGGGACGGTCCCGGCCCATTCTCGGTACTCCTGATGTTGGAGGACGCGGGCGCGTCCGAACTCGTACGCGAGCGGTGGACGGAAGGACTGCTCAGACTCGACCAGGCAGGTCACTGGCTCTGCACGGACATCGACACAGGGCTCAGCCACAGGGTTCTGTCTCCTGTTCGATGGGCGGCTGGCCGAGCCGGCCTGCTGAAGTCGGCTCGCGGCTACCGGACTCCCGACCGCGTAGTCTCCGCGTCGCTCGTCGAGTACGAGGCCCTGCTGCCTCTCTTCCGAGGACCGCGCCACGTCGAGGACGCCCTGCAGCTGCCCAAGGACCTGGGCGAAGTCCCTGCGGAGGTCCTGCGTGAAGCGCTCGAGGCGGAGGTCACCTCGCAGATCAGCAACGTGGCCCTGACGGGTTTCGTCCTCACCGCGAGTCGGTTCGCATTCCCGGAGGGGCATCCCAGGTTCATCCCCGCCCGGGTGGGCCGCGTCATCGAGAGGAGGCGGCCCGATGCGGTGTACTTGGCGACGACCGAAGAGGAACGCGAGTTCCTCAACCTGAGGCAGAAGCCGTACCTCAAGGTGGATGAGGACGAAGCGGACGAGTTCGTCGACGTGGTCGGATGCCGACGGTTCGAGGACAGTTTCTCCTTCTCGCTCCTGGTCGACGGTCGGCAGGTCGAGGAGCGCGTCCTCGATTTGTACACCGGACTGCGTTCGACGTTCGTCGAGGACAAGGTCACGAACGCGACCGTGGCCAAGGCCGTCCAGATCACGAAGCGTGTGACCACGGAGGACGGTGTCGAGGACCAGTCGCTCGAGTGGCACTGCCAGGGAATGACCCTGGTGGTCCAGGCAGAACTCGACGAACGTCGTGTCCTGCAGATCGTCAACGAGGCATTCGACCTGCGCCTGTCGAACGCCGAGTTGAGCGACATCCTCCAGGCACGCGTCGACCAACACCTGGAGATGCAACGGCAAGACGCCCGGGCCGCGTCCAGTGACGTGGAGCGGCTGGCGATCTACATCGGTGACGACACGCTGAAGGAGAACCTGCCGAAGGGACTTTGGCAGGCGCTTGAGGGCCAAGGCCTGGTGGACGGCTCCACGTCCGTCGCCGAGCTGTTCCTGACCGTCTATGGCAGCGACTCGATCAAGCTTCTCGCGGAGGAGTTCAGCGCCGAGGGGTACACGGACGTTCCCGAGAAATGGGCGGGGGGAGCGTTGACCGTCGCCTGGCTTCGGAAGATGGGGTTCGGTGCCAAGTACGCCGGGCGTCGCACCCGACACCAGGACGATGAGTTCGTCGTGCCTGGTGCCGTGAAGCTCAAGCCCCTGCACGACTTCCAGGAGAAGATCAGGGAGGAACTGAAGGAGGTCCTGACGTCCCAAGGGAGGGACGGTCGTGCGCTCAAGGGCATGGTGGAACTTCCGACGGGAGCCGGGAAGACCCGGGTGGCCACCGAAACCGTGCTGCGGCTGTTCGTCGACGGCGCGATGAGCGGAACCGTGCTCTGGATCGCGCAGTCGGAGGAGCTCTGCGAGCAGGCGGTGCAGACGTTCGGCACCGTCTGGCGTTGGCTCGGGGACGAGCGTCCGTTGACGATCGGCCGGCTCTGGAACACCAATGTCGTCCACGAACCCGACACCGAGTTCAGTGTGGTCGTGGCCACCGACGCCAAGCTCGACCGAGTGGCCGACACTCCTGAGTACGAGTGGCTGAGCAGGGCCTCCGCGGTATTCATCGACGAGGCGCACCGGGCCGGCGGGTCGAAGATGTACACGAAGATCCTCAGGTGGCTCGGAGTCGACGGTCGTAGCTGGGAACGGCCTCTGGTGGGCATCTCGGCGACGCCGTTCAAGGGCAGCGGCGACGTCACCGAGCCGACGAAGGAACTGGCGGCCCGCTTCGGTCACCACAAGATGAGCGCCTTCGACGGCAACGCCTACCCGGAGCTCTCGAAGAGAGGTGTCCTCGCCAGGGTCCGACACGAAGTGCTGGACGGCGTGAAGGTCCGGCTGGAACCGGACGAACTCGCACAGGTGCGGTCCCTGCGCAAACTCGAACCCCAGGTCCTCGACCGCATCGGCCGGGACCAGGCCCGCATGAAAATCCTCGTGGACGACATCCTGAAGCGGGATCCAGAATGGCCAATCCTCGTGTTCACGCCGAACGTCCTGTCCGCCCAGGTCCTCGCCGCGACACTGCGTTACCGGAATGTCGCGGCCGAAGCGGTCAGCGGCCAGACCGGACGGCAGACGCGCCGTGACGTCATCGAGAGATTCAAGAGGAACGAAATCAGGGTTCTGGCCAACTGCGACCTGCTGATCCAGGGATTCGACGCGCCCGGCGTCCGGGCGCTGTACATCGCGAGGCCCACGTTCAGTCCCAGCGCCTACATCCAGATGGCCGGCCGCGGTCTGCGTGGTCCTGAGAACGGCGGCAAGGAGGAGTGCCTCATCGTGGACGTCGCCGACAACTTCGGCGCGGTCAACGACTTCCTCGGATTCCGTGCCTACGAGGGCCTCTGGCGAAAGCAGGGATCGTGATCGTCATACCGGATCTCGCCGACATCGAGACGACCACCAGCAGCAACGCCGAACGGCGGGTGGCCCGGCTGCTGCGAGCGATCGACGGCCCCTCTGACGCCGTCGCCTTCCACTCCGTGAAGCTGCGGAGCCACGCGGTCAAGCAGCAGGGGGAAGCGGACTTCGTCGTGCTCTGGAACGGCGTAGTCATCATCGTCGAGCTCAAGGGCGGTGGCGTCAGAAAGTACGACGGCGTCTGGTACTCCATCGACCGCCACGGTGACTGGAAGAAGTTGCGCGAGTCGCCGATGGACCAGGCGCAGTCGGCGATGTACGCGCTGCGCGACATCCTCCAGGAGGAAGGCGTCGGTTGGTTCGCGACCGAGGCCGTTGCCCTCACCCCCGACATAGACGCGCCTCCGGCAGCCGTCGAATGGAAGGGAAGCCACTGGTGGGCCAAGGAGCAGATGAGCATTGCCGCACTGACCGAAGCCTTCCAAAAGGTCGCTGGCGAAGCGAGGACCCCTCCCCACGGAATCAGAGTCGCCCGGTCCGAGACGCTCCGGGCGCGCCTCTTCGGTGAGTTCACCAGGATGCCCGTCATCGACGCGCAGCGGGGCGCCGTGCTGGAGGAGCAGAATCGAGCGACCGAGGGCCAGGCCAGGGTCTTGGCCGCGCTCTCCCGGAACCCGAGGATGCTCGTCTTCGGTGGCGCGGGCACCGGGAAATCCCTGGTGCTGGCGGAGGGCGCGAAGCAGGAGGCGGGCGAAGGCAAGTCGGTGCTCATCACCTTTCACTCGCCCGCCCTGGTCGACTTCTTCGGCCCGCGGATCGAGGGCAGAGACATCGATCTCCTTCCGTTCGCCGACCTGTCCGGTGACAAGCAGTACGACGTCGTCTTCGTCGACGAGGCACAGGACCTCATGAACGCCGACGGCATGGATGCCTTGGACGCCGTGATCCGCGGGGGCCGAGAAGGCGGCCGGTGGAGGATGTTCCTCGACCCCAACAACCAGGCACGCGTCGACGGCGAGTTCGACCCGGAGGTCTGCGAGTTGGTTCAGCAGGAGGCGCTCCAGTACGACCTGGACCGGAACGTGCGCAACACCCGTGCGATCGTCCACGTCGTGCAGGAGTACCTCGGCGCCGACGTCGGGGACCCGGGCATCGTCCATGGCGACCGAGTGGAATGGCGGTGGTCGGACGGGACGGCCGGCGTCTCCGCGGCCGAGACCGTGGCTCGCGACCTCGTCGCGAACGGGGCCCGCCGACAGGACATCTGGATCATCAGTGTGTCCGAGGACGCCGAGCCGCGCAGGAGCGAGGCCGGATTCCTCGTGACCCACCCCCGCTACGCCAAGGGGCTGGAGGCAGAGCACGTCATCGTCTGCGACCTGCCCCAGGAATACGACGACCGGGGACTCGCCGCGTTCTACGTGGCCGTCACGCGGGCGCGGGTCACGCTCCACGTGGTCGCGTCCAAGGACGACAAGAAGCGGCTCCAGGATCTTCTTCGAAAGCAGGTTGGGAAGTGAACCTCACAGCAGCCCAGAAGGAGGCCCTTCACCATCTCCGAGCCTCCTACGTGGGGCCCGAGGCCGGAGACGAGGAGGTCACGGCGAACCTGCCTCACCGGCAGTACGCCGTCGGCATGCTCTTCCCGGTCGAAGCCGAGGCACGAGGCTCTCACGGCGACCGGAACACGGACGAAGAGGTATCGGCGGATGTCCCGGACGGCGATGTCGAGGAGACCGGGGCCGGTGTCCCTCTGGCCGAGGACTGGAAGCCCTCGTCCGTCGCGCTCTCCTTCGTCACCGACGGCGACTCGGTCGACGTCGACTTCTCGTGCGGTACGTACGCCGCTGTCGAGGGAGACGGGCCGCCCAGGTGGCGGCGTACCCCGTTCTCCGTCGACGGCCTCGACCTCCGGCGGGACAAGGGGCCCGAGCGCCTTTCCGTGGGTGGAGTCTCGGTCGAGATCGGGTCGCGGTGGCGCGACTTCCAGGGCGACTCGTTGGTCACCGTCCACGTACGGGTCCTGACCGAATCAACAGGCGACGACCGACACGACATCCCTCGGACGCTGTTCCAGGTCCACCTGGCCGCCGCTCCCTCCGCCGGGGCGGAGATCCGGGAGTACGACACGACGCGCTCGATCGACACCGACCCGGAAGCCGCCGAGCTGCGCCTGCGATATCGCAACCGAAAGGTCTACGCGGTCGGGCACGGAATGGCCGCGGACTGGGAGTTCGCGGAGGGCCGTTGTGCCAAGGTCTTCCTCGAGCCCGTGCCGGCCTTCGTAGTGCCCGCCGTTGAGACCACGGGTTTCGACGAAGGGACGGCCGAAGCCGAGGCCTTGGAGCTGGGGCACCTCCAGCAAATCGACAAGGATCCCGAAGCGGTCATTCGATCGTTGGACGCCTTCCTCGAGGCGTTCGCCGGCTGGGCCTCCCTACAGATGGAACGGGCGGAGGCTTTCAGCGACGACAGGGCCGTGGCCGTCCGCATCGCCGGGCGTTCGCAGGACGCCGTCGACAGGATGAGGGAAGGCATAGACCTCCTCCGGGCGCCGGGAGGAGAGGACCTTCGAACGGCCTTCTCACTTGGCATGGCCGCCATGCGTCTTCAGATGCGGCAGGCGTCCATCAACCGCGGGAAGCCGGAGGAGCAGGTGCCGGAGCCGCGGTGGCGCCCCTTCCAGCTCGGTTTCCTGCTCGTGTCGCTGGCCTCCAGCGTCGATGAGGGGCACAAGGACCGGGACCTCGTCGACCTCATCTGGTTCCCGACCGGTGGCGGCAAGACCGAGGCATACCTGGGTCTCGCCGCGATCGAGGTGTTCCGCCGACGGCTCGCTCACGGCACGGCCGGCGGGGGAACCGCCGTCATCACGCGCTACACCCTGAGGCTGCTGACCTCTCAACAGTTCCAACGGGCCGCGGCACTGGTCTGCGCGATGGAGCGGCTGCGGGCCACCGACGACCGGGCGAAGGGCATGGCGCCGTTCTCGATCGGTCTGTGGGTGGGCAACGACGTCACCCCCGGCACGCGAGTAGACGCACGTGAAGCACTCAAGCGGCTTCAGAAGGCCGCGCGCCCGGAAGAGGCGAACGAGTTCCAGGTCGAGAGTTGCCCATGGTGTCTGACGCCCTTGGTGCCGAGGCTCAGGAGCGACAAGCCAGAGGACTACGGCATGCGCTTGGACGGTGTGGACGTCGTGCTCCACTGTGTCGACGCGTCGTGCGACTTCGCCGGCGAGCTTCCGCTCGCTGTCGTCGACGAGGTGCTGTACAAGGAACCGCCCACGATCCTCCTGGCCACCGTCGACAAGTTCGCACGTCTGCAGTTCAAGCCGGAAGCGGGCAGGCTGCTCGGTCTCGGGACCACCTTCAGGCAACCATCCATGATCATCCAGGACGAGCTGCACCTGCTCTCGGGGCCGCTCGGAACCACCGTCGCCGTCTTCGACGCGATGATCCAGCTCTTGCTGAGCCGGTCGAACTCCAGTCCCAAAATCGTGGCCTCGACGGCCACCATCCGCGCGTCCGAGGAACAGGTGGAGGGACTGTACGGGCGTGAGGTCGCCCTGTATCCGCCCTCGGGACTCGACGACGACCGGACCTTCTTCTCCCGCCCGGTGGAAAGCGGAGAAGGACGTCTCTACATCGGCCTGATGCCACAGTCGGTCTCGCAGCCGTCGGCCGTCATCGCAGCCGTCACCCCCATGGTGGAGATGCCGGAAGCGCTCGCCGCCCGCGCCCCGTCCGCCGCGTCACGCGACGCGTACTGGACGCTGGTCATGTACCACAACAGTCTTCGTGAGCTCGGACGTACCGGGACGCTGGTCGTCGACGACGTCAACGGTCGTCTGGAACCCCGAGCCGAAAGGCTCGGCTTCCCCCTGCGGCCCGTCAGGGCGGTTCTGGAACTGACGAGCCGTCGCGGAGCCGAGGAACTGCCGAACGATCTCCGCGCGCTCAGGGTCAGGGCCGACGAGTCGCCGGAGGCCGTAGACGTGGTCCTCTCGTCGAACATGCTCTCCGTGGGCATCGACATCCCACGGCTCGCGCTGATGCTCATGGTGGGGCAGCCGAAGACCACGGCCGAGTACATCCAGGCCACGAGCCGTGTCGGACGTGGAGACACGAAGGGCGTCGTCGTCACGCTGTTCCGGTCGGGAAGGGCCCGTGATCGGTCGCACTTCGAGACCTTCCGTGGCTACCACGAGGCCCTCTACCGGAGCGTGGAGCCCACCAGCGTCACACCGTGGTCGCTGGCCTCGCGCGAGCGATCGCTCGCCGGCGCGCTCGTGGCACTGCTGCGGCAGTCGTTCACTGCTCTCGCCCCGAACGAAGCGGCGGGTCGGTTCGACCTCAAGGACGGCAGGATCCACGAAGCGGTCGATCGACTCGTCGAACGGTTCCTCGGATACGTGACGCGCGCCGACGGCCTCGAAGCCCCGGAAACACGCTCCGCCGTATGGAGCCTCCTGAGGGACTGGGACCGACGGGCAGGCCAGGCACGGGAGTCAGGCGAGCCTCTGTACTACCAGCGGACGAAGAAAGACCAGGCAGCAGCTTTGTTGAAGAAGTTCGGCCAGCCCGGCGAAGGGTGGCTCGTCGCAGACTCGATGAGGTCCGTGGAGCCCAACGTGGCGGTCGAGGTCCAGGAACCGCAGGAGGAGGTGCACCATGGAGAAGATCAGGCATGACCTGCGCCTCTCCGAGACGATCTCACCGTTCGGTGTGGGAGCGATCGTCGACGTGCGAGGCGAGTCGCTCATGGCGCCGGACACGTCCTGGTGGGACAAGAAGTTCGCCCATGAGATCAGCTGTGAGCGTCTGATGGCCCGCCTCGGTGCCGGTGTCCTGAGACAACCACCGGCGCACGCGAGCCGGGCCGCAAAGGAAACCCCTGCGCTGCCGTACTGGCGCTTTCCCGCTTGGCGGTTCTGCGAGCGTTGCGACAAGCTCTCGAAGCTGACCGGTAGGAAAAAAGGCAAGTGGAGCAACACCTGCGACTGCGGCGGCGCGCTCGTACCGATGCGATATGTCGCCGTCTGTGAAAAGGGCAGCCACATCCAGGACATCAACTGGTTCCAGTGGGCGCATCGTGGGCGCGCGGCGAGCCTTAACGAAGCGGTCCGCTTCTGCCGTGACTACAAGGCACTCAGGTTTCACAAGCTGGCCACCCGCGGCGAGGGCCTCGCGGCCCTGGTGGTGAAGTGCTACGGGTGCAAGAACGAGCGCAAGCTCGCGGAACTTGTGACGAAGGGGGCCCTGCACCAGGACGGGATCCGTTGCGCGGGACGGCAGCCCTGGGAGCCGGAGAGCTCCGTCAAGAAGCCCTGCCCGTACGAGTTGGTCGCCGTGCAGCGCGGTGCCACGGGCAACTACATCGTCGACAGAATCTCGGCTCTCGACATCCCGGAGGAGCGCCCGCAGTCTGCGGAGACGGCCGACAAGATCCGTGGTCACATGCTCTTCGGGAAAGTCGTGACCGACAACGGGGGACCGCAGTCGGAAGTGTTGGCGCAGTTGATCGCCGACGATCTCGGAGTGACGGCGGAAACCGTCCTCGGCGTCGCGGCGGGGGAGGAAAGCCCCGCGGGCGAGCTGCTGCTCGACCTGAAGGACGGTGAGTGGTCGGCGTTCCTGAAGAAACTCGACGAAGGGCGCGACCGCACGGGAAGCGACTTCGTCGTCGACGGCAGAAGCCTCGAAGGGCTCGCGGGACCGCAGAGCCTTCTCGCCAAGATCAGCGGCATCGGACAGGTACGCCGAGTGCGGGAGGTCCGTGCCCTGCAAGGGTTCCGACGCCACGACGCAGAAGCGACGCTGATCAACGCCGATCTGGGGTCGGACCGGTCGTATCGGCCCACCTACCCGGCGATCGAACTGTTCGGGGAAGGAATCTTCCTGCGGTTCGACGAGGAGAAGCTCGCCGCATGGGAGGCACAGCCGGAGGTGCAGGCACGCGCCGGCATCCTCAAGACGAGAAGGGCCGACTCTCCCTGGGCCGGCCGCCTCGACGTGCCGGAACCCAGGTACATCGCCCTGCACACGCTGGCGCACTTGCTCATCCGTCGGCTGGCGTTCGCCAGCGGCTACGCTTCTGCCTCGCTGCAGGAAAGGATCTACGCGAACTCCGACCGCACGGACAAGACCGCCGGGATCCTGATCTATACCGCGGCAGGGGACGCCCAGGGGACTCTCGGCGGTCTCGTCAGGCTCGGGGAGCCCAAGAAGCTGATCCCACTCCTGGTGGCAGCACTGGACGACGCGGACTTCTGCTCCAACGACCCGGTCTGCATCGAAAGCGATCGTCAGGGAGCCTCACAGCTGAACCTCTCGGCCTGCCACGGGTGCGCCCTGGTGAGTGAGACCTCCTGCGAGACCGGAAACCGGCTGCTGGATCGACAGCTGGTCCTGGGCGGAAGCGACGTGAGAGGACTGCTGGACGACGTTCTGACGGACGTCCGACGGCCCGGGTGACGACCTTCAGCATTCTGCGGCCCCGTGGCACGTGCTTGGGGCCGCAGAGCCGGCCATCCTCGGACGCTTTCGGGCGGGAAGGGGCCCGTAACCGTCACTGCCCTCTCAGACTCTGAGGTGCTGATCAGTCTGCCTCCGGAAACCCACACGGGTTCTCGTCGGTCGACGGGCTCGGCTGCGGTGCACTGCCGCAACAGTTCCGGAGGGCCTGTGCATCCCTGATCATTTGGCTGGTCAGGGCGTGGGTTCTCTTATCGGGAAGCGCACCCGTCCACGAATGGTCCGCGTCTGCCGGGTGCCTTTTGTGCGGGGGCGTTCGCCATGTGGCTGTGCCACGGATACAGGACGCATCCCTGTCAGCGTGTCGCGCAATAGCGAGTGCTCCGAATATCCACAGGACGTATTCGAGGCGAATTGCTCCCCGAGAGGCCGAACTTGGCCGACTGGGTCGTTCGCAGCGTCGAGACAGACTCGCGTGGCGGCACGAGCTAGTTGGGCATTGCGGCAAAACGCAACTTCCAGCATGGACCGGGCGCGGGTGACTGGTGTTTCCTGGTTCGCGTGACATCTCTACCAGCCGAGGAACTCGGCGCGACGCTGCGCAGCCTGCGCCAGCGCCGCGGCATGACTCAGCGTCAGCTAGCCAGGGCTGCCGGAACCCATGTCACTCACCTTTCGCGGGTTGAGTCCGGCGAGCGAGTGACGGTGAGTCGCAGGCTTCTGGAACGGCCCTCGTCTCCTGCCGTCACGAACCGTATGAGGCGACAGCCTCGCCGTGACACACCCCAGGAGCTGGCCGTTCGACGGATCCTTCATCGGGCTGGGTTGCGCTACCGCATCCACCTCCCCGTGCCGGGCATGCCTCGGCGAAGCATTGATATCGCCTTCACCAAACACAAGGTCGCTGTCTTCTTTGACGGATGTTTCTGGCACAGCTGTCCCAACCATGCGACCAGCCCAAAAGCTAACGCGGCTTGGTGGCGAGCGAAGCTGGACCGCAATGTCATGCGAGATCGGGAGACCACCGAGCACTTGAGAGCCTCGGGTTGGGTTGTGTTGCGCTTCTGGGAGCATGAGGAATCGACCGCAGTCGCTGAGCGGGTCTGCGACGTACTGATGACCCGTAGGCAGGCTGTGGCAGGGTGATCCTCGCGGCAGACCGGGAAGCTCGGGGGAGCTTCCCAGCCGACGGTCTTGGTGGTGCGGGTTGGGGCAGGGGCCGGCTGCCACCATCCTGCGCACTCCTTTGATCAGTAGCTGGCTCCTCCTTCCGGTGAGTCGGCGTGTACCAGCTGCACTGGCTGGTCAGAGAGCGGGCCCGTGCTCAGGAGCATGCTCGTCCATGAACGGTCCGCTGAGCCACCTCTGTCATCTTGGCCAGCCGGGCGAGGCAGTCGTATAGGACTGCGACATCAAGCGCTTTGACGTCCATGGGCTGGTACGGCGAGCGCGTCTTCGCTGGGGAAACATGGCGGGGGTCTGTTCAGCTCCCGCTCCCGTCGTAGGCAACCTGCATTCGTATGGTGCCCTTGGCTGTGTGTAGGAAGGCGTCACCCTGTCCGGCCAGAGCCTCGGCGCCGGTCTCGTCCAGAATGATGCGGCTGTCAGTCGCGGTCTTCACCCTCAGGGCGAGTTGGGCTGGGAAGTTGGAGCGGATGGTCGTCGAGATAACGTCCGCGCTCGGGCGCTGCGTGGCAGCGATGACGTGGATGCCCGCAGCGCGGGCCTTCTGCGTCAGGCGCTTGAGTAGCGTTTCGATTTTCTTCTTCTCTTCGGGATCGCTGGTGAGGTCGGCGTACTCGTCCAGGACGATGACAATCCAGGGCTTTCGGTCTGCTTTGTTGACCTTGGCGTTGTATTCGACGAGCTTGCGTGTGCGGATCGCCTTCATGTCCTTGTAGCGCTCGGCCATCTCATTGACCGTTTCCTCAAGAATCTCGATGGCGTCGGCAGCGTCCATACCGATCACGCCATCAAGGTGAGGGTCGTCCTCGAAGTCGACAAGCTCGGTGCCCTTGGGATCGACGAGGCGGAGTCGCAGGGTGCTCTTGTCGTACCGGACCAGGCCCTTGAGGATCGTGTCCAGAGCGACGGACTTGCCTGATCCAGTAGTACCTGCTACCAGCAAGTGCGGTGAGTCCGCGGAGGACAGGTCGATGGCGACCGGGTTGCCTTCGATGTCGCTGCCCAGCGGGGCGATGAGGCTCTCTGGGTCGGCCGGGCACCGCTGCCACAGTGCCTTGGCGTCGACCCCGTACTTCTCGTCGTCGATCTTGGGGATCTCGAAGAGCACGGAGCCGCGGTCGCTGCGGGTGCGGATGCTGAACCCGGAGGGCAGTGCCAGGGCCAGAAAGATCTCGTCGCGTCGGTTGGTTAGCTTGTCCACGGTGACCCCAGGGTCGGGGATGAACCGAAAGATGTAAAAGCCGGGCCCCTCCTGCCACTTGCCGTTCCCTGGAGCGGTGACTCCGACCTTGTGGCGATGGAAGACGTCGAGAACTTTGTTGTATCGAAGCCTCAGCTCCTCCTCGCCGAGCCCACCGCGGTGACTATTCAGATTGTCAGGATCGGCCCCTGCTGCGATGTCACCGGCAACTGCTGTGCTCGGTACGGGCGTTCGAGCAGTCGCTACGGCAGCCTCGGCAGGTGCTGCCTGCTCTTCCTGGGCGAGGAGTTCGGAGGAAGTGCCTGAGGTGGGTTTGACGACCGTGTCGGGGATCTTCGCGGGCTCACTTAGGTTCCAGGAGTCAACGAGGTGGTCGGCATCTGTTGGGTCCTGGTTGGCGCGCAGAGCGCCGATGAGGTTCAGCAGCTCGTGTTTGTTCAGTCTCACCAGGGTGTGCCTGCCGAAGGTGTTGACCGCCGGAGCCGGCTGGTCGTCCTCGGCTGAGATGGCCACGGCAACGCCGGAGACTTGACCGAGTTGAACATCCGCGGAGCGCAGGGCGTCTAGGACCTTCGCTTCGACCTGACGATGGTCGTCCTTGCCGATCGTGGTGCGCGCTGGAAGGTCTGCGGCCCGTAGGGTGTTTCCGCTGGTCTGAGCGATTGCGGCGGCCAGCTCGTCCAGCCAGAAGGGGCGGTCGTGGCGAGCTTCGCCGCCCGAGCGGAAGGCATCCTTGCACAGGTCGGTGGTGCGGTTGAGCTGCTCTTCCGCTGAGCCGACGTCGAAGGTCTGGCGGAACTTGGACTCGGCGACCAGGACATCCAGGCGAACGATGCCGTCTTCCTGGACCGTCAGTATGAATCGGCCCAGATCGGCACGGGTTTTGTGTCCGCGACCGAACCACCGGTGGTGCTCGTCGAAGCTGATCCAGGTGATCAGGCTCGTGCCCTGCTGAGGGATGGGAAACTGCTGATCGATGACAAACCGCGTGGCCACAAGGCCGACAACTTCGTTGACCGTGGTGCCGATGCCGAGGGAGCGCAGCACGGCGCCTGGAGCCACGTTGCGGCCGACCTCGTAGATTCGCCGGGCGGTGCTTTCAGAGTCCTGCAGGGTGACGACGCCGATTTGCTCCAGGCGGCGTCGTAGTCGCTGGACGACGAACTGCTTGCCGGTCTGTGAGCTGACGATGAGGGTGTATGACTCGTTCTTGCCGACACTCGGCTTGACGAGGATGACGTCTGGGCGGTTGCGCAGGGCATCGATCTGCTCACGGCCAATGAAGCTGTCAAGGGTGACGACCCAGTGGGCCACGCTGTGCAGTTCGGCGAACAGATTCTGGTGCTGGTGGAATTGCACCTGCATCTCGAAGTAGTCGATGCCGTCGACACTCTCCCGGGAGACCGGGGAACTGCGGTCGTAGCGCACGCACAAGGTGGACCAGGACTCGAGAGTCTCGTCGGCGGTTTCGGGCAACAGCGCTCTCACGACGTTCTCGCTGGTCTGAGCCAGGTTGTGTGATGCCGGGTGCTTCCAGGGGTTGAAGGAGCCCGACAGGGATTCCTTCTTGGTGCTCTCCTTGATACTGGTCTGGGTGCCGAACAGTGCCGGAGCCAGGGCGAGGTCAATGGTGCCTTCCAGCCCCGACAGGTCTGTTGTCTGGTCGGGCTCCCATGCCTGCAGGATGAGTTGAACGTCGGGCAGGAAGCTGTCCTCGGACATCTCCGCGCCAGAGAACTGCAGATCGAAACCCTGGATGATCTCGTGATGGGTGGCCTGGGGAGCCAGGACCACCAGATCGACTTTCAGACGGGGATTCTTGGCCCGTACCTGCTTGGCCACGCGCACGGGCAGGACAGGGTCGCCGTTGCGGTCCAGAAGCAGTACGCGTAGGCCGTCAAGCTTGTGGGGGTAAGTCGTCAGGTAGTCGGTGATGACGCGGACCATCTCGTCGATCGCGGCCTCGTCGACACTGGAGAGCCATTCCTTGGACTCGCTGCCGCCGCGGCGGACCGGTGCGTACTCCTCGTGGCCGGCCGATTCCCGCATCGGGATGGCGATCGTGCCGCGCGGCCCGACGAGGACCGCCGGTGTTCCGTGTGGGGAGATGCGGTCGATAGCGTCGAAGAAGAGGTCCTCGTTCTCTTGGTTGAGGCTCAAGCCACCCTCTTTGTTGAGGGCAATCTCAATGCTGTTGGAGGTCTCTGTGTAGTTCCTTGCCAGCCATCGCAGTTTCAACGGGTGGGTGGCCAACATCATCATGCGGTGATCGGCCAGCTCGACGACGTCGGCCAGCACGACTGCCTCAAGGTCTGTATCCGGAGCGTTGTCGGGAACCAGGGTGGCGCGGGCTTCGCGGAGGATGTCCTCCCACTCGCGCACGTATTCGCCGATGTTCGTGGCGTCGAGCCCTTCGGAGAATCGCTCGAAGTGCTTCCGCTTGAGGCGGTCCAGCCGACCGGCGAAATGTGTTTCAGGGGCAGGCACCGGTTCGTCGGTCTGCCACTGCCTCGGGTCGTTGAACTTCTCAAGGAAGGTGTCGAAGGTCAGATTGCTGGCGTGGGCAGGGGGGTTTTGCCAACTGTCGATGAGGGCTGCCAGCGCTATCTGACCGGGGATGCCCATGGGGTCCCAGCGAAAGCGTCGCTGGGCGGCTCCGTCCATTTCGACCAGGAAGCGCAGCGGCGCCCACTCGATATTTAGTTCGAACGGCTCTTGAGTTTCTTGGTTCTCCGGTAGGGACGGCTTGGTCACGTCCAGCAGGCAGCCTTGGACCTCCAGAGTGAGACGGAGGCTGGTAGATTCCTGGATGTCCCGCAGGGTACGTGCGTACAGGAAGGCGAACAACCAGCGGCTCCACCGCCCGGCTTCCTGGTTTCCTTCAAGTCGGACGACGACGGAGCCTTCTTCTTCGTCGGAGAAGTAGGTCAGTTCGCGCAGCAGGGCACGCAGTGGGTCCTGGACGAACTGAGAGTCTGGGAAGGCGAGCTTCTCAACTTTGCGGCGTGAACGCTTGGACAGCAGGTCGGCCAGCGGTTCAGCGCCACCGGCGGGTGTCTCGTCAAGAAAGCGCTGGGCGGATTCCTGGTCTCCGTGGTCAAGCGCTTCTTCGATCATCATCGCGTCGAAGTCGTCGACCCGGTCCGCGGCGGTCCTCAAGATCTCCTGCTTGACCTGCTGGCCAAGGCCAATCTTCTTGGACTTCTGCTCGAAGACCTCGAGCCAAAGGGTCAGGTCCTGCCCACTGCGCAGTTGACGACGATCCTGGAGGGCAGGCCCACGGTGGTTGAGTACGAGGTCGCGCATGCGCGTTTTGACAGTCTCTGAGTCCGCACCGATGTGTTCCAGAGATTCCTCGCTGAACTCAGCCGTGTCGATGCGGTCTATCAGGTCGTCCGCGGTAATTTCCTTGCCGGTGGGCTGCTTGAAGGCACTGACGCATACGTTTTTCTTGATCCGGGCGGGCAGTGCGGCAGGCTTGGCAAAAAGGCTCCGGTCCGGGAAGAGGCCAAGAGCGGGCAGGGCAGCAGAAATCTCGGTACAGACGACGTCAGGTGTGTGGACCCGAGTTGCGACGACCTTCTGCGCCGTCTCGACGAGGAAGGCAGCCCAGCGGTGCAAGGACAGGGGATCTTCATCGGTGACGGCACGCCAGATCTCCGGCAGTGAGCTGGCCATCACGGCCGGGACGGTGCCGCTGCCACCTGCCTCCCGCCATATATCCGCCATGAACCTGTCGAATCCACGCTCACTGGAGGTGTCGTGGTGGTCGCCCAGGATTGGGGCGTCGTCAAGAGCGCTCATGGCCGCCAGGCCCTCTGCGTCCGGAGACTGCCCCCACTCGAACAGCAGCACCGCGCTGCCCTGCCCGGAATTTCGCCACTTGGTCAGCTGGTCTCCCCGATCCAGCAGGAAATCATCGGGTACGCCGGCGATCTGTTCCGACGTGCCTACCTTGACTACAACCTGAAGCTCCGGCGACTCGGACAGCCTCTGGGCCGTGCGACGGAGGGCCTCGGCTACGGTCGGCGGATCGAACCCGCTGATACGCAGACCGACACGGGCCCCGCTGGTCTCAATGACCTTGCGCAGTGCTTCATCGGCGATGAACCGGCCAAGCGCTCGGATGCTGCTGTCGGTCAACGGGGCTCTCCTCGTACCATGCTCGTTGCGTCTGAATACTGAGTGAGCAGACCGATAGCGGCCAGCTTGTCCCGGAAGGCCTTGCCGTTGTGTTCAAAGACCGATGAGTCGACCTCATGGGCCAACGGGCTCACAGCCGCGACCGTTTTCTCCGTCACTAGACCGTAGTTCCTATACAGCAACGCACAGAACTGGTCGAACTCCATCTCCGTGCCCTGCGGGATGGTGGCAGACACCAGGGCCTCAAGCATCGGCGGCTTCATGGTGAAATGTCGGCGCCCGGCCGTCGCGTTCAGGGCTCCCACAGCGGCGAGGGTCTCACTGAAGAACGCTCGAGGCGATGCGAACGCGTTGCCGGTCTCCTTGGTGAATCGCTCGTAGCGGCCCTTCTTAGCCTCGTCGCCTTCGGCTTCGTTGATCATTTCCCGGGCCTGGACGTTGATCGCGTTGGCGATGTCGTTGCGGAAGCTGGTGAGGTTCTTCTGCGACCCGCTGCGCAGCGGGGTTGCCTCGTTGCCGAAGTCCAAGAGGATTGACTCGCCATCGGTAAGGCCCAACTTCGCGCGTGCGAGACGTAGCTGGTGGCGGGCCAAGCAATAGGGGACCCAGTGCATGAGGCTCTCGGTGCGCTTGGCCCGGGGCGTCGTAGTCCGGGCGACGATGTTACGAGCCCCAGTCCTCAGCAGGCCAGGCCACGGGCTGAGGTCCTCGTACAGGTCAATGTCTCTTTCTGAATCGTCTTCGTAGGGCTCTTCGTCGTAGTCGAAGTCGTGGGCGCTGAGTGCCTTGGCGAGGTTGCCAAGAGGGGTGCCGCTGTCCCGGACGAGGTCATCAAGGCCCTGCCGGGTCGCTGCCTTGCGGTCAGGATCAGAGTCAGTACGCAGGACCTTGTAGGCCCAGCCCCCAGGGCCGCGGAACAGATAGCGCTCGATGCTCGGAGCCTTCGCCTTGACCTTGGCCGGTAGCTTCCTGGCCTGCTCCTTCTTCTTGGGGGTGGCACCGCGTTGGACGATTGGTCGCTCGACTGCGTCGTAGTGGATGAGTTCACCCACGAACGGATAGATGTGCGCCCCGAACCAGTTGGGCTGACTGCGGCGTCCCGGGATTTCGACCAACAGGGAAGAGAACAGGGCGTGGAGCGTCTCCAACGTCTCGGGAGAGTCCAGCTCGACCGCCTTGCTGAGTTCTTCGTCTCCTTCAGCGATGGGGGCCCTGGTTGCGATCCTCCGAGCCAGGTCGTGTGAGGTCCTTTTGTAGGCGACCCGGTCTCCGGCGTCCAGGAGTCCCGCGTGCTTCTCTGGGTCTTCCTGATGTGCCAGGTAGACGCCGCGGGCGATCGCGAGCATCTCCAGCGGGACGTAGAAGCCTCGGCCCTGCTGTTCAAGATTCACCCCGAAGAGACGGCGGACGACCTCTGACTTAGAACGATCAGCCATTACGCCCGCACCGACCTGATCTTGTCACCGACGTCGATCATGAGCTTTCTCATGACGTTGCCCACGAGGACCTGGATCTCGTCGTCCTTGTTCAATGAGTCAGCCAGGTCTGCCAGAGACCCGCTCAGTCCGCGGATCTCGGCCTCGTGCTGGGTCTCGCTACGCAGCCCTGCGGCCCACCGTGTCAGCAACTCGAAGCGCAGAAGATCTACTTCGACCGAAACTGCGCCCTGGCCAGGAGTGACGGCCGGGATCCGGATGAAGATGGAGCGGTTGAGCCACTCGACTGCATTCCGCATGCCCGGGATGTCGCCCGTTCGGCCTTCCTTCTGCCACTGGGTGACCTGGTCGACCACCTCGACGTTCTTGCTGGACACCCGTCGGGAGATCACGGCTGCGCGGGCGCGTTGAGCAAAGAAGGCCGGGTCGAGCACGAGGAAGTCAGGGTTGCTCCCGGCCCGGTGGATACCCTGGACGGCTTCCAAACCCTTGAGGAAACGGTCGCGCACCGTGGTGTCCGCCAGGTCCCCTCTGTCGTTCTGGACAGTGACGAAGTCGTCGCCGGCCTGCAAGCCCATGCGGGCAAACCGGTCCTTGCTGTCGATGCTGTTGAAGAAGTCAGCACGTCGCAGGAACGTGTACAAGCCCCTCAGCTGTTCGGCCTGCTTCTGCGCGTCCCGGGTCGTACGGGCCTTCTGCAGGTAACTTTTGGGATCCCCGGGAGGAAACCGGCCGGCTGTGTCCGGATCGAGACGGTCGTCAACCTGGCGACGAGAGACCTTGCCCGGGTCCAGCTTGCGCAGCGTGAGGAACGCAGGAACACGATGACGCTGTTGCTGGGTCAACTGGTCGCCGAAGAGCGCCTGATGGTACAGGTGGGGTGCTTGCCACAACCTGTTCGAATGCGACCGCTGGTACTTGGCGTGGACGTTCTCACAGGACAGCCCACCAGTGATCATGTAACTGGTCACCGAGAGCGCCTGACGAGTCGTAACAACGGCTCCGGCGCGCTCGGCGGCAGCAAACAGCTCTCGGACCGCGGCCCGGCGCTGAGGGCCGTGAGTGGCATCGTTCAACTCGTTACGGTTGGCCAGAATCGGGCAGACATCACGTGCATCACACGTCTCACAGGCCTTCCACCGCGACCATTGCGGGGTCGTCCACTGCCTCAGAACCCAAGGGACGAACCCACCAGTGCGACTGTCAGCCGCTACGGACTGGTAGTTGAGGTTGATGACAGTGACTGCGCCATCGGGGTCGCTGACCTGCCCACGAGCAATGCCATCTGTGAGGGTCTTCACCAAAATCTTGGCGCGCCCGGTGCCGCCGCGGTCGAGGTTGTCGTCTTCGGCAACGCACTTACGCAGCTGGCCCTCGTTTGCGCAGATGATCGCGACCCCCTTGTCCGGGGGGTCAAGCAGCTCCACGAGCTTGTGGGCGCCCGCCTGAAGGCTTAGCTCGCTGAGGTCCCTGAGGATGTACAGCGGGCGCCCGCTACGGGTCAGGGCAACGGGGCGGCCGGCGTCACCGTCCTTGAGCAACTCGTTGAAGACTGTCCTTCGGACATCTGATGGGACTGATTCGCCACCCATCCTCAGCTCGGCCAGCAGGTTGGCGCACAGGCTCGTCTTGCCGTGCCCGGCGTCTCCGGTGAGGACGATGGTCTTCGTGGTTGGTTGCTCGATGGCGCTCACCAGGTACTCCAGCGTCACGACGGGGTACGGTGACTGCGTCCGGTCCGCCTGGTCCGCCTGCTCGTAGATCATCTCCGAGGCGTCGACATCGAACGGCTGGTAGCGACGTATCCGTTGGACGTGTTTGTTGACCTCTAGCGGCATGCTGCTGTCCTTCGTCGACCGAGCCGTGAGCGCTGCAAAAGTCTAGCCGTCAGCACTCCTGACGGTAGATCAAATGCCTTTCTAAGGCGCTGATGTGCGCCTGGCTCGTCAGCGCCTGACCGTGCCAGGGATCTTGAGAATCTTGGTCATCGGGCTTGGTGCTGAGGCGCGCGTTGTTGACTGCGATCGCATTTCGGAACGTACGGGACGTAGTCCTCGTAGACGTTGCGGTAGCAGCAGCGGCGTACCTGATGGCCGTTGGCGAGCATGTTCAGGGCGCCCTTGATGTCGGCAGGTGAGGCGTAGAACCGCCTCGGTCGGCACGTCAGGCGACGCTTAGGTACCGGTCTACCGCGCGCGACGATCCTTGATCGAGTACCATGACCGCTCGTTCCGCCGGTTCTAGAGGCAATGGCAGATGGGGGTCACACGTGGGTGAGCGGTACCCCCTGCGCGCCAAGCGGCGGCCGAAGTTTGAAGGAGGGGTTGGCTCTCTGCGAGTGGTGGACCTCTTCGCCGGCTGCGGTGGCCTCACCCTCGGCATCGCCCAGGCAGCCCACAAGCATGACGTCTCGCTCGATGTTCGCCTCGCAGTTGACTTCGAGGCAGCTCCCACCAAGGTTTTCAAGGTCAACTTTCCTGAGGCCAACGTCCAACAGGGAACCGTCGAGTCCTATTTTGACGGTGACCTTGGCGCTTCGTTGACCGCTCAAGAGGCCGAGACTCGCTCGTTGGTGGGTGAGGTGGAGCTCCTGATCGGCGGGCCGCCATGCCAGGGGCACAGTAACCTCAACAACCACACCCGCCGTGATGATCCCAAGAACCGCCTGTACCTGCGTATGGCTCGCGCTGCAGAGGTTTTGCGCCCCAGGGTAGTCGTCATCGAAAACGTGCTGGCCGTTGTCAATGACAAGCAGCAGGTGGTCTCACGCGCCATCGTTCACCTCAAGAAGCTTGGATACGAAGTCGCCACCAGTCGTATCGACCTACTCAAGCTCGGCGTGGCCCAGACACGCAAGCGCCACATACTGTTGGCCGTCCGCGAAGACGCGCTGCCTTTCGGTTTCTCGGCTGCTGACCTGCTGCAGATCGAAGACCGCAATGCTACACCCCATGACTTGCGCTGGGCGATCGGCGACCTGCTCGACGTGCGACCGAAGTCATTCTTCGATGAAGCTGCCATACCCAACGCGGATAACCAGCGGCGTATGGAGTATCTCTTCAAGAACGACGAGCACAATCTGCCGAACGAAGAGCGCCCCGAGTGTCACCAGGGCAAGCACAATTACACGTCAATGTATGGCCGCTTGTGGTGGGACCGTCCGTCTCAGACCATTACCAGCGGCTTCGCAACGATGGGACGTGGACGGTTTGTCCATCCTGGTGTCCCCCGATGTCTGACAGCCCACGAGGCCGCGCGTATCCAAGGCTTCCCAGACTATTTCAAGTTCGTCGACGAGAGGGCCAAGCCTCGCTACGAGCTGACTCGCACCGAGGTTCAGGTCATCATCGGCAACGCCGTCCCCCCACCCCTGACCGAGGCGCTGACCTCCATGCTCTTCGACGCTGAAGTTCTGCAGGTGAAGGACGAGGTTTCCCAGCAGCTTGAGGACGACTACGCTGCCTCTGCTGTCGACCTCGCCTGCTGAGCCTGCAACGGGCTGACTCCATCCGAGGGCATTTTGAAGTAGGCGAACTGCCCGCTGCTGCCTAGCACTTCTCTCACCGGGTTGGCGTGGCCGCCTCCGTGAGCGTCCCTTGGCTGCTCCTTGTGTTGCGGCCACCGATTAACGGTCATGCCATGGGTTCGACGGAGTTTCAGCGGCCGAGTCGAGCGTTGGCCGACAGGGGCGGCGGTGGCGTCGGCCGGAGAGGTGGACGCCCGCGAGGTGGCCGAACGTGCGGGCAACAGTGTTGAGGTGCTGCTGGGCCGCTACGCCAAGTGCATTGATGGGCGGGAGGAAATCGCCAACCGCAAGATCGAGGAGTTGCTGCGCGAATACGAGTGACGAGGCACATAGCCATTAGCCCCTGGTCCCTGCGCGGGCCGGGGGCTTCGTCGTGTCCCCGTCGCAGGGCGTCGGCCGCTGGTCGACTTCCAGCGCCCACCAAATTCTTGGTCAGCTGGCTACCGGAAATTGACTGCGGTTTCCCGTATGAGCTTACTTAGCGAGGAAGATGAGCCGCAGAACGATCTCGCCGTCGTCGATCTCTCCGGTGGGCTCGAACCCGAACTTCTGGTAGAAGGGCCACGGTTCGCCGTCGCCGGGATCGTAGCTGGTCAGCAGCTCGGTGACGCCGTCCGCACGAACCAGGGCGGCGATCTGCGTGAGAGTGTCTCGGCCGATCCCTCGCCTCTGGTGCCGCTTGTCGACGAGGAGGCGCCAGATGAAGTGCTGCCCTTCGTAAGGACCAGCCAGCGGCTTCCACGACAGCATCACGAAGCCGACTGGCTCGTCGCCGATGTACACGGCGCGGTACCAGGGATTGGCCTCCGGGTGCTGTGCCGCCTGCTTGAGCGACTTGGACACGGAGGCGACGAACCGCTTCTGGTCGCGTCGGACGCGGAGGGCACGCACGGCATCCCGGTTGTCGTCGGTGATCTCGCGCAGGTGTACGCCTGGAGGCCTCATGCCACGCCCCTTCCTGCATGCGGCGGCTGTGCCGTCCGGACCGACGTGAAGAGTCGCCCCCGTGTGGCAGTCAGCCGCAGCGTATTAGGCGCCGCGGATCTGGAGCGGGACCGGCACGCCGGGCTGGTTCGCTCCAAAATAGCCGCTGTGACCTGGGCAGACGCGCGCAGTTCCTGTCCACAAATAGTCCACAGACCCCGTCCTGGGGCCGCTCAGCGTTGCATACGCCTGCGCATACGCGAAGACCCCGGCCTCAGCGTTTCCGCTGGTGACGGGGTCTTTGGGCACCTCATTCTGGGTGCCCCCGGCAGGATTCGAACCTGCGCACACGGCTCCGGAGGCCGTTGCTCTATCCCCTGAGCTACGGGGGCGTGTCGGTGGGGAGCTGTTCGCTCCTGGCGACGGGTAGAACACTACCAGCTCTGATGGAGTGTTCATGAACGGGTTTCCGGGGGCGGGGAGCGGGCGCGTCGCTCGGACGGGGTGGAAGTGGGGAAAACCCGGACGCGGTGGCCGGTCCGGACCTACTCTCGAGTTGTGCCAGGCGCGTCGGGGCGGGTGCTTGTTGTGGACGACAACAAGGTCATCCGGCAGCTGATCAGGGTCAATCTCGAGCTGGAGGGTCTCGAGGTCGTGACCGCGGCCGATGGTGCCGAGTGTCTGGAACTCGTTCATCAGGTGCGGCCCGATGTTGTGACGCTGGACGTCGTCATGCCCCGTCTGGACGGTCTCCGGACCGCCGAGCGGTTGCGGGCCGATCCGCGGACGCGTGATCTTCCGCTGGCCATCGTCAGCGCGTGTACGCCGTACGAGGTCGAGGCCGGCCTCGATGCCGGGGTCGACGCCTTTCTCGCCAAGCCCTTCGAGCCCGCGGAGCTCGTTCAGCTCGTCAGGCGGTTGATCGACCGGGGGAGGGCGGATGCCGTCGCCGTCGGTGGGGAAGCAGCCGAGCCGGGTGATCGGCATCAGCATCAGGAGCGGCAGGAGTATCAGGAGCGGTAGGTGAGTGCGAGAGAGAGTGTCCGTATAGCGGGACACCGGCTCAAACCGGCTCGCCTACCCACCCCCCTCCTCCCCTACCCTTGTCCCGTGACCCCCGTCGAGCTCTCCCGCACCGTGTTGCACGCGGTGCGTCGTGCCGTCGATGAAGGGGAGCTGAGTGTCACCGTGCCGGAGCGGGTCGTGGTCACGCCTCCCGGGCCGGGAGGGTGTGGGGACTACGCCACCAACATCGCACTACAGCTCGCCCGCCCGGCCGGGCAGCCTCCCCTGCGGGTCGCCGAGATACTGCGACCGCATCTCGTGGAGGTGGAGGGGGTCGAGGACGTCGTCGTCACCGGGCCGGGGTTCCTCAATATCTGCCTGAAGACAGACGCCGACCCCGCCGCCGGACTCGTGCGCGAGGTACGCGAGCGGGGGCCGGCGTACGGGCACAGTGACGCGCTCGCCGGGCAGGTCGTCACTCTGCGCGTGCCGTACGACGTCCGGGCCGAGGTCATCGCCGACGCGCTGGTGCGGATCGTCGCCACCCAGGGTGGGCGGGTCGAGGTGGAGCACGGGGAGCCCGTCAATCTGCGGCCCGTGCCGGCCCCGGAGGACCCCGCCCCGCTCGGGCCCGACGCCGCCCAGTGGGCCCTGCTCCATCCCGCCCCGCACGACCGGCCCCGGATCACCGCCGACCACCTGGTCCAGCGCGAGGGCAACCCCCTCTTCCGCGTCCGGTACGCCCACGCCCGTACCCGGGCCCTCACCCGCAACGCCGCCCGCCTCGGCTTCAGCGCCGAACCCGGTGACCCGGAACAGACGGAACAGCCGGAACAGCCGGAACAGACCGAGGCCGGCCCGCTCGTCGCCGCCCTCGCCGACCACCCCCGCATCCTCGCCGCGGCCGCCACCCACCGTGCCCCGGACCGGCTCGCCCGGCACCTCGTCACCGTCGCCGATGCCGCGCTGCCCTTCCTGCTGACCGTGCTCCCGCGCGGCGAGGAGAAACCCTCGGCCGCCCACCGTGCCCGGCTCGCCCTCGCCGAAGCCGCCGGGACGGTGCTGGCCGGCGGCCTGTCCCTGCTCGGCATCGACGCACCCGACCACCTCTGAAAGAGCACGCCCAAGATGAGTCGTTCCGCACACCCCGCCGGGCCCCGCCACGCCGACGTCCTCCCCGAGGGGCACTACTCCGCGCCGCCCACCGACCTCAACGCCCTCGATGCGAAGGTGTGGGCGCAGACCGTCACCCGGGACGCCGACGGGGTCGTCACCGTCGGGGGTGTTGATGTCAAGGCGCTCGCCGAGGAGTACGGCACGCCCGCGTACGTCGTCGACGAGTCCGACTTCCGCGCCCGCGCGCGTGCCTGGCGTACCGCCTTCGGGCCGGACGCCGACGTCTTCTACGCCGGTAAGGCGTTCCTGTCGCGTGTCGTCGTGCGGTGGCTGTACGAAGAAGGACTCAACCTCGACGTCTGCTCCGGTGGGGAGCTGGCCACCGCCCTCTCCGCCGGGATGCCTGCCGATCGCATCGCCTTCCATGGCAACAACAAGTCCGTGAGCGAGATCCGGCGGGCCATCGAGGCGGGGGTGGGGCGTATCGTGCTCGACTCCTTCCAGGAGATCGTCCGCGTCGCCCACATCGCCCAGTCCCTCGGCGTGCGCCAGCGAGTGCAGATCCGTATCACCGTGGGCGTGGAGGCGCACACCCACGAGTTCATCGCCACCGCCCACGAGGACCAGAAGTTCGGGATTCCGCTCGCGGGCGGGCAGGCCGCCGAGGCCGTGCGGAGGGCCCTTCAGCTCGACGGGCTGGAGCTGATCGGGATCCACTCCCACATCGGGTCGCAGATCTTCGACATGTCCGGGTTCGAGGTCGCCGCGCACCGGGTGGTGGGGCTGCTCAAGGACATCCGTGACGAGCACGGGGTGGAACTGCCTGAGATCGACCTCGGCGGCGGCCTCGGTATCGCTTACACCAGCGACGACGACCCACGTGAGCCCCACGAGATCGCCAAGGCGCTGACCGAGATCGTCACGCGGGAGTGCGAGGCCGCACGGCTGCGGACGCCCCGTATCTCCGTCGAGCCCGGGCGCGCCATCGTCGGGCCGACCGCCTTCACGCTCTACGAGGTCGGCACCATCAAGCCCCTCGAAGGGCTGCGGACGTACGTCTCCGTCGACGGCGGCATGTCCGACAACATCCGCACCGCGCTGTACGACGCCGAGTACAGCGTCGCCCTCGTCTCCCGCACCTCCGACGCCGCCCCGATGCTCGCGCGCGTGGTCGGCAAGCACTGCGAGAGCGGGGACATCGTGGTCAAGGACGCCTTCCTGCCCGCCGACCTGGCACCGGGTGACCTGATCGCGGTCCCGGCGACGGGGGCGTACTGCCGGTCCATGGCCAGCAACTACAACCACGTGCTCCGGCCGCCCGTCGTCGCCGTGCACGACGGCGAGGCCCGGGTGATCGTCCGCCGCGAGACGGAGGAGGACCTTCTGCGTCTCGACGTCGGCTGACGATGATGCCGGCTGAGAACGATGCCGGCTGAGGAGGATGCTGGCTGAGGGTTACGTCGGCCGACGACGACGTCGGCTGACGACGACGTCGGCCATGGAGACAGCGGTGGCACCAGCGCCACCGAAGCGGTCTGCGGCACCGTCGACACCTACGGTGCCGCGGAGGGAGGGGCGGGAGAAGTGCGGAGCGACCGCCGGAGTGACCGCCGGAAGATCTACGGTCTTTCCCGTGCCCCGAAATGAAATAGATGTCTCACGATCCGGACATGGGATAGAAAGTCCCGTCCGGTGAGTGAGACTGGTCCAACCGTAGACGGTATGAGGAAACGAGGTCGGATGATGCGTACGCGTCCGCTGAAGGTGGCGCTGCTGGGCTGTGGGGTTGTCGGCTCAGAGGTGGCGCGCATCATGACGACGCACGCCGCCGACCTCGCCGCCCGCATCGGCGCCCCCGTGGAGCTCGCGGGCGTGGCCGTGCGGCGGCCCTCCAAGGTGCGTGAGGGCATCGACCCGGCGCTCGTCACCACCGACGCCACCGCCCTCGTCAAACGCGGCGACCTCGATGTCGTCATCGAGGTCATCGGCGGGATCGAGCCCGCCCGTACGCTCATCACCACCGCCTTCGAGCACGGCGCCTCCGTCGTCTCCGCCAACAAGGCCCTCCTCGCCCAGGACGGCGCCGCCCTGCATGCGGCGGCCGAGGCGAACGGCAAGGACCTCTACTACGAGGCCGCCGTCGCCGGCGCCATCCCGCTGATCCGGCCGCTGCGCGAGTCCCTCGCCGGCGACAAGGTCAACCGGGTGCTCGGGATCGTCAACGGGACGACGAACTTCATCCTCGACAAGATGGACTCGACCGGCGCCGGGTACCAGGAGGCCCTCGACGAGGCCACCGCCCTGGGGTACGCGGAGGCCGACCCCACCGCCGACGTCGAAGGCTTCGACGCCGCCGCCAAGGCCGCCATCCTCGCCGGGATCGCCTTCCACACCCGGGTGCGCCTCGACGACGTCTACCGCGAGGGCATGACCGAGGTGACGGCGGCCGACTTCGCCTCCGCCAAGGAGATGGGCTGCACCATCAAGCTGCTCGCCATCTGTGAGCGCTCGAAGGACGGAGCCTCCGTCACCGCGCGCGTGCACCCGGCGATGATCCCCCTGAGCCACCCGCTCGCCTCCGTGCGCGGCGCCTACAACGCTGTGTTCGTCGAGTCGGACGCCTCAGGGCAGCTGATGTTCTACGGTCCCGGCGCCGGCGGCGCGCCCACCGCCTCCGCCGTGCTCGGCGACCTCGTCGCCGTCTGCCGCAACCGGCTCAGCGGGTCCACCGGGCCCGGCGAGTCGGCGTACGCCGCGCTGCCCGTCTCGCCCACGGGTGATGTCGTCACGCGCTACCACATCAGCCTCGACGTCGCCGACAAACCGGGTGTTCTCGCCCAGGTGGCGACCGTGTTCGCCGAGCACGGGGTGTCGATCGATACCGTTCGGCAGCAGGGCAAGGACGGTGAGGCCTCCCTCGTCGTCGTCACCCATCGTGCGTCCGACGCCTCCCTGACGGGGACCGTCGAGGCGCTGCGCAACCTCGACACCGTGCGGGGTGTCGCCAGCATCATGCGGGTTGAAGGAGAGTAACCAGCAATGACCCACCAGTGGCGCGGAATCATCGAGGAGTACCGGGACCGGCTGCCGGTATCCGACACCACGCCGGTCGTGACGCTCCGCGAGGGCGGCACGCCCCTCGTGCCCGCGCAGGTGCTCTCCGAGCGCACGGGCTGCGAGGTCCACCTGAAGGTGGAGGGCGCGAACCCCACCGGGTCCTTCAAGGACCGCGGCATGACCATGGCCATCAGCAAGGCCAAGGAGGAGGGGGCGAAGGCCGTCATCTGTGCCTCCACGGGCAACACCTCCGCCTCCGCCGCCGCCTACGCGGTGCGCGCCGGGATGGTCTCCGCGGTGCTCGTGCCGCAGGGCAAGATCGCGCTCGGCAAGATGGGCCAGGCCCTCGTGCACGGCGCGAAGATCCTCCAGGTCGACGGCAACTTCGACGACTGCCTCACGCTCGCGCGTGCCCTGAGCGAGAACTACCCCGTGGCGCTGGTCAATTCGGTCAACCCGGTGCGCATCGAGGGGCAGAAGACGGCCTCCTTCGAGATCGTGGACATGCTGGGTGACGCCCCGGACATCCACGTCCTGCCGGTCGGCAACGCGGGCAACATCACCGCGTACTGGAAGGGGTACAAGGAGTACGCCGCGGACGGCGTCGCCTCCAGAACCCCCCGGATGTGGGGTTTCCAGGCCTCCGGCAGTGCCCCGATCGTGCGCGGCGAGGTCGTGAAGGACCCGTCGACCATCGCCACCGCGATCCGCATCGGCAACCCCGCCTCCTGGCAGTACGCCCTGGCGGCGCGGGACGAGTCGGGCGGTTTCATCGATGAGGTGACGGACCGTGAAATCCTGCGTGCCTACCGACTGTTGGCCGCGCAGGAGGGTGTCTTCGTGGAGCCCGCGTCCGCCGCGTCCGTGGCCGGTCTGCTGAAGGCGGCCGAGCAGGGCAAGGTCGACCCGGGGCAGCGGATCGTGTGCACGGTCACCGGCAACGGCCTGAAGGACCCCGACTGGGCCGTCGCGGGCGCCCCGCAGCCGGTCACCGTCCCGGTCGACGCCGCGACGGCGGCCGAGCGCCTCGGCCTCGCCTGAGGCCCTGCGGATCCCGGACCTGTGGATCCCGGACCTGCGGATCCCGACTCGGCCTCGCCCGAGCATCCGATGAGACCCGAGCATCCGATGAGACCCGAGCATCCGATGAGACCCGAGCATCCGATGAGACCCGAGGATCCGCGGAGACCCGAGGATCCCCAGAGATCCGCTCCGGATCCGCCGGAGAACCCGCCCGCACCGGGCAACCCGGCGGCTCCCTGCGGCGTCTAAATCTGGGGACTCCCTGGGAAGGGGGCACGAGGGGCCCACGACACGCATCGTGCGCCTCCTGTGCGCCCTATGTCGCCACAGAACCTTCCTTCGATAGGCTGTACTGAACCCGCCCACTGCATATGCCGCGCATATGGCAGGGTGCCGCGTTGTCTGCGCGGCCGGAGGGCCTTCACGTACGTATCGAATGTCATTCGACCATCACGCAGCTCAAGGAGAGTCATCGAGCGATGGCCGGTCCAGCGTTCCGCGCCGCCGCCGTCCGGGTGCGCGTCCCCGCCACCAGCGCCAACCTCGGCCCGGGCTTCGACGCCCTGGGCCTCGCGCTGGGGTTGTACGACGACGTGGTCGTCCGGGTGGCCGACTCCGGGCTGCACATCGACATCGCGGGGGAGGGCAGCGAGACGCTGCCGCGTGACGAGAGCCATCTCCTCGCACGCTCCCTGCGCACCGCCTTCGACCTGCTCGGCGGCCAGCCGCGCGGCCTCGAGATCGTGTGCGCGAACCGCATTCCGCACGGCCGCGGCCTGGGCTCTTCCTCCGCCGCCATCTGCGCGGGCATCGTCGCCGCCCGGGCGGTGACCATAGGCGGCGAGGCCAAGCTCGACGACACCGCCCTGCTCGAGCTGGCCACCGAGATCGAGGGGCACCCCGACAACGTGGCGGCCTGTCTGCTCGGCGGCTTCACGCTCTCCTGGATGGAGGCCGGCGCCGCGCGGGCGATCAGGATGGAGCCCAAGGATTCCATCGTTCCGGTGGTTTTCGTGCCCGGAAAGCCGGTACTGACCGAGACGGCGCGCGGCCTGCTGCCGCGCACCGTGCCGCACGTCGACGCCGCCGTCAACGCGGGCCGCGCCGCCCTGCTCGTCGAGGCCCTGACCAGGCGCCCCGAGTTGCTGCTGCCCGCCACCGAGGACCGTCTCCACCAGGAGTACCGCGCCCCCGCGATGCCGGAGAGCGCCGCGCTGGTGGAGCGGCTGCGGGCGGACGGGATCCCCGCGGTGATCTCCGGCGCCGGGCCCACCGTCATGGCGCTGGCCGACGCGGGCACCGCCGAAAAGGTGGAACGGCTGGCGGGGGCCGGCTGGGCCGCCAACCGGCTGAGCCTGGATGCCCAGGGTGCGAGCGTCCTGCCGCTCGCGGCTCCCGGGGATATTTAAAAGCGTCCGGTTGCCGGATTTGGAGAGGGGGAATGTTTGTTGGATCCGGTAGTGTTAATCTCAAGTCTGCACCCGACCCCACCATGGCGAGGTGCTTCGTGTCCCCGTCCGGGACAGACATTCTTCCGGGAGTCTCCCAAGCCACTCCGTGTTCCGTACGTCGTACCTGGGCAGCACGTTGTACGCGGGCACTGAGCGGGCCACTGGGCACGCTCCGGAATCGGTGCTACCACGCCACGTGACACTGGGTGCCACGGCTCGAGGAAGCGCCATCACCAGAAATTTCCTCCGCCGCTTAGGCGGACCACCGCCCCGGCTTGGTTCACAGAGACAGAACCGATGCCGGACAGCACAACCGGTCGCCGAGCCAGACAGGCCGACGTCCGCTCCAGGGAAGGACCCTTCGTGAGCGACACCACCGATCTGATGGGCGCACGTGTCGAGGAGACCGCTGCCGCGCCCGCCACGGACGCCTCCGCGCCTGCCACCGGTGCCGGCTCCCGGCGGCGCCGCGGTACCGGCCTCGACGGCATGGTGCTGGCCGAGTTGCAGCAGGTCGCATCCGGCCTCGGCATCAGGGGCACGGCGCGTATGCGCAAGAGCCAGCTGATCGAGGTCATCAAGGAGGCGCAGGCGGGCGGCGGCGCCGCCCCGGCCGCCAAGGCCGACGCCCCCGCCGAGACCAAGCCGAAGCGCCGGGCCACCTCCAAGGCCCGTACGGGCGAGGAGGCCGCCGAGAAGAAGGCCGCGAAGGCCGCCGAGGCGCCCGCCGAGAAGGCCGTGGCCCAGCAGCAGATCGAGATTCCCGGCCAGCCGGCCGGGGGCAACGGGGACGACGCCCCGACCGAGCGTCGCCGTCGCCGTGCCACCGCCGAGGCGGGTGCCCCGGCGAGCAGCGGCACCGAGACGATCGCCGCCGAGGCGAAGAGCGAGCCCAAGGCCGAGACGCCCGCCCAGCAGGCTCAGCCGCAGGGTGACGCCGCCAAGGGCGACGCCGGTGACGGCGAGGGCCGTGGCCGCCGCGACCGCCGCGAGCGCGGCCGGGACCGTGACCGCGGTGACCGCCGTGGCGGCAAGGGCGACGACCAGCAGCAGGGCCAGGGCGGCGGCCGCACGGACCGTCAGGACCGTCCGGACCGCCAGCAGCAGGGCCAGCAGCAGGGCGGCGGCCGCCAGGACCGCAACGCCGGTCCGCAGGACGACGACGACTTCGACGGCGGCCGCCGTGGCCGTCGCGGCCGCTACCGCGACCGCCGGGGCCGCCGTGGCCGCGACGAGATCGCCGAGCCGCAGCTGGCCGAGGACGACGTCCTGATCCCGGTCGCGGGCATCCTGGACATCCTCGACAACTACGCCTTCATCCGTACGTCGGGCTACCTGCCGGGTCCCAACGACGTGTACGTCTCCCTCGCCCAGGTCCGCAAGAACGGCCTGCGCAAGGGCGACCACGTCACCGGTGCGGTCCGTCAGCCCAAGGAAGGCGAGCGGCGCGAGAAGTTCAACGCGCTGGTCCGCCTCGACTCCGTCAACGGCATGGCGCCCGAACACGGCCGTGGCCGCCCGGAGTTCAACAAGCTGACCCCGCTCTACCCGCAGGACCGCCTCCGCCTGGAGACGGACCCGGGCGTGCTGACCACCCGCATCATCGACCTCGTGTCGCCGATCGGTAAGGGCCAGCGCGGTCTGATCGTGGCCCCGCCGAAGACCGGCAAGACCATGATCATGCAGGCGATCGCCAACGCGATCACCCACAACAACCCCGAGTGCCACCTGATGGTCGTCCTCGTCGACGAGCGTCCGGAAGAGGTCACCGACATGCAGCGGTCGGTCAAGGGCGAGGTCATCTCCTCGACCTTCGACCGCCCGGCCGAGGACCACACCACGGTCGCCGAGCTCGCCATCGAGCGCGCCAAGCGACTGGTGGAGCTGGGCCACGACGTGGTCGTGCTGCTCGACTCGATCACGCGTCTGGGCCGTGCGTACAACCTGGCCGCGCCGGCCTCCGGCCGCATCCTGTCCGGTGGTGTCGACTCGACGGCGCTGTACCCGCCGAAGCGCTTCTTCGGTGCGGCCCGCAACATCGAGGACGGCGGCTCGCTGACCATCCTCGCCACCGCCCTGGTGGACACCGGGTCCCGCATGGACGAGGTGATCTTCGAGGAGTTCAAGGGCACCGGCAACGCCGAGCTCAAGCTCGACCGGAAGCTCGCCGACAAGCGCATCTTCCCGGCGGTGGACGTCGACGCGTCCGGCACCCGCAAGGAAGAGATCCTGCTTGCTCCCGACGAGCTCGCCATCGTCTGGAAGCTGCGCCGGGTGCTGCACGCCCTCGACCAGCAGCAGGCGGTCGAACTGCTCCTCGACAAGATGAAGCAGACGAAGTCGAACGCCGAGTTCCTGATGCAGATCCAGAAGACGACGCCGACTCCCGGCAACGGAGACTGAGGCAGAGTTCCACTCAGAGCCTCGCCAGGCGTTTTCCGGGCCGCCCCCCGTCACACGAGTGACGGGGGGCGGCCCTTTGGCGCTGAGTAGGACGGGACGCATCATGCGTCCCGTCCACCTCTTGCCTCCCTGGGGACTCCCTTGAGCACAGCCTCGCCCGCCGGCGGCCGGCACAGACGCCGGATACGCATCGCCCTTCCCCTCGCCGCCGCCGGTGTGGCCGCGGCCGTCACCGCCGCGCTGATGACCTCGTCCGCCGGTGCGACAACCACGCCGCCGACACCGACGGTCAAGCCGGCCATCAGCTCGCCGTCGCTCAGCGAGCTGGAGAAGCGGGTCGCGGGCGCCCTCGCCGGTGACGACACCGCGGGGCAGACGACCCAGAAGTCGTCCCTGAGCGCGAGCACGAACACCGCCACGGCCGACCCGAAGATCATCGGCGGCACCGACACCACCATCACCTCGGCCCCGTGGATGGCCCAGCTCTGGTACTACGACGACAAGGGCACCACCGACACGAGCGACGACCTCGGCTTCTTCTGCGGCGGCTCCGTCGTCGCGCCGACGAAGATCCTCACCGCCGCGCACTGCGTCAAGGGCTACGACTGGCACGCCAACGGCGCCGTCATCACGGGCACCTCCCAGCTGGCCACCACCGACGACTCGGGCAACACCGACCTGCACGGCGGGACCGCCACCGGCGTCTGGCGGCAGTGGAACCACCCGTCGTACAGCGCGAACACCATCGACAACGACCTGGCCGTGCTCACCCTGCCGGTCGCGATCAAGGCCGCGCCGATCCGGATGACGACGTCCGGCGACACCGCCTCGTACGCGGCGGGCACCAGCGCCAAGCTGTACGGCTGGGGCCGCACCAGCTCCACCAGCCAGGACATCTCCGACACGCTGAAGACGGCCACCCTGCCCATCCAGTCGGACAGCACCTGCGCCGGCTACTACGGCACGGACTTCGTCAAGGGCCACATGGTGTGCGCGGGCAAGCCCGCCACCGGCAGCGACACCGGCACCACCGCCTCCTGCAACGGCGACTCCGGCGGCCCGCTGATCGTGAACAACCGGATCGTGGGCGTGGTCTCCTGGGGCGTGAAAGACTGCGTGGAGAAGGGCTCCTACAGCGTCTTCACCAAGACCAGCACCTACGCCGGCGCCGCCTACCCGCGCATCGACGACACCAACCTCAGCGGCGACCACAAGGCCGACCTGTGGGTGCGCGAGTCCTCCACCAAGACCGGCTACGAGAAGGACTCCACGGGCAGCGCGTTCGGCGCCCGCCAGTCCTGGGGCGGCTGGAGCGGCGTCAACGTCGTCCTTCAGACCGACCTCGACCGTGACGGCTACCAGGACCTGGTCGTGCGCGACAGCGCCTCCGGCGACGTCTTCTGGACCCACTACGTGACCTCGAGCGGATCCTGGAGCACACAGCAGATCTTCGACAACTGGGAGACCCGCACCCGCATCATCGCCCCCGGCGACCTCACCGGCGACTACCTGCCCGACCTGCTGTCCGTCGACTCCGGCGGCACGATGTGGCTCTACCCGGGCAAGGGCAACGGCGCCTTCGCCGCCCGCGTGGAGGTCGGCACGGGCTGGAACCAGTACAACTCGGTACGCGGCCACGGCGACTTCAACGGTGACGGCAAGGCCGACCTGCTCGCGCGCAAGAGCAGCACGGGCGATGTGTACCTGTACAAGGGCACCGGCAAGTCGGGCACCGGGGCGTTCTCCACCCGGGTCAAGGTGCGCACGTGGAGCAGTACGACGTACAACGCCTTCGACGCGGTCGGTGACGTGAACGGCGACGGCAAGGCCGACTTCCTGGCCCGCACGCCCGGCGGCACGCTCTACCTGTACAAGGGCACCGGCAAGGCGACCAGCGAGATCTTTGCCACACGTGTCTCGGTCGGTACCGGTTTCGACAGGTACGACATCTTCGGCTGAACCCGCAGGTGAGCGGGTGGTGACCCCGCTCGTCCGACTACGGACCGTGCCCACCGTCGTACGCGGTGGGCACGGTCCGTTGTGCAACCCTTTGCCGAGTTTCCCCGTCTGACCCGGGGGAGTGACGATGGTGCGGTAAGGGTCGCGAGACCAGGCCTGTCCCTGAAAGCAGGGGGTAACCGACCGGACGAGAATTCGAGGAGCACATGTCTGCCGAGAGCACGCCGGAGCCCGCGATAACCGAGCCCGGCCCGAAGGGCCGCCGAAGCAAGGGGCGCCGCCGCAAGGCCCCCAGCAGGCGCCACAAGGCCCTGCTGGTCACCGCCTGGACCGCGGGGGGCGTGTTGGTGCTGGGCGGCACCGGCATCGGGTACGTGTACTTCAAGCTCAACGGCAACATCAAGAGCGTCGACATCAACCAGGCGCTCGGCACGGACCGGCCGGCCAAGGCCGACAACGGCTCCGAGAACATCCTGGTCCTCGGCTCGGACACCCGCTCCGGCTCCAACAAGAAGCTCGGCGGCGGCACCGACGACGGCAGCGCCCGCTCCGACACGGCGATGATCGTGCACGTCTACAAGGGCCACAAGAAGGCCACCGTGGTCTCCATGCCCCGCGACACCCTCATCGACCGCCCCGAGTGCACCGACACCAAGGGCGCCACCCACCCCGCGGCCAGAGGGGTCATGTTCAACGAGTCGTACTCCACCGGCGGTGCCGCCTGCACCGTCAAGACCGTGGAGACCCTCACCGGCCTGCGCATGGACCACTACCTCGAGGTCGACTTCGCCGGCTTCCAGAAGCTCATCGACGAGCTCGGCGGCGTCCCGGTGACCACCACCAAGAGCATCAAGGACCCGCAGAGCCACCTGGACCTCAAGGCCGGCACGCACCAGCTCACCGGCCGGCAGGCCCTCGGCCTGGTCCGCACCCGGCACGGCGTCGGCGACGGCTCCGACCTCGGCCGCATCCAGCTCCAGCAGGCCTTCGTCAAGGCCCTGGTCAACCAGGTCAAGCACATCGGCGTCTTCACCAACCCGAAGAAGCTGCTCGACCTCGCCGACACCGCCACCAAGACGGTCACCACCGACTCCGACCTGGGCTCGGTGAACTCCCTGACGGACTTCGCCGACGGCCTGAAGGGCATCAGCTCCTCGCACATGCACATGGTCACGATGCCGGTCCAGTACGACCCCGCGAACCCCAACCGCGTCATCGTCCAGCAGACCAAGGCCAAGCAGGTGTGGACGGCCCTCAAGAACGACCGGCCCATCCCGGCCGGCGCCACGAAGGGCACGGCGACGGGCGAGGCCAAGGGCGTCGTGACCTCTTCATAGGCGCTCGCTGTATGCGCCCCACCCTCAGGGAATAGAAAACGCGAACCCCCGGTTTTGGGGGATGGCCCCAGTCCTGGCAGACTGGTACGTCGGCTCCGGTTCACGCCTCCGCACCCCGCGGCAGCGACCCGGCGCCCTCCCGAAACCTAGGAGACACCTTGAAGCGCGACATCCACCCCGAGTACGTCGAGACGCAGGTCAGCTGCACCTGTGGCGCGTCGTTCACCACCCGTAGCACGATCCAGAGCGGCACCATCCGCGCCGAGGTCTGCTCCGAGTGCCACCCGTTCTACACGGGCAAGCAGAAGATCCTCGACACCGGTGGCCGTGTGGCCCGCTTCGAGGCCCGCTTCGGCAAGGCTGCCGCCGGCTCGAAGAAGTAGCGAGCACCGATCCGCCGGTCCACGGCCGCGTCCCCTCCCCGGAGGGCGTCGCGCCGGGACCGGCGTTTTTGGTCGCCCGCCAGCCCTTCACCCGCAGTACAGGAGCCCCAAGATGTTCGAGGCCGTCGAGGAACTCGTCGCCGAGCACGCCGACCTGGAGAAGAAGCTCGCCGACCCGTCGGTCCACTCCGACCAGGCCAACGCGCGCAAGCTGAACAAGCGCTACGCCGAGCTCACCCCGATCGTCGCCACGTACCGCTCCTGGAAGCAGACGGGCGACGACGTCGAGACGGCCCGCGAACTGGCCGCCGACGACCCCGACTTCGCGGCCGAGGTCAAGGAGCTGGACAAGCAGCGCGAGGAACTGACCGAGAAGCTGCGCCTCCTGCTCGTCCCGCGCGACCCGAGTGACGACAAGGACGTCATTCTGGAGATCAAGGCGGGCGCAGGCGGTGACGAGTCCGCCCTGTTCGCCGGTGACCTGCTGCGCATGTATCTGCGCTACGCGGAGCGCGTCGGCTGGAAGACCGAGATCATCGACGCCACCGAGTCCGAACTCGGCGGCTACAAGGACGTCCAGGTCGCCGTGAAGACCAAGGGCGGCCAGGGTGCCACCGAGCCCGGCCAGGGCGTGTGGGCCCGACTGAAGTACGAGGGCGGCGTGCACCGCGTGCAGCGGGTGCCCGCGACCGAGTCCCAGGGCCGTATCCACACCTCCGCCGCCGGTGTCCTCGTCACCCCCGAGGCCGAGGAGGTGGACGTGGAGATCAACCCCAACGACCTCCGCATCGACGTCTACCGCTCCTCCGGACCGGGCGGCCAGTCCGTGAACACCACCGACTCCGCGGTGCGCATCACGCACATCCCGACCGGGGTCGTCGCCTCCTGCCAGAACGAGAAGAGCCAGCTTCAGAACAAGGAGCAGGCACTGCGTATCCTGCGCTCCAGGCTGCTCGCCGCGGCGCAGGAGGAGGCGGAGAGGGAGGCCGCCGACGCCCGTCGCAGCCAGGTCCGCACCGTCGACCGCTCCGAGAAGATCCGCACCTACAACTTCCCGGAGAACCGCCTCTCGGACCACCGTGTCGGCTTCAAGGCGTACAACCTGGACCAGGTCCTGGACGGCGAGCTCGACGCGGTGATCCAGGCCTGCGTCGACGCTGACTCGGCGGCGAAACTCGCGGCCGCGTAAGGCACATTACGCAGGTCACGCACGTGACGAAGTACTGAGCACCGGAGGACGAGCGTGCAGCAAGATTTTGGGGGGCGACCCCCAAGCCCCCGCAGCGTGCTGCTCGCGGAGGTGGCACAGGCGACCCAGCGGCTGGCCGCCGCCGGCGTGCCCTCGCCGCGCAACGACGCGGAGGAGCTCGCCGCGTTCGTGCACGGGGTGAAGAGGAGCCAGCTGCACTCGGTGAAGGACTCCGACTTCGACGCCCGCTACTGGGAGGTCATCGCCCGGCGTGAGCAGCGCGAGCCGCTCCAGCACATCACCGGGCGGGCCTACTTCCGGTACCTCGAACTACAGGTCGGGCCGGGCGTGTTCGTGCCCCGGCCCGAGACCGAGTCCGTGGTCGGCTGGGCCATAGACGCGGTGCGCGCCATGGACGTGGTCGAGCCGAGCATCGTCGACCTGTGCACCGGATCCGGCGCCATCGCGCTCGCCCTCGCCCAGGAGGTCCCGCGCTCCCGTGTGCACGCCGTGGAGCTGTCCGAGGAGGCGCTCCGGTGGACCCGCAAGAACGTGGAGGGGTCCAGGGTCGACCTGCGCCAGGGCAACGCCCTGGACGCCTTCCAGGACCTCGACGGCCAGGTCGACCTGGTCATCTCCAACCCGCCGTACATCCCGCTCACCGAATGGGAGTACGTCGCCCCCGAGGCCCGCGACTACGACCCCGAGCTGGCGTTGTTCTCCGGGGAGGACGGCCTCGACCTCATCCGTGGCCTGGAGCGCACGGCACACCGGCTGCTGCGTCCCGGCGGCGTCGTCGTCATCGAGCACGCCGACACGCAGGGCGGACAGGTGCCGTGGATCTTCACCGAGGAGCGGGGCTGGGCCGACGCGGCCGACCACCCGGACCTCAACAACCGTCCCCGGTTCGCGACCGCGCGCAAGGCGCTGCCGTGACCACCACGACTCATCCCCACCAGCAGCACGTGTACGAGGAGGCCCGCTAGACATGGCACGGCGATACGACACCAATGACGCGACCGACCGCGTGACCGGTCTGCGCGAGGCCGCGTCCGCCGTCCGCCGGGGCGAACTCGTGGTGCTGCCCACCGACACCGTGTACGGCATCGGCGCCGACGCGTTCTCCTCGCAGGCGGTGGCCGACCTGCTCGACGCCAAGGGCCGGGGCCGCAACATGCCCACCCCTGTGCTGATCGGCTCCCCGAACACGCTCCACGGTCTCGTCACCGACTTCTCCGAGCTGGCCTGGGAGCTGGTCGACGCGTTCTGGCCGGGGGCCCTCACGCTGGTCGCCAAGCACCAGCCGTCCCTCCAGTGGGACCTGGGGGACACCCGTGGCACGGTTGCCGTGCGCATGCCGCTGCACCCGGTCGCGATCGAGCTGCTGACGGACGTCGGCCCGATGGCCGTCTCCTCGGCCAACCTCACCGGGCACCCGGCGCCGGAGAACTGCGACGCCGCGCAGGAGATGCTGGGCGACTCCGTCTCCGTCTACCTCGACGGCGGCCCCACCCCGGGCAACGTGCCGTCGTCCATCGTCGACGTCACCGGCGAGGTGCCGCTGCTGCTGCGCGAGGGCGCGATCTCACCGGACGAGCTGCGGAAGGTCGTACCCGACCTCGAGGTGGCGAATTGACGGCCCCTGACGCGGGGCGTGGCATAGGCGGCGGTGGATACAACGCGGAAGAGACGACGACGTTCGGGTTTCCGCGCGACACCTTCCGCATCCTCCACGTCAGCACCGGCAACGTGTGCCGCTCGCCGATCACCGAGCGGCTGACCCGCCATTTCGTGGCGGAGCGGCTCGGCGTACTGGGCGGCGGGCTGATCGTGGAGAGCGCGGGCACCTGGGGTCATGAGGGCGCGCCCATGGAGGCCAACGCGGAGGCCGTCCTGGCCGACTTCGGCGCGGACGCCTCCGGCTTCGTCGGGCGGGAGCTGTTGGACGAGCACGTGATCATGGCGGACCTGGTGCTGACCGCCACGCGGGACCACCGGGCGCAGGTGATCTCCATGGGGCACTCGGCCGGCCTGCGCACGTTCACCCTGAAGGAGTTCACCCGCCTGGTGCGGGCCATAGACCCGGCGACGCTGCCTCCGCTGGAGTACGGGCTGGTCGCGCGTGCGCGTGCGCTGGTCCGGGCGGCGGCCGCGCTGCGGGGGTGGCTGCTGGCGCCGACCGCGGAGGCGGACGAGGTGTACGACCCGTACGGCGCGCCCCTGCCGTTCTTCCGCTCGATCGGCGACGAGATACACGAGGCGCTGGATCCGGTGGTGACGGCGTTGACCGGCGTACCGGCGCGGACGTAGCGGCCTGCCGGTCGCGGCGGCCGCATGGGTCCGCCCCCGCCGCCCCTTCCCTCCCCGTCCCCAGGGGCTCCGCCCCTTCGACCCCACCAGGGGGCTACGCCCCCTGAACCCCCGCCGTGCTGCGCCTCTGCACCCCTGCGGGGCTGCGCCCTCAGGACCTTTGCGGGGCTGCCGCCTCTGCACCCCGCCGGGGGCTGCCGCCCCCAGGACCCCTGCGGGGCTCCGCCCCTTCGACCCCCAGGGGGCTACGTCTCCGAACCCGCGGGGGGCTCCGCCCCTGCAACCCTGCCGTGGGCTCCGCCCCTGCGCCCCGCCGGGGGCTGCCGCCCCCCAGGACCCCTGCGGGGCCACCGCCTCTGCACCCCGCCGGGTCTGCGCCCCCACCAGGACCGCATGGCCGGGGTCCGCGCCCCCACCAGGACCGCATGGCCGGGGTCTGCATCCCCACCAGGACCGCATGGCCGGGGTCCGCGCCCCCGCCAGGACCGTGTGGCCGGTTGTCCACGGTGGTGTGGGCTCGGTGGGGGGATGCCGCGCAGGGTGTTCGTCCCGGGCCTACATTGGACTCACGTCACCGTCGACCGCCCGGAGTGTGTCATGTCGGTCACCCATACCCTCGAGGCCGATGTCCTGCGGCGGCAGGACCCGGAGCTGGCCGGGATACTGCTGGGTGAGGCGGAGCGGCAGTCGACGACGTTGCAGCTGATCGCCGCGGAGAACTTCACGTCACCGGCGGTGCTGGCCGCGCTCGGGTCGCCGTTGGCGAACAAGTACGCGGAGGGGTATCCGGGTGCCCGGCACCACGGCGGCTGCGAGATCGTCGACGTCGCGGAGCGCCTCGCGGTCGACCGGGCCAAGCGGCTGTTCGGGGCCGAGCACGCGAACGTACAGGCGCACTCGGGATCGTCGGCCGTGCTCGCGGCCTATGCCGCCCTGCTGCGGCCCGGTGACACCGTTCTCGCCCTCGGGCTGCCTCACGGCGGCCATCTCACCCACGGCTCGCCCGCCAACTTCTCCGGCCGCTGGTTCGACTTCGTCGGGTACGGGGTGGACGCGGAGACCGGGCTCATCGATCACGACCAGGTGCGGGCCCTGGCCCGCGCGCACCGGCCCAAGGCGATCGTGTGCGGGTCGATCGCCTACCCGCGCCACATCGACTACGCCTTCTTCCGCGAGGTCGCCGACGAGGCCGGGGCCTATTTGATCGCGGACGCCGCGCACCCCATAGGGCTGGTCGCCGGCCGAGCGGCGCCCAGCCCGGTGCCGTACGCCGACATCGTGTGCGCCACCACCCACAAGGTGCTGCGCGGTCCCCGCGGCGGGATGATCCTGTGCGGCACCGAACTGGCCGAGCGCGTCGACCGGGCCGTGTTCCCCTTCACCCAGGGCGGCGCGCAGATGCACACCATCGCCGCGAAGGCCGTGGCGTTCGGCGAGGCGGCGACACCGGCGTTCACCGCGTACGCCCATCAGGTGGTCGCCAACGCGCGGGTGCTGGCCGACGGGCTCGCCGCCGAGGGCCTCGTCGTCACCACCGGCGGCACCGACACCCACCTGATCACCGCCGACCCGGCCCCGCTCGGCGTCGACGGGCGCACCGCCCGCGGCCGGCTCGCCGCCGCCGGAATGGTCCTGGACTGCTGCGCGCTGCCGCACGGCGACGCCCGCGGCCTGCGCCTGGGCACGGCCGCGGTGACCACGCAGGGCATGGGCGAACCCGAGATGGCGCGGATCGCGGCGCTGCTCGCCGGTGTGCTGCGCGGTGCGACACAGCTCACGGCGACGCGGGACGAGGTGCGGGAACTGGTGGGTGGATTCCCGCCGTATCCGGGCCGTATTCCGGCTGAGCGCGGGTAGCCGCACCCTCGTAGACGCCGACGTGCGCCCGAGCACACAGCCTTACGTGCAACCATCGTCGCTACCCGGCAGTCCCCACAGATATGCGTACGTCGCTAGGGTGTGGGGCTGAGATGGCCAGCGAGACCTGTGGGGAAGCCCGTGCGTGAATACCTGCTGACGCTCTGCATCACGGCCGCGGTGACGTATCTGCTGACAGGGCCGGTACGGAAGTTCGCGATCGTGGCCGGGGCGATGCCGGAGATCAGGGCCCGTGACGTGCACCGGGAACCCACTCCGCGGCTCGGCGGTATCGCCATGTTCTTCGGCCTGTGCGCGGGTCTGCTGGTCGCGGACCATCTCACGAACCTCAGTGAGGCGTTCACCAAGTCCAACGAACCGCGTGCCCTGCTCTCCGGGGCGGCCCTGATCTGGCTGATCGGCGTCCTGGACGACAAGTTCGAGATCGACGCCCTGATCAAGCTGGGCGGTCAGATGATCGCCGCCGGCGTGATGGTCATGCAGGGTCTGACGATCCTGTGGCTGCCCATCCCGAGCGTCGGGAACGTGGCGCTCACCCAGTGGCAGGGCACGCTGCTGACGGTGGCGCTGGTGGTCATCACGATCAACGCGGTCAACTTCGTCGACGGCCTCGACGGCCTCGCCGCCGGCATGGTGTGCATCGCCGCCGCCGCGTTCTTCCTGTACGCCTACCGGATCTGGTACTCGTACGGCATCGAGGCCGCCGCCCCGGGCACGCTGTTCTCGGCGATCCTGATGGGCATGTGCCTGGGCTTCCTGCCGCACAACATGCACCCGGCGCGGATCTTCATGGGCGACTCCGGCTCGATGCTGATCGGGCTGGTGCTGGCGGCGGGCGCGATCTCGATCACCGGGCAGGTCGACCCGGACGCGCTGAACCTGTACGCGGGGTCCGAGAAGGCGGCCGTGCACCAGACGGTGCCGGTCTACATCCCGCTGCTGCTGCCGCTGACGATCATCGCCGTGCCGGCCGCCGACCTGGTCCTGGCCATCGTGCGCCGCACCTGGCGCGGTCAGTCGCCGTTCGCAGCCGACCGCGGGCACCTGCACCACCGGCTGCTGGAGATCGGCCACTCGCACAGCCGGGCCGTGCTGATCATGTACTTCTGGTCGGCGCTGATCGGCTTCGGCGCGCTGGCCTACTCGGTGAACTCCGCGTCGATGTGGATCGTGCTCGGGGTGGTGTTCCTCAGCGCGATCGGCCTCGTGCTGCTCCTGCTGCCGCGGTTCACCCCGCGTGCCCCGCGCTGGGCCGAGCACATCGTGCCGCCGCGGTACCGGCGCCGCCGCGCGGCCGCGACGCACGAACAGCACGCGCAGGCCGTCGAACACGGCGAGGAGGACGCCGCGACGCACCCCGCTCCGGTCGCCGCCGCGGTGACCCGGGTCAACGGAGCGACCGCCATCGGCGCCCGTTCGCGGTCCCGCGTCGGCGGCGGCTCAAGGTAAGAATCTGACTAGAGCATTGCCAAGTCGTGGGGGAACAAAGCCCCCTAATACCAGACAAGACACCCCGGTTTCTGCACAGACGCGCACTGTCACTCTCATGTGTGACAGCAAGCACACCTGCCAGGTAAAGACCTCATCAAATAGTTTGTGATACGGTTCACGAGAACCCCGGATAGAGCCGAAGGGCCGCGATGCGACGGTCCCTTGGCGTGAGGTCTCGAACACTCAGACCGGGACTACGCTCGTCCATGACGACACCCTGCCCCCTGCGAAAGCGGAGTTGCCGCCATGCCGTCCAATGACGCCCGGATGTTGGCCCAGGCCGCCGTACCCACGGCCGCCGTCGGCGTGATCGCCGCCGTCGTGAGCGGCGTGGTCGCGGGCGGCAAGGGTGCGATCGGGGCGGCCGTCGCGACGGTGATCGTGATCCTCTTCATGGGGATCGGCCTCTACGTCCTGCAGCGCACCGCCAAATCATTTCCGCAGCTGTTCCAGATGATGGGCCTGATGCTCTACGCGGCCCAACTGCTGCTGCTGTTCATCTTCCTCGCAGCCTTCAAGAACACGACGTTGTTCAACTCCCGTGCCTTCGCCATCGTGCTCGTGGTCGCCACCCTGACGTGGATGGCCGCGCAGACGCGTGCCCACATGAAGGCCAAGATCCTCTACGTCGAACCCGATTCGAGCGCCTCCACGAAGGGTGACAAGCCCCAGAAGTCGGGGCACTCGTCGTGAGAGGTAGGCCCGGGATAAAGGCGCACGAGAGATCCTGCTATCGTCCGGTGCCAACTGCGGCATCGCGGGCGCGGGCATCCGAGCTGACGCCTGCTCAATCGCGAGGCGAGATGCCCCACAGCCGCCCCCACATCCGTAACACCAGTCCCGTGCCGAACCGCGGCCCCGCGTCGCGCCGACACAACGAGGTTGCCGTACCTATGCGCCACGATGAAGGAGCCCGCGGTGAGTGCTGACCCGACGCAGACGCTCGCTTTCGACACGAGCTGCCACCTGTTCGACGGGTGCGGCTTCCCGGCTCCGGGCCTGCACTCGTTCCTGTTCAAGCCGCTCCTGGGTGACGCGGACAGCAACGTGTACTTCAACAAGACAATGCTGCTGGCGCTGCTCGGGTCGATCATCATCGTCGGCTTCTTCTGGGCAGCCTTCGCACGCCCGAAGGTCGTCCCGGGCAAGGTCCAGATGGTCGCCGAGGCCGGCTACGACTTCATCCGGCGCGGGGTCGTCTACGAGACCATCGGCAAGAAGGAAGGCGAGAAGTACGTCCCGCTCGTCGTCTCGCTGTTCTTCTTCGTCTGGATGATGAACCTCTGGTCGATCATCCCGGTCGCCGCCTTCCCGGTGACGGCGATCATCTCGTACCCCGCGGCCCTGGCCGGCATCGTCTACATCCTCTGGGTCTCCCTGACCTTCAAGCGGCAGGGCTTCGTCGGCGCCTTCAAGAACTTCACCGGCTACGACAAGACGCTCGGCGGGGTGCTCCCGCTGTCGATGACGATCGAGTTCTTCTCGAACCTGCTGGTGCGGCCCTTCACGCACGCCGTGCGACTCTTCGCGAACATGTTCGCCGGGCACACGCTGCTGCTGCTCTTCACGATCGCCAGCTGGTACATGCTGAACGGCATCGGCATCGCCTACTCCGGCGTCTCGTTCGTGATGGTCATCGTGATGACCGCCTTCGAGCTCTTCATCCAGGCTGTCCAGGCGTATGTCTTCGTACTGCTGACCTGCAGCTACATCCAGGGCGCGCTCGCCGAGCACCACTGAGCACCCCGACCACCCACCCAGACATCCGGTGGCCAACCCCCACCGGTCCTTGAAAGAGAAGGAAGAACCGGCATGTCCGCTCTTGCGCAGGCCACCCTCGCCGCCACCCAGATCAAGGGCAACCTCGGCTCCATCGGTTACGGCCTCGCCGCGATCGGCCCCGGCGTCGGCGTCGGCATCATCTTCGGTAACGGCACCCAGGCCCTCGCCCGCCAGCCCGAGGCGGCCGGCCTGATCCGCGCCAACCAGATCCTGGGCTTCGCCTTCTGTGAGGCGCTCGCCCTGATCGGTCTGGTCATGCCGTTCGTCTACCCGACCTCCTGACCGACCGTCGCGCACCATTAGACGAAAGGCACTGATATGAGCCCCCTGGTTCTGCTGGCGGCGGAGGAGGCCGAAAACCCCCTCATCCCGCCGATCCCAGAGCTCGTCATCGGCCTGATCGCCTTCGTCATCGTCTTCGGCTTCCTCGCCAAGAAGCTCCTTCCGAACATCAACAAGGTTCTGGAGCAGCGCCGCGAGGCGATCGAGGGCGGTATCGAGAAGGCCGAGGCCGCGCAGACCGAGGCCCACAGCGTCCTCGAGCAGTACAAGGCTCAGCTCGCCGAGGCCCGGCACGAGGCCGCGCGCCTGCGCCAGGAGGCTCAGGAGCAGGGTGCCGCGCTCATCACCGAGATGCGCGCCGAGGGCCAGCGGCAGCGTGAGGAAATCATCACCGCCGGTCACGCCCAGATCGAGGCCGACCGCAAGGCCGCCGCGTCCGCGCTCCGTCAGGACGTCGGCAAGCTCGCCACCGAACTGGCCGGCAAGCTCGTCGGCGAGTCCCTCGAGGACCACGCCCGCCAGAGCCGTGTGATCGACCGCTTCCTCGACGAGCTCGAGGAGAAGGCCGAGGCCACGCGATGAACGGAGCGAGCCGCGAGGCACTGGCAGCCGCACGTGAGCGGCTCGACGCGCTGACGGACGCCACGTCCGTGGACGCGACGCAGCTCGCCGACGAGCTGGCGGCCGTCACCGCGCTGCTCGACCGCGAGGTGTCGCTGCGTCGGGTCCTCACCGATCCGGCGCAGTCCGGCGAGGCCAAGGCCACGCTCGTCCAGCGCCTGATCGGCGGCCAGGTCAGTGGTGCCGCCGCCGACCTGGTGTCCGGCCTGGCGCGCTCCCGCTGGTCGCAGACCCGCGACCTGGTGGACGCGCTGGAGGAGCTGGCGAACATCGCCGACCTCACCGCCGCGCAGCGGGCGGGCACGCTCGACGACGTCGAGGACGAGCTGTTCCGGTTCGGCCGGATCGTCTCCTCGAACACCGAGCTGCGCGCCGCGCTGACCGACCGCAAGGCCACCGCCTCCGCCAAGGTCGAGCTGCTGCACCGGCTGCTCGGCGGCCGGGCCAAGGTGACCACCGAGCGTCTGGTGACGCGCCTTGTGACCGCGCCGCGGGGACGTAGCCTGGAGGCGGGACTCGAGTCCCTGTCCAGGCTCGCCGCCGAGCGCCGCGACCGGGCGGTCGCCGTCGTCACCTCGGCGGTGCCGCTGAGCGACACGCAGAAGCAGCGCCTGGGCGCCGCTCTCGCGAAGCTCTACGGCCGTCGGATGCACCTCAACCTGGACGTCGACCCCGAGGTCGTCGGCGGGATCCGGGTGCAGGTCGGTGACGAGGTCATCAACGGCTCCCTCGCGGACCGGCTGGAAGACGCCGCCCGCCGCATGGCGAGCTAGCCGCAACTCAACACGCAAGACGTACACGACGGCCCTGGTTGGGCCGTGCAGAGGATTCACCTCTTATTGGGGGGAGTCCCCCAACCCCCCAAGTGAAACTTCGGGCCCAACAAGGAGAGCAGGGAACCCAGATGGCGGAGCTCACGATCCGGCCGGAGGAGATCCGGGACGCGCTGGAGAACTTCGTCCAGTCGTACAAGCCGGACGCGGCCTCGCGCGAGGAGGTCGGCACGGTCACCTTTGCCGGCGACGGCATCGCCAAGGTGGAGGGTCTTCCCTCCGCCATGGCCAACGAGCTGCTGAAGTTCGAGGACGGCACCCTCGGCCTCGCCCTCAACCTCGAGGAGCGCGAGATCGGTGCCATCGTCCTCGGCGAGTTCAGCGGTATCGAGGAGGGGCAGCCGGTCACGCGTACCGGTGAGGTCCTCTCCGTCGGAGTCGGTGAGGGTTACCTCGGCCGCGTCGTCGACCCGCTCGGCAACCCGATCGACGGCCTCGGCGAGATCGAGACGTCCGGCCGCCGCGCCCTCGAGCTGCAGGCCCCCACGGTCATGCAGCGCAAGTCGGTGCACGAGCCGATGGAGACCGGCTACAAGGCCGTCGACGCGATGACCCCGATCGGCCGTGGTCAGCGTCAGCTGATCATCGGTGACCGCCAGACCGGCAAGACCGCTCTGGCCATCGACACGATCATCAACCAGCGCGACAACTGGCGCTCGGGCGACCCGAAGAAGCAGGTCCGCTGCATCTACGTCGCCATCGGCCAGAAGGGCTCCACCATCGCCGGCGTGCGCCGCGCGCTGGAGGAGAACAACGCCCTCGAGTACACGACCATCGTCGCCGCCCCGGCGTCCGACCCGGCCGGCTTCAAGTACCTGGCGCCGTACACCGGTTCGGCCATCGGTCAGCAGTGGATGTACGAGGGCAAGCACGTCCTGATCATCTTCGACGACCTGTCGAAGCAGGCCGACGCCTACCGCGCCGTGTCGCTGCTGCTGCGCCGCCCGCCGGGCCGTGAGGCCTACCCGGGTGACGTCTTCTACCTGCACTCCCGGCTGCTGGAGCGCTGCGCCAAGCTCTCCGACGACATGGGTGCCGGCTCGATGACCGGTCTGCCGATCGTCGAGACCAAGGCCAACGACGTCTCGGCGTTCATCCCGACCAACGTCATCTCCATCACCGACGGCCAGTGCTTCCTGGAGTCCGACCTGTTCAACGCCGGCCAGCGTCCGGCCCTGAACGTCGGTATCTCGGTCTCCCGCGTCGGTGGCTCGGCCCAGCACAAGGCGATGCGCCAGGTCTCCGGCCGGCTGCGCGTGGACCTCGCCCAGTTCCGTGAGCTGGAGGCGTTCGCCGCCTTCGGTTCCGACCTGGACGCCGCGTCGAAGGCGCAGCTGGAGCGCGGTCAGCGCATGGTCGAGCTGCTGAAGCAGGCCCAGTACGAGCCGATGGCCACCGAGGACCAGGTCGTCTCCGTGTGGGCCGGCACCACCGGCAAGATGGACGACGTCCCGGTCGCCGACATCCGCCGCTTCGAGCGCGAACTGCTGGAGTACCTGCACCGCAAGGAGCAGGGCCTCATGACCTCCATCAAGGAGGGCGGCAAGATGTCCGACGACACCCTCCAGGCCATCGCCGACGCGATCGCGGAGTTCAAGAAGCAGTTCGAGACGTCGGACGGCAAGCTGCTCGGCGAGGACGCCCCGGCCACCTCCGGCAAGTGACGACGGAAGGGACCTGACTCATGGGAGCCCAGCTCCGGGTCTACAAGCGTCGCATCCGATCCGTCTCCGCGACCAAGAAGATCACGAAGGCGATGGAGATGATCGCCGCCTCGCGCGTCGTCAAGGCGCAGCGCAAGGTGGCGGCCTCCACGCCGTACGCGACCGAGCTCACCCGAGCGGTCACGGCGGTCGGTACCGGTTCGAACACCAAGCACCCGCTCACCACGGAGGCGGAGAACCCGACCCGTGCCGCGGTCCTGCTCCTCACGAGCGACCGCGGTCTGGCCGGCGCCTTCAACTCCAACGCCATCAAGGCTGCGGAGCAGCTGACCGAGCGCCTGGAGCGCGAGGGCAAGGAGGTCGACACGTACATCGTCGGCCGCCGCGGTCTGGCCCACTACAAGTTCCGTGAGCGCAAGGTCACGGAGTCGTGGACGGGCTTCACCGACGAGCCCTCGTACGCGGACGCCAAGAAGGTCGCGGCGCCGCTGATCGAGGCGATCGAGAAGGAGACGGCGGACGGCGGCGTGGACGAACTCCACATCGTCTTCACCGAGTTCGTCTCGATGATGACGCAGACGGCGCTCGACGCCCGCCTGCTGCCGCTGCGCCTCGAAGAGGTGGCGGAGGAGAAGCCGCAGGGCGAGATCCTCCCGCTGTACGACTTCGAGCCGTCGGCGGAGGACGTCCTCGACGCCCTGCTGCCGCGGTACGTCGAGAGCCGTATCTACAACGCGCTGCTCCAGTCGGCCGCTTCGAAGCACGCCGCCACGCGGCGCGCGATGAAGTCGGCCACGGACAACGCCGGTGAGCTCATCGAGACGCTCACCCGGCTTGCCAACCAGGCCCGCCAGGCCGAAATCACCCAGGAAATCAGCGAGATCGTCGGAGGCGCGAGCGCCCTGGCCGACGCGACCGCGGGGAGTGACCGCTAATGACCACCACTGTTGAGACCGCGACGGCTACGGGCCGCGTCGCCCGGGTCATCGGCCCGGTCGTCGACGTGGAGTTCCCCGTCGACGCGATGCCCGAGATGTACAACGCCCTCCACGTCGAGGTCGCCGACCCGGCGAACGCGGGCGAGAAGAAGACGCTGACCCTGGAGGTCGCCCAGCACCTGGGTGACGGCCTGGTCCGCGCGATCTCCATGCAGCCCACCGACGGTCTGGTCCGCCAGGCCGCGGTGACCGACACCGGCGCGGGCATCTCCGTCCCGGTCGGCGACTTCACCAAGGGCAAGGTGTTCAACACCCTCGGTGAGGTGCTGAACAGCGACGAGTCCTACGACGGTGAGCGCTGGACCATCCACCGCAAGGCCCCCGCCTTCGACCAGCTCGAGTCGAAGACCGAGATGTTCGAGACCGGCCTGAAGGTCGTCGACCTGCTGACCCCGTACGTCAAGGGCGGCAAGATCGGTCTGTTCGGTGGCGCCGGTGTCGGCAAGACCGTGCTGATCCAGGAAATGATCATGCGTGTCGCCAACCTCCACGAGGGCGTCTCCGTCTTCGCGGGCGTCGGCGAGCGCACCCGTGAGGGCAACGACCTCATCGCGGAGATGGAAGAGTCCGGCGTTCTGGACAAGACCGCGCTGGTCTTCGGTCAGATGGACGAGCCCCCGGGCACCCGTCTGCGCGTCGCCCTGGCCGGTCTGACGATGGCGGAGTACTTCCGCGACGTCCAGAAGCAGGACGTGCTGTTCTTCATCGACAACATCTTCCGCTTCACCCAGGCCGGTTCCGAGGTCTCCACGCTGCTCGGCCGTATGCCGTCCGCGGTGGGTTACCAGCCGAACCTGGCGGACGAGATGGGTCAGCTCCAGGAGCGCATCACCTCGACCCGCGGTCACTCGATCACCTCGATGCAGGCGATCTACGTCCCCGCGGACGACCTGACCGACCCGGCGCCGGCCACCACCTTCGCCCACCTCGACGCGACGACGGTGCTCTCCCGTCCGATCTCGGAGAAGGGCATCTACCCGGCCGTGGACCCGCTGGACTCCACGTCCCGGATCCTGGACCCGCGCTACATCGCGCAGGACCACTACAACGCGGCCATGCGCGTGAAGACGATCCTCCAGAAGTACAAGGACCTCCAGGACATCATCGCGATCCTCGGTATCGACGAGCTCGGCGAGGAGGACAAGCTCGTCGTCCACCGTGCCCGTCGCGTGGAGCGCTTCCTGTCCCAGAACACCCACGCCGCCAAGCAGTTCACCGGTGTGGACGGGTCGGACGTGCCGCTGGACGAGTCGATCGCCGCGTTCAACGCGATCTGCGACGGTGAGTACGACCACTTCCCGGAGCAGGCGTTCTTCATGTGCGGTGGTCTCGAGGACCTGAAGAAGAACGCGAAGGAGCTGGGCGTCTCCTGAGCCCCGCGCTCGCCCGTGAGAGGGGCGGGGACGCACCCCGGTGGGGTGTGTCCTGCCCCTCTCGCCACGCCTACTAGAATTGACCCCACACCCGGCACAACCGCCGGGTGGTGACCCGAGGAGCCACCCTTGGCTGCTGAGCTGCACGTCGAGCTGGTCGCCGCGGACCGCCAGGTCTGGTCCGGCGAGGCCACCCTGGTCGTCGCGCGCACCACGTCCGGCGACATCGGCGTCATGCCCGGTCACCAGCCGCTGCTCGGTGTGCTGGAGTCGGGCCCGGTGACCATCCGTACGAGTGATGGTGGAACGGTCGTCGCCGCGGTGCACGGCGGTTTCATCTCGTTCGCGGACGACAAGCTGTCGCTGCTGGCCGAGATCGCCGAGCTGTCGGACGAGATCGATGTCCAGCGCGTGGAGCGCGAGCTCGAGCGCGCGAAGGCCGAAGGCGACGCCACCGCCGAGCGTCGGGCGGACGTCCGCCTGCGCGCCGCGACGGCGCGCTGAACTGGAGGCCCCTCCCAGGCCCTTTAGGCTCTGGGAGAGCGCGCGATGACGCACCTCAGCCGCGGCTGGGACCGGAGCGATCCGGTGCCGGCCGCGGCTGAGGTGAATCAGGGTCTTTTTTACGTTCCGTTACCTAGGAGACGAGGAGGTCGGTGCCGATGGTCCTCGCTCTGACTGTGTGCGGGATCGTGGTCGTACTCGTGGTGGTGGGACTGTTCCTGTTCGGCCTGCGCCGCAGACTGATCCAGCGCTCCGGCGGCACCTTCGACTGCTCCCTGCGCTGGGACGTGCCGGAGAAACCCGACACCGGCGGCAAGGGCTGGAGCTACGGCGTCGCCCGCTACAACGGCGACCGCATCGAGTGGTACCGCGTCTTCTCCTACGCCCCCCGCCCGCGCCGCGTCCTGGAGCGGGCGCAGATCGAAGTGGCCGGCCGCCGCCTTCCCGAGGGTGAGGAGGAGCTGGCCCTGCTCTCCGACGCCGTCGTCCTCGCCTGTACGCACCGGGGCACGCGCCTGGAACTCGCCATGAGCGACGACGCGCTGACAGGTTTCCTCGCGTGGCTGGAGGCAGCCCCGCCCGGACAGCGAGTGAATGTGGCGTAGCCACATTCACTCGCTGGGTGGGGGTCCCCCGGACGAAGTCCGGGGGAGCGTCGACGTCGCTCAGGTCCTGGTCGCCCAGGTCCTGGCTTACGACAGTCCGCTGTTGATGGCGCTCACCAGCTCGCCGCTCGTGGTGTCACCGCTGAACTCCCAGAAGAACGCGCCGCCCAGCCCCTGGGTCTTGGCCCACGACATCTTGGTGCCGATGGTGGCGGGAGTGTCGTAGGACCACCAGTTGCTGCCGCAGTGGGCGTACGCCGTGCCCGCGACGGTGCCGGTGGCCGGGCAGGACGTCTTGAGCACCTTGTAGTCCTCGATGCCCTGCTCGTACGTGCCCGCGGCCGGGCCCGTGGCCGTGCCGCCCGGGGCGTCCTGGGTGACGCCGGTCCAGCCTCGGCCGTAGAAGCCGATGCCGATGAGCAGCTTGCTCGCGGGCACGCCCTTGGCCTTGTACTTGGCGATCGCGTCGGCCGTGGTGAAGCCGGCCTTCGGGATGCCGCTGTACGAGGTGAGCGGGGAGTGCGGGGCGGTGGGGCCCTGCGCGTCCCAGGCGCCGAAGAAGTCGTACGTCATCACGTTGTACCAGTCGACGGAGCTCGCGGCGCCGGCGTAGTCGGCCGCGTCGATCTTGCCGCCGGAGGAGCCGTCGGCCGTGACCGCCGCGGTGACCAGGTTGTTCGAGCCGAACTTGGCGCGCAGCGCGGCCATCACGTTCTTGTAGGCGGCGGCACCGCTGGTGTCGCAGCTCAGCCCGCAGGCGTTCGGGTACTCCCAGTCGATGTCGATGCCGTCGAACACATCGGCCCAGCGCGGGTCCTCGACCAGGTCGTAACAGGACTGCGCGAAGGCCGCCGGGTCCTTGGCCGCCTCGCCGAAGCCGCCGGACCAGGTCCAGCCGCCGAAGGACCACAGCACCTTGATGTTCGGGTACTTGGCCTTCAGCTCACGCAGCTGGTTGAAGTTGCCGCGCAGCGGCTGGTCCCAGGTGTCGGCGACGCCGCTGACGGACTGGTCGGCGGTGAAGGCCTTGTCGTAGTCGGCGTAGGAGTCGCCGATCGCGCACTTGCCGCCGGTGACGTTGCCGAAGGCGTAGTTGATGTGCGTGATCTTGGACGCCGAGCCGGAGGTCACCAGATTCTTGACGTTGTAGTTGCGCCCGTAGATGCCCCACTCGGTGAAGTACCCGAGCTTGACCTTGGAGCCGGCGGTCGGGGGAGTGGTGGTGCCCCCGGTGGTGTGCACGGCGGCCGCGCCGCTGACCGGGCCGGTCTGGTCGGCGGTGTCGCGGGCCTGAACGGTGTAGGAGTAGTCGGTGCCGGCGCTCAGGCCGGTGTCGGTGTACGAGGTGGTGGTCACGGTGGCGACCTTCGCCCCGTCCCGCAGGACGTCGTAGTTCTTGACGCCCTTGTCGTCGGTGGCCGCGCTCCAGCTGAGCTTCACCGAGGTGTCGGTGATGCCCGAGGCGGTCGGTGTGCCGGGTGCGGAGGGCGCCGCGTCGCCGGGGACCGTCGTGCCGTCGCAGCTGTCGCCGTTCAGCTTGCAGTTGGACGGCGAGCCGGAGCCCGCGCCGTTGAAGCCGAAGGAGACGGAGGCGCCGGGGGCGAGGCTGCCGTTGTAGGACTTGTTCTTCGCGGTCCAGTGGGTGCCGGAGGACGTGACGTCCGCGTCCCAGGCCGAGGTGACCGACGTGCCGGAGGGGAAGTCCCACTCGACGGTCCAGGAGCTGATGGCCGTGGTGCCGGTGTTCTTCACCGTCCACCTGCCCTCGAAGCCGGTGCCCCAGTCCGACGCCTTGGCGTAGGTGGCGGTCGCGGTCGTGGCGGCCTGGGCGGGGCCCGCGAGGCCGACCAGCCCGGCCACGGGGAGCAACAGGGTCGCGAACCCTGCCGCGGCTCTGTGTACGAAGCGCATGCTGCGCCTCCTCTGTGGGGATGTCAGGGGCATGACTGAGCCTTCATGCCCACGGTGCCGCGAGAATAGAAAGGTCTGGACCACCGGTCAATAGGTCTGGACCACTTGGCCTCGCGTAGTGCTAGATCCCCAACTCCTGCGCCAACACGGCCGCTTGCACCCGGCTGCGCAGCTCCAGCTTGCCCAGCAGGCGGCTGACGTGGGTCTTCACCGTCCCCTCGGCCATCTCCAGCCGCGCCGCGATCTGGGCGTTCGACAACCCCTCACCGACGCACGCCAGCACCTCGCGCTCGCGGCGCGTCAACGCCTCCAGCACCGCCGGGTCGACGGACGGCTCCCGCGCCGGCCGGGCGGCGAACTCGGCGATCAGCCGCCGCGTGACCGCGGGGGCCACGATCCCCTCTCCACGCGCCACCGTCCGCACGGCCTCCAGCAGATCCTTCGCCTCCGCGTTCTTCAGAAGGAAGCCGGCCGCTCCGGCCCGCAGCGCCCCGAAGACGTACTCGTCGAGGTCGAAGGTGGTCAGCACGAGCACGTCCGCGAGCCGCTCCGCGACCACCTCCCGGGTCGCCGACACCCCGTCCAGCCGGGGCATCTGCACGTCCATCAGCACCAGGTCCGGCCTGAGCTCCCGGGCCAGCGCCACCGCCTGTACGCCGTCCGCCGCCTCCCCGACCACCTCGATGTCGGGCGCGCTGCCCAGGATGAGCACCAGCCCGGAGCGGACGGCCGACTGGTCCTCGGCGACCAGGACACGGATCACTCGGGGCCTCCTTCGGTCACGGGGAGGGTGGCGCGGACGGTCCACAGCGTGCCGTCGGGCCCGGCGTCGAAACTGCCGCCCAGCAGCGCGGTACGTTCCCGCATGCCGGTGAGACCGGCGCCGGAGCCGGGGGCACGGGGTTCGTCGGCGTCGGCGTACGGGCTGCTCACCCGGACCCGCAGGGCGCCGTCGCACCGCTTCAGCACCACGTGGACGCGGCCGTGCGCGGCATGCTTCAGCGCGTTGGTCAGCGACTCCTGCACGATCCGGTAGGCGGCCAGCCCGACCGGGACGGGCACCCGGCCGGGCTCGGCGTCGAGCCGGACGTCGAGGCCGTTCGCGCGGGCGCCGTCCACCAGGGCGGTGAGACCGTCGAGGGTCGGGGTCGCGGCCGGCGCGTCGTCCGTCTCGCGGAGGATGCCGATCAGCCGCCGCATCTCGGCGAGACCGGCCACGCTGTTCTCCCGGATGACGGACAGGGCCCGCTTCGAGGTGTCGGGTTCGTCGATGGACAGCGCGGCCGTGGAGTGGATGGCGATCGCCGACAGATGGCCCGCGACCAGGTCGTGCAGCTCCCGCGCCATCCGCGCCCGCTCGGCGGTGACCGCCTGGACCCGGTCCATCTCGGCGAGCAGCGCGGTCTGCTCGGCGCGCAGCCGGGCGGCCTCGGCGGCGTCGCGATGGTTGCGCACCACCCAGCCGGTCGCGGCGGGGGCGAGCGCCACGACTCCGACGCCCACGCCGATCAGCAGTCCTTGCGGATCGCGCCAGAGCGCGGCCGGCACCACCCCGCCGGTCACCGTGAGCAGACCGGTGATCCACGGGATGCGGCGGGCGGCCGCGGGGCTGCCGTACAGGACGGCCGCGTACATCAGGTCCGTGTACAGCACGATCGTGACGATGCTGCCCAGGGTCACCGTGTCCACGACCAGCGCCGCCGTGCCGATCAGCAGACCGGCCCGGGGCCGGGTGCGGCGCAGCGGCTCGCACGCGGCGGTCACGGCCAGCGGCACCAGGGCCGCCCAGCGCTGCGGCCACAGCACCAGGTCGTCCGAGGGCACGCGCGGAAAGATGCCCAGCGTCCACAGCAGCAGCCCCCCGAGCAGCCCGCCCACGGCGATGAGCACGTCGTCGCGGTGCGGACGGGGGAGCGGTACGGGCATGGCCCCATCCAACACGGGGCCGACGCCGCCCGCGTGCTCCTCCGGAAGGGTCTCGGGCTGCATCTTTCGATTACCGCGGGTTCGTCACCGGCGACGACGATCCGCGCGGGCATCCGGGCGAGCCTGGTGAGGTGAGCGAAGGGAGCGAGCCGTGATCGTCGGACTGGTCGTCGCCTGTGAGGTGGCCTTCTGGGTGCTGCTGGCCGCGGGGCTGGTGTTCCGTTACGTCTTCCGGATGCCCCGCGTGGGCCTCGCGCTGCTGCTGTGCGAGCCACTCCTGGAGGTCGTGCTGTTCGTCGTCACGGCGGTCGACCTGAAGAACGGCGCCGAGCCCGACTGGCGGCACGGCCTGGCCGCCGTGTACATCGGCTTCACCGTCGGCCTCGGTCATTCCACTCTCCAGTGGGCGGACGCCCGGGCCGCCCACCGTTTCGCGGGCGGCCCGCCTCCTGTTCGGCCCCCGAAGTACGGCACGGCCCGCGCCCTCCACGAATGGAGGGTCGCGGGCCGCTGGATCCTCGCGGCGCTGGTCGCCATCGCCTTGTTGCAGGCCGCGGTCTGGTACGTCGGCGGCGCCGGCGGAACCGGCTCACTGCGGGAGTGGCAGCAGCGCATGCTGTGGCTGATCGGCATCAACGTGGCCATCGCCGGCAGCTACACGCTGTTCCCCAAGCGTGAGCGCTAACGCTCCCCGCCCGGCACCCACAGCACGTCCCCCGTCTCCTTGTTCGCCGTGCGGGCCAGGATGAACAGCAGGTCCGAGAGGCGGTTGAGGTAGGTGGCCGTGAGCGGGTTCATCACCTCGCCGTGTACCTCCAGGGCGGCCCAAGTCGAGCGCTCGGCCCTGCGCACGACCGTGCACGCCTGGTGCAGCAGGGCCGCGCCGGGCGTGCCGCCGGGCAGGATGAACGACCGCAGCTTCTCCAGTTGCTCGTTGAAGTGGTCGCAGTCCGCCTCGAGCCGGTCGATGTAGAACTGCTCGACCCGCAGCGGCGGGAACTCGGGCTCCTCCACCACCGGCGTCGACAGGTCCGCGCCCACGTCGAACAGGTCGTTCTGCACGCGGGTGAGGACCTTGACGATCTCCTCGTCCAGGTGCCCCAGCGCGATCGCCGTGCCGATCACCGCGTTCGCCTCGTTGGCGTCCGCGTACGCCGAGATCCTGAGGTCGGTCTTGGCGACCCGGCTCATGTCGCCGAGGGCGGTGGTGCCCCGGTCGCCGGTCCTGGTGTAGATGCGCGTCAGATTGACCATGAGGTCAGCGTAGGCCAGGGCCTGCCCGGCGAATCAGGCCGGAGACGCCCTCATCTGTACGCACCAGACCCCGCTCGGGTCGGCAGAGCCGCACCGTTCATTTCGTGCGGCTGACCCGCCGGGCTGACTCGCCGGACTGACCCGCCGGGCAGGCCCTACGCCCCGGACGTCCGGAAGACCCGTGTGCCCACTGTCACGGCCAGCGCGGCGAAGCCGACGGCCACCACGGCGCCGTACAGCATGTGGGCGGTCGTGTACGAGCCCACGTACGCGTCGCGCACCGCGTCCACCAGATAGCGGAACGGGACGAAGTGGGAGAGCACGTCCAGCCAGGCGGGCGCGAGGGTCATCGGCAGCATCAGCCCGGACAGCAGCATGGACGGCATGGTCAGGGCGTTGATCGTCGGTCCGAACTCCGCTGGGGTGCGGACCTTCATCGCCAGCGCGTACGACAGCGAGGCCAGCGAGATCGTCAGCAGGGCGACGAACGCGAAGCCGATGAGGACGCCGGGCAGCGGTGCGCGCAGGCCCATGACCACGGCCGCGAGCACGAGCAGCACGGCCTGGAAGACGAAGACGGTGGCGTCGCGCAGCACCCGCCCCAGGAGCAGTGCCAGCCGGCTGACCGGTGTGACCCGCATCCGCTCCACCACCCCTTGCCCGTTCTCGATGATGACCGCGAAGCCCGCGAACGCGGCTCCGAACAGGCCGAGTTGGAGCAGCAGTCCGGGCACCAGCACCTGCCAGGAGCTGCCCCGTCCACCGAGCGGCAGATCGGTGAGCAGCGGGCCGAAGAAGAGCAGGTACAGCAGCGGCATCAGCACACCGAACAGCAGCGCGAAACGGGAGCGCAGGGACTGGCGCAGGTAGCGGCCGTAGATCAGCGCGGTGTCGTGAAGAAGCATCCTGGCGGTCCTATACGGCTACGGGGGCGGTGTCGGCCGGGGAGGGCCCGCGGCCGGTGATGGCGAGGAAGGTGTCCTGGAGCGAGGCGTCGATCGAGCCGCCGTACTCGAGCTTGAGGGCGCTCGGCGTGCCCTCGGCCACGACCACGCCCCGGTCGACGACGACCAGCCGGTCGGCGAGGGCGTCCGCCTCGTCGAGGTAGTGGGTGGTGAGGAAGACCGTCGTACCGAGTTCGTCGCGCAGGCGGCGGACGAGGTCCCACAGGTCGGCCCGGCTGCCGGGGTCGAGGCCCGTGGTCGGTTCGTCGAGGAAGAGGATCCTCGGGCGGTGGGTGAGGCCCATCGCGATGTCCAGACGGCGCCGCTGCCCGCCGGAGAGGGACCCCGCCTTGCGGTCGAGCAGCTCGGTCAGGCCCAGGTCGTGCGCCAACTCCTCCGCCCGACGCTCCGCCTGTTCCTTCGTCAGGCAGTACAGGCGGCCCTGGGTGACCAGCTCCTCGTACACGGAGATCTGCGGGTCGACGCCGCCGGACTGGGCCACGTACCCGCATGCCTTCCGCACACCGGCCGGATCGGTGGCGAGGTCGTGGCCCGCGACCGTTGCGGTGCCGCCGGTGGGGGCCAGCAGCGTGGTGAGCATCCGGAGCGTGGTGGTCTTGCCGGCGCCGTTGGGGCCGAGGAAACCGAGGATCTCGCCCTCGCGGACGGTGAGGTCGATGCCGCGCACGGCCGTCACCGGGCCGCGCTTGGTCTGGAAGGTGCGGGCCAGTCCGGCCGCGCTGATGACTGCTGTCATGGCACCAGAAAAGCAGAGGCTCTTAAATTTTGCAATGACCCCAAAATTTAAGGTGCCCCAGAGAAGCTAGGATCGAGTCATGGCCGAGGGACTCAGGGAGCGGAAGAAGCGGCAGACCCGGCAGTACATCTCGGATGTCGCCACGGGCCTGTTCGTCGAGCGCGGTTTCGACGCGGTGACCGTCGCCGAGATCGCCGAGGCCGCCGACGTCTCCGTCAACACCGTCTACAACTACTTCCCGGCCAAGGAGGACCTCTTCTTCGACCGCTCCAGCGGCATGGTCGACCGGCTGGCCCGCTGGGTGCGCGGTCGCGGCCAGGGGGAGTCGGCCGCCGCAGCCGTCCTGCGTGAACTGCGCGAGGAGGTCGAGGTGGTATCACCACGGATCGGCCTGATGTCCGGATACGCCGCCTTCATGCGGGTCATCGAGAACGCCCCCGCGCTGCGCTCGCGGCTGTGGGCCCTCGCGCAGGAGGTCCAGGCGAACCTCGAGGCGACCCTGCGCGAGGAGACCGGCGCGGCGGACGGCGACGAGCGGCCCTTTCTGATAGCCGGTCAGATCAGCTGGGTGCACGGTACGGTCATGGCCGTCATCGGACGCGAGATGCTCAAAGGGCGTAATCCGAACGAAGTGTCACGAGAGGTGTTGAACCTCATCGACGACATGGAGGAGTTGTTGGGCGAGAAGGTGCTCAACTACGCCGTCCGAGGCGAGCTCTGACCCCTGTCGGTGTGACGTCCGTCAAATGGGACGTGACGCGCATTACTTACCGGTCACACAGCCCCTCACGAGCGCTATGGTCCGCCGAAGAGGCAACCGTAAACAGCGTGTAAGGGGAGTCGGAGTGGCACGGAAGCTCGCCGTCATCGGGGCCGGTCTCATGGGATCCGGCATCGCCCAGGTCTCCGCTCAGGCGGGCTGGGAGGTCGTCCTGCGCGACGTCACCGACGAGGCACTCAGGCGTGGCACCGACGGCATCAAGGCCTCGTACGACAAGTTCGTCAGCAAGGGCAAGCTGGAGGCGCACGACGCCGACGCAGCCCTGGCCCGTATCACCGCGACCACCGACCTCCACGCCGTCGCCGACGCGGACATCGTCGTCGAGGCCGTCTTCGAGAAGCTCGAAGTCAAGCACGAGATCTTCCGCACCCTGGACAAGATCGTGCGCGACGACACCGTCCTCGCCTCCAACACCTCCGCCATCCCGATCACCAAGATCGCGGCCGTGACGGAGCGCCCGGAGCGCGTGGTCGGCGCCCACTTCTTCTCCCCGGTCCCGATGATGCAGCTGTGCGAGCTGGTGCGCGGCTACAAGACCAGCGACGAAACCCTCGCCACCGCACGGGAGTTCGCCGAGTCCGTCGGCAAGACCTGCATCGTCGTCAACCGGGACGTGGCCGGCTTCGTCACCACCCGGCTCATCTCCGCCCTCGTCGTCGAGGCGACGAAGCTGTACGAATCGGGCGTCGCCAGCGCCGAGGACATCGACATCGCCTGCAAGCTGGGCTTCGGCCACGCCATGGGCCCGCTCGCCACGGCCGACCTGACGGGCGTCGACATCCTGCTGCACGCCACCGGAAACATCTACACCGAGTCGCAGGACGAGAAGTTCGCCCCGCCGGAGCTGATGCGCCGGATGGTGGACGCCGGTGACATCGGGCGCAAGAGCGGGCAGGGCTTCTACAAGTACTGAGCTCGAGCGGGGGGCGTCACCCTCGCGGGTGAATTCGGTATCGGTTCGCTCACAGACGGCAACCTCTGACCGCTCAACGCCGTCAGAGGTTGCATCAACAGACATCACCGAGCACGAGACGCACTCACGGGGAGCGCATATGTACATCAGGGGCGACCACGCCGGGCTGGTCGTCGGGGGCCGCCTCGACGTCCGCAGCGCGGCGGACGCCCGTACGGTCCTCCACTCGGCCGTCGACGACGGAGCCGGCGACCTGGTGCTCGACCTGTCCGAGCTGGACTCCTGGGACGCCACCGGACTCGGGGTGATCATGGGTGCCCACCGGCGGGCCGGCCGCTGCGGCCGGCGCCTGGTGCTGCGCGGCGTACCGCCGCAGATGCAGCGCCTGCTGGTGGCCACCCGGCTGCACCGGATCCTGGCGATCGAGGGCGGCATCGGTGTGGAGTCGCTGCCCCGGGTGTGACGCCCAACGCGGGACGCCGCGACCGGGTGTGAAACGGGCGACGGGGGAGACCCGGGCGGTCATGCCGAACCGCACGTCACACGCAATCCTCACGAGACTGTGACGTCGCGCACCGCGTGCCACCCCGGACTGTCGTAGATACTGTGCGAAGGTTTAGGGTTCGGTCGCCCGCTGCCTCGCAACCCTCGAGCGGGCCCGGACCAGAAGCGACAGCGCGGTGTGCAGCAGGCCGGGAGGGGCCGGACACGGGCACACGACGCTTTTGGGGGGCTAGAACCTATGGACCCGATCAACCGGGGACCCGAGGACCACGGCCATGACGCTGCCGGCTCCGCGCCGCGTCAGCGCCCGCCCAGGGAATCCCTCACCAACGACTTCGGCCAGAGCGCGCCGGCACTCGCCCGCACGGTGCAACTCGTCACCGGCGACTTCCTGCTCACCGTCAATCCGGTCGACGGCAGCGAGATAGAGCCCTGCCCACCGGGCGAACAGCCCGGCAGGCCCGCCAAGCTCACCGCTGCCGAGCGCGCCGCCAACGACCGCGCGGCCCGGGCACCCGTACCGCCCGGGCCCACCCAGCCCGCGCTGCCGCTCCTGGGACGCCAGGACGAACGCGAGCGCCTGGTGCGCCTGCTCGCCCGCGGCCGCTCCGTACGCCTCACCGGCCCAGCGGGCTCCGGCCGCACCGCCCTGCTCGACCTGGTCGCCGAGGACTGCGCGGACCTCGCCCCCGACGGCGTGATCCGCCTCACCGGCTTCCACCGCACGACGGCCGACCTGCTCCACGACCTCTGCCACGCCGTCCACGACGCACCCCTGCACCGCCCGGGGCCGGACGAGTTGCTCGACCTGGTCCGCGAGATCGGGGCGGTCGTCGTCCTGGACGACATCGAGTTCGGCGGCGCCGCCCTCGACGAACTCCTCGACGCCACCCCGGAGTGCGCCTTCCTCGTCACGGCCACCCCGGACGTGCCCGCCCCGTCCGCCGAGTCGGCCATCGAGGAGGTCTTCCTCGGCGGGCTGGACCGCGCCGGGGGAGTGGAGATCCTGGAGCGCGCCGTCGGCCGCGTCCTCACCGAGGAGGAGGCCAACTGGGCCGGTGACCTCTGGTTCGAGTCCGAGGGCCTGCCCCTGCGGTTCGTCCAGGCCGGTGCCCTGCTCAGGCAGCGCGACCAACTGCGGGCCAGCGCGGGCGCCGTGGACGACCTCGGGGTCTTCGAGGACGTACGGCACCCGGTCGACGCCCCCTTCGACGCCCCGCTCGACACGGACGCCGACGACGGCGGGGACATGCCCCTCCCGTCGCTCGGCGAGGCCGCCGCGCCCGCACGGCTGCTCGCCTCCCGGCTGAGCGCCTCCGCCCGCGCCACCCTGCGCTTCGCCGTCGCCCTCGGCGGCGAGGTCCCGCACCAGGCACACCTGCCCGCGCTGGTCGGCGACACCCACGCGGACGCCGCCCTCGGCGAACTCACCTCCTGCGGACTGGTCACCCCGGTCGGCCCCCGCTACCGCCTCGCGGCCGGCGTGCAGACCCAGCTGGAGACCGCCGGATACGCCGACGACGTCACGGACGCCGCCCGCGCCGCCGCCCAGCACTACACCTGGTGGGCCGGACACCCCTCCGTCACACCCGAGCGGGTGTGCGCCGAGGCCGACGCGGTGCTCGCCGCGCTGACCGTCCTGGGGCCGGTGACGACGCCGCCCGCCGAGGGCGAGGACAGCATCGCCGTCCAGCTCGCCCGCACCGCCGCGCCCGCCTTCGCCGCCGGACTGCACTGGAGCGCCTGGGAGCGGGCGCTGCGCGCCGGCGCCGAGGCCTCCCGGCTCGCCGGAGAGGTGACCGAACAGGCCTATTTCCACCATGAACTGGGCATCTTCGCGCTCTGCGGCGGCCAGCTGGACCGGGCCCGCGCCGAACTCGAGGCGTCCATCGGCCTGCGCGGCGCCCTCGCGGACAAGCGCGGCACCGTCGCCGGCCGCCGCGCCCTCGCCCTGGTCGCCGACCGCGCGGGCGACGTGCCCGGGCTCGGAGCGACGGCGGGCGAGGAGGTGCCCGACGCCCGCTACGACGAGTCGGCCTCGCCCCCGGGCGGGATCCTGGCCCCGTTCCCGCAGCTCCAGTTGCCCACCGACGACACGCTGGTCACCCATCGGGCCGCGGCCACCGCGCCGCTGCCCAAGGCCCAGGGCGGCGGCATCCGGCGGCCGGCCCGGCGCAACCTCGTCGCGGCCGGCTCGGGCGCGCTGCTCGCCGCCGTGCTCGGCACCATCGTGACCCTCGGCATGGCCTCGAACGACAACGCGGACAAACCGGCGAACAACGTGAGCGTCCACCCGTCCGCCAGCGAGGGCACCGACGAGGGCGACCTGGGCGCGGACACCCCGAAGAAGGACAGCGGCGGCCACGGCGACACCGGCGCGGCGGTCAGCCGCCCGACGGATCCCGGCCCCGACGGCACGTACGGCACGGCGGACGACCCGACGCCGACCCCGGACCCGAGCCGGCCCTCTGACGACCCGAGCGGTACGAAGGCGACGGGCGACGGCGGTTCGCCCAGCACCCCGTCGAAGCCGACGTCGTCCAGGCCGTCGACGCCGTCCTCGACGCCGACCAGGTCGACTCCGTCCTCGACACCGACCAAGTCCTCGACACCGACACCGACCGAGACGCCGACGACCACCCCCACGGACACGGCGCCATCCACTCCGTCCACGTCGGACACGGCCAGTGGCCCCGCCTCCAGCGCCCCGGCGGCGACGAGCAGTTCGGCGAGCGCCCCGCAGAGCAGCGGTACGGGCTCGGTGATGTGACGCGGTGATCCGACGCGGGTGGGGGCCGGGCCCCTGCCGGGCCCGGCCCCCACCCGCGTACGTACGGCAACGCCGCTCAGAACAGCCGCAGCTTGTCGTCCTCGATGCCGCGCAGCGCGTCGTAGTCCAGCACCTGGCAGCCGATGCCGCGGTCCGTGGCGAGTACGCGGGCCTGCGGCTTGATCTCCTGGGCGGCGAAGATGCCGCGGACGGGGGCGAGATGCGGATCGCGGTTCAACAGCTCCAGATAGCGGGTGAGTTGCTCCACCCCGTCGATCTCGCCGCGCCGCTTGATCTCCACGGCGACGGTCTGGCCGTCGGCGTCCCGGCACAGGATGTCGACCGGGCCGATCGCGGTCATGTACTCACGCCGGATCAGCGTGTAGCCGTCGCCGAGCGTTTCGATGCGGTCGGCGAGCAGTTCCTGGAGATGCGCTTCCACGCCGTCCTTGATCAGGCCGGGGTCCACGCCGAGCTCGTGCGAGGAGTCGTGGAGGATCTCCTCCATCGTGATGATCAGCTTCTCGCCCGCCTTGTTGGTGACGGTCCAGAGGCCTGCCGTCTCCTCGGAGTCGCCCGGCTCCTCCTTCAGCGTGCAGGGCGGCGACATCCAGTTGAGGGGCTTGTACGCCCGGTCGTCCGCGTGGATCGAGACGCTGCCGTCCGCCTTGACCAGGATCAGGCGGGGGGCCGTGGGGAGGTGGGCGGTGAGCCGGCCGGCGTAGTCGACCGAGCACCGGGCAATGACGAGACGCATGGTCGGCAACGCTACTCGACGCCCCGCCGCCGACGCGATTCGCCCTGGAAACAGGCGTTCATCCATGGCCGATTGTGTGCCTAAAGAGATCGGCCCATGTACGCATTCTCCTGGTGCCGTCACCGTCCGTTGCCTACCGTAGTAAACGGGAGGTCGCCGTATGTGTACTCAGCGTGTTCGGTATCGCGAACTCCCTTACCTGTCCGGCAACCCCTGCTGTTCGGGGGTGCGAGAGGAGTACCCATGTCGCTCGACGTCTCACCGGCCCTACTCGAACAGGCCGAGCGAGGCGAGGTCGACGAAGCTGCCTTCGTCGACTGCGTCCGGACCTCCCTGCCCTACGCATGGGAGATGATCAGCTCCCTGGTGGCCCAGCTGAAGGTGGATGGCGGAGACTTCGCCGACAACCAGACGCCCCCGCCGGACGAGCAGGCACGCGGTCAGCTGCTGCGCGCGCTCGCCAGTGACGCCATACGCGGCGCGCTCCAGCGGCACTTCGGTGTGCGGCTTGCGTTCCAGAACTGCCACCGGGTGGCGGTGTTCCCGTTGGACACCTCGGCCGACGCGCGTCTGGCCCGCTTCACCTCGGTGCGCAGTCAACTGCTGAACCAGTCCCCGGACCTCAGGGACTGCTGACGCGGAGCCCGCGAACTGCTGACGCAGTGAGCCGTTGCTTGCCGCTCCACCCGCGGAAGGTGCAATCAGTACTGGAGCGGCAAGCCCCACACCGGGAAGGCGAGTTGCCCGGTCAGCGCAGATGAGGCAGTACCTCGGCACCCAGCCGTCGTACGTTCTCCTCCGTCGCCGCCAGGTCCCCGGAGCCCTCCACGAGCAGGGCGAAGCGGGAGATGCCGGTGCGCTCCGAGGTCGCCGCGAGGCGGTCGACGCACAGCCGGGGGGTGCCGACCGGGTGCAGTCCGCAGAGCAGTTCGGTGTAGGCCAGCGGATCGCGCATCGGCCGGGCCCGGCCGTCCACCGTCACATGGGCGTCCAGGCCCTGCTTCAGCCAGCCCGGCATCGCCTTCAGCAGGGTCTCCGCCGCGTCGGTGCGCGTGTCCGCGATCTGGCAGACGCCGGCCGACACATGGGCCGCGTGGGCGATCTCCTCGGCCGGCCGCCCGGCCGCCCGCGCGTGCCGTCGCCACAGGTCGATCATCTCGGCCTTCTGCTCGTCCCCGACGTGCATCCCGAGCAGCATCGGCAGCCCGCGCTCGGCCGCCAGCCGCACGCTCGACGGGGAGGTGCAGGCGACGACGACCTCGGGACCGGGGAGGTCCGTCAGCGCCTCCGACGGGCGCGGTACGACGGGGACCTCACGAAAGGAGAACCGTTCACCCGAGGCCGCCACCGCCGGTTCACGCAGCCAGCGCACCAGCAGATCGAGTGATTCCGGGAATCCGTGCTCGTAGGCCGCGAGACCCGCGCCGAAGACCTCCAGGTCCACCCACGGGCCGCCGCGCCCCACGCCGAGCGTGAAGCGGCCGCCGCTGGTCACATGCAGCAGCGCGGCCTGTTCGCCGAGGGCGACCGGATGCGCGGTGGGCAGCACGCTGACCGCCGTGCCGACCCGGATACGGTGGGTGCGGCCCAGCAACAAGGCGGCCAGGGTGACCGCGGACGGGCACGTGCCGTACGGCACGAAGTGGTGCTCGGCCAGCCAGACCGCGTCGAGGCCCGCCTCCTCGGAGACCTGCGCCGAGCGGACCGCCCGGTGCAGCGCCTCCCCCTGGCCCTGCCCAGGGAACTGGGCGGCCAGCACAAAACTTCCTACGCGCATCGCATTTCCTGCTTCCTTGGCTCCGACCCGGAGCTCCCCCACCCGGCATAACCGTGCGACACGTGCCGAGGACACGGCCTGGCGAAGGGATTTGCGGATTGTCTTCAGAATGGGTCGGCGGGCAGGGGGACTTGTGGGGGTTGGTTCCCTACGCCTACCCCCGTCCGTGACGCGTAGGCTGGAATAAACCCGTGCTTCCGTTATAGCCCCGTGAGGTGTCCCGTGTCCCCGCGTCGCAATCGTCCCAAGGGCCCCAAGGACACGGCCGCGTCCGGCCGGAGCGCCGAGGACGACCGCGCCGACCGGTACGGCGGATGGCAGTCCACCGAGAACTGGCGGGGCGAGGAGTGGAGCGTGCGGCATGTGGCCGGGGCCAGCGCGCAGGGCAAGACCTACCGTTGCCCGGGCTGTGACCAGGTGATCGCCTCCGGCGTCCCGCATGTCGTGGCCTGGCCGGAGCACTCGGGCGTCGACGACCGCCGCCACTGGCACAAGGCGTGCTGGAACGCGAAGGACCGCCGCACCACGCGGGTGCTGCGGTCCCGTAACGCGCCGAGGTTCTAGAAGCTCCGGATCACACGTCCCGCTTCTGAAGCAGCGCGTACGCCGCGCCGGACGCGACGGCCGTCACGCCCAGCATGATCCACAGCGGGTCCCAGCCGGACGGGCCGGACTGGCTGAGGGAGTTGGAGTAGAAGACGCTCAGCTGGTTGGGGATCGAGTACTCGACCAGCTTCTCGCGCAGGTTCGACAGCGACTGGGAGAACATGAACAGCGCGATCACCAGCGGGGCGAGCACGGCACCGATCATGATGGTGATCGCGCCCGCCGAGTGCCGGATGATCGAGCCGATCACGAGCGAGAACAGTCCGAGCAGGGCGAGGTAGAGGCTGACGCCGACCGTGGCCTTCAGCCACTCCCCGCCGGACGGGTCCTTGGCGCCGGAGCCGCCCAGCATGGACACCTGGGTCATGGCGACGAAGGAGGCCGACGCCAGGGTGACCACGAAGGCGACGACGAAGAACACGATCGCCTTCGCCGCGAGCACCCGTCCCCGGCTCGGGCATGCGACCATCGTGGTACGGATCATGCCGGTGCCGTACTCCGAGGCCGTGGTCAGCACGCCGAGCGTCATGATGCACATGCTGCCCAGCAGCAGCCCGAAGAAGCCCAGGCCGAGCGGGTTCTCGCCGTCCATCTCCGTGGAGGAGTTCGACACCAGCGCGCCGGCGGCCAGCCCGATGCCGATCACGAGCAGCACGAACACGCCCAGCGTCCATATCGTCGAGCGCACCGACTTGATCTTCGTCCACTCGGAGGCGATCGCGTGCCCGAGGTGCGTGCGCACCACCGGGATCGGCGAGGTGTATCCGGGATACGAGGCTCCGGGCGCCGCCTGCCACTCGGGCGCGGCGGCTGGTGCCTGCGGCATCGGGGGCTGGTGGGTGCTCATCGGGCGTCCTCGGGCTTGGTCAGGTCGGCGGGGGCGGAGGCGGTGGGCTTGGGCGATTCTGCGGCCGGAGCGGCGGCCGGGGCCGCGGGCTGCTGCTGCGGCGCGGGCGGGGTCGCCGGGGCGGCGGGCGCCTGCGCCGACGGCTGGGCGTAAGGATTCGGCTGACCGGCTCCGGGAGCGCCGTACGCGCCCGCGGGTGCCCCGGGGCCGCCGTACGGCCCGGCGGGCGCCCCGCCCTGTGGCGGCACCGGCTGCCCCGGAGCCGCGGCGAACGGCTGGCCGCCCTGCTGGGGCGGCGGCGGGGCGTACCAGCCCGGCTGGCCCTGGCCCGGGACCGGCATGGGCGGCTGGGCGCCGGGCGGCAGCGGCTGATGGAGGCCCGCCTTCTGGTCGATGGTCGAGCGGTAGTCCACGGCGCCCTGGGTCATCCGCATGTACGCCTCTTCCAGCGAGGCCTGATGCGGCGACAGCTCCCACAGCCGTACGTCCGCCTCGTGCGCGAGGTCGCTGATGCGGGGCAGCGGCAGCCCGGTGACCCGCAGCGCGCCGTCCTGCTCCGGCAGCACGTGGCCGCCCGCCTCGGTGAGTGCGGAGGTCAGCTTCTCCCGCAGCTGCGGCTCGGTGTCCGGGGTGCGGACCCGTGCGAAGTCGGCCGAGTTGGCCGAGATGAAGTCCCTCACGCTCATGTCGGCGAGCAGCTGGCCGCGGCCGATGACGATGAGGTGGTCGGCGGTCAGCGCCATCTCGCTCATCAGGTGGCTGGAGACGAACACGGTCCGCCCCTCCGCCGCCAGCGCCTTCATCAGGTTGCGCACCCAGAGGATGCCCTCGGGGTCGAGGCCGTTGACCGGCTCGTCGAACAGCAGCACCTGCGGGTCGCCGAGCAGCGCGGCCGCGATGCCGAGCCGCTGGCCCATGCCGAGCGAGAAGCCCTTGGAGCGCTTTCTGGCCACGTCCTGAAGGCCGACGACCCCGAGTACCTCGTCCACCCGGCGGGCCGGGATGCCCGACAGCTGGGCCAGGCACAGCAGGTGGTTGCGGGCGTGCCGGCCGCCGTGCACGGCCTTGGCGTCGAGCAGCGCGCCGACCTGGCGGGGTGCGTTGGGCAGCTTGCGGTACGGATAGCCGCCGATCGTCACCGTGCCCGCGGTCGGGTTGTCCAGGCCGAGGATCATCCGCATGGTGGTCGACTTGCCCGAGCCGTTGGGCCCGAGGAAGCCGGTCACGGCGCCCGGTCGCACCTGGAAGGAAAGGTTGTACACGGCGGTCTTGTCGCCGTAGCGCTTGGTCAGGCCGACAGCCTCGATCATGCTCCGCACCCATCGAAAGGTTCAGGACAGCGGGGCACACGCCCCCGTAAGGGTTAGGAGGATATCCGGGCGCTGACGGTTCCGCCCAAGGGAGAGTAAAGCTACGAACGCTGTGCGCCCCGCTCCCCGAGCGCCACACAATCCCCCACAACGACCCGGACCACCCATGGCCCGACGACCCTAGGCATCCCGCTTCCTGAGCAGCACATAGCCGCCCGCGACCGCCGCGACCACCCACAGCACCATGATGCCCAGCCCGCCCCAGGGGCCGTACGGGGTGTCGTCGCCGAGGCGGGGGACCACCTGCATGATGCGACTGCCGGCCTGGTCGGGGAGGTAGCGGCCGATCTTCTTCGTGGCGTCGACGTTGCCGAGGATGTTGGAGATGAGGAAGAAGAACGGCATCAGGATGCCCAGCGACAGCATCGGCGAGCGCAGCATCGCGGCGACGCCCATGGAGAACACGGCGATGAGGGTCATGTAGAGCCCGCCGCCGATCACCGCGCGCAGCACCCCGGGGTCGCCCAGCTGCGCCCGGTGGGGGCCGAGCACGGCCTGTCCGAGGAAGAACGCGGCGAAGCTGGTGGCGAAGGCCACGACCAGCGCGAGCCCGGCGGCCACAGCGATCTTGCTGAACAGGAACGTGCCGCGCTGCGGTACGGCCGCCAGCGAGGTGCGGATCATGCCGGTGCTGTACTCGTTGGACACGACCAGCACGCCGAACACGATCAGCGCGAGCTGCCCGAGAGTCATGCCCGCGAAGCTGACCAGGGTGGGATCGTAGGAGAGCCGCTCCCGGACGGGCATCCTGTCGTACTGGCTCCTCGACAACGCCGAGATCAGCACGCCGAGGGCGATGGTGACGACCACGGCGAGGGACAGCGTCCACACCGTGGACGCGACGGACCGGATCTTGGTCCATTCGGACCGGACGACCTCGACGGCGGCCATGACGTCACACGCCCTTCTTGCAGTCGGCGCCCCAGCCCTGCGGCACGGCCGCGGTGTCGCTGTGCGCGTGGTACTCCACCGACTCCGCCGTCAGCCTCATGAACGCCTCCTCCAGCGAAGCCTGCTGCGGACTCAGCTCATGCAGCGCGATCCGGTGCTCGGCGGCCAGCTCGCCGATGAGCTCGGCCTTGCCGCCGTCCACCTCCAGCGCCCCGCCGCCCGCCTCCACGACCGTGATCCCGGCCCCGTGCAGCACGTCCAGCAGCCGCTGCTGTTCCGGACTGCGGACCCGGACGTACGCCCGCGAGTTCTGCCGGATGAACTCGGCCATGGAGGTGTCGGCCAGCAGCCGCCCCTGCCCGATGACCACCAGATGATCGGCGGTCAGCGCCATCTCGCTCATCAGATGGCTCGAGACGAACACCGTCCGCCCCTGCCCGGCCAGCGACTTCATCAGGGTGCGGATCCAGTGGATGCCCTCCGGATCGAGCCCGTTGACCGGCTCGTCGAACATCAGGATCCGCGGATCGCCGAGCAGCGCCCCCGCGATCCCGAGCCGCTGCCCCATCCCCAGCGAGAACCCCTTGGCCTTCTTCCGCGCCACCGAGGTCAGCCCGACCGTGTCCAGCACCTCACGCACCCGGCTCTTCGGGATCCCGTTGCTCTGCGCGAGGCACAGCAGATGGTTGTACGCGCTGCGGCCCCCGTGCACGGCCTTGGCGTCCAGCAGCGCCCCGATGTACGTCAGGGGGTCCTTCAGCTGGTCGTAGTGCCTGCCGTCGATCCGGACGTCCCCGGCGGTGGGATGGTCGAGCCCCAGGATCATCCGCATGGTCGTGGACTTCCCGGCCCCGTTCGGCCCGAGAAAGCCCGTGACGATGCCCGGCCGTACGGCGAAGCTCAGGCCGTCGACCGCCAGTGTCTCGCCGTACCGCTTGGTCAGCCCGTCCAGCTCGATCATGCGGCCAAGCTAAAACGGGACGAAGCCCCCTGCCACCGGAGGAGTGGCAGAGGGCTTCGACTGTGCTCGGTCGCCGAGCGTCCGGGTGTTACCGGGACTGCTGGGCCGGGACCCCGCGGGAGATCGGCTCGTCCTCGGCCGGCGAACCGGCCGCGGCCACCGCGGCACCCGTGAGCGTGGCGAGCATCTCGCGGACGTTCGTCAGCTGGGCGTTGATGCTGTCGCGGCGGTTGGTGAGCGCCGCGAGCTCGCGCTCGGATTCCGAGCGGATGCGGTCGGCCTTGGCGTTGGCGTCGGCCACGATGTCCTCGGCCTGGCGCTGGGCCGTCTCGACGGTCTGGCGGGCACGGCGCTCGGCGTCGGTGCGCAGCTTCTCCGCCTCCAGGCGCAGCTGCTCGGCGCGGTGCTCGATCTCCGCGAGGCGCTTCTCCGCCTTCTGCTGACGCGAGGCCAGGTCGCGCTCGGACTGCTCGCGGCGCTTGGCCAGGTTCGTCTCGAAGTCGGCGGCGGCCTGCGCGGCCTTGGCGCGCGTCTCCTCGAAGAGGGCGTCCGCCTCCTCACGCTTGGACTGCGCGTCCTTCTGCGCCTCGGAGCGCAGCTGCGAGGCGTCACTCTTGGCCTTCTCGACGATCCGGACGCCCTCGTCCTCGGCCTTCGCCTTGCGCTCCGCAGCGAACGATTCCGCGTCGTTGCGCACCTGCTGGGCCGCCGACTCCGCGAGCTCGCGGTGCTGCTCGGCCGCGCGCCGGGCCTCCTCACGCAGATCCTTGGCCTCTTCCTCGGCGAGGCGGAGGATCTTCTCGACCCGCGCGCCGAGACCCGCGTACGACGGCTCCGCGTCGGTGATCTGGGCCTGGGCGTTCTGCGTTTCGAGGTGGAGCTCTTCGATGCGCTTTTCCAGAGCGGTGATGCGGGCGAGAGCGCTGTCACGGTCGGAGACGAGCTTGGAGATTCGTTCGTCCACCTGAGCGCGGTCGTATCCACGCCGCACAAGCTCGAAGCCGTAGGGGGAAGTGTCGCTCATGGGGTTCCTGTCGAATGAGACCGGTGAGGTGATAGGTCGAATCCTAGGGGCCGAAGCGGTGTGTCATCGAGCGGATACGTGTTTGATCTGGAGAATGACACCTCTTTTGAGTGGCTGACGCCCGGACGGGTTGCAAATGATCTCGCCGAGGACGGACCAAAGCGCCCAGAAGACATCAGAACCCACCCTGTCCGCTAGCTGTCTGACGACTTGCCACCCGATCGAGGCGGCCCCACGGTGGCACCCGCCTTGACTCCGCCGTCCTTCCCGGACGACGGGGCCTCAAAGGACTCCAACGCCTCCAGCACGTCCTGGACACGGGAGATCTCGGCGTTGATGTCCTCGCGCCGGCGCACCAGGACCTCCAGCTCGCGCTTGCCCTCCTCGACCGTCCGCCTCGCCTCGCGGATCGCCTCGGCCTTGAGCTCCTCGGCCTCCCTGACGAGCGAGGCCTTCTTCTGCTCGGCCTCCTTGAGCAGCCCCTCCGCCTTCTTCACCGCCGCGATACGGACCTTGCCCGCCTCGGAGTTGGCCTCCGAGACGATCTCCTTGGCCTTGGCCTGCGCCTTGGCGTGCTGCTCCTCGGCGGCCTTGATGAGCGCGTCGCAGCGGTCGCCGGTCGACTTCATCGTCTCGGCCGCCTCACGGCGGGCCCGCTCGTGCAGCCCCTCGATCTCGGCAGTGATCCGGTCGCGCAGCTCCTCCGCGCGCTCCCTGATCGCGGTGGCGTCCCGGCGGGCGCCGACGAGCAGCTCGTCCGCGTCCGTACGGGCCTTCTCCACCGTCGAGTTGCCCTCGACCCGCGCCTCGGACACCAGGCGCTCGGCCTCCTGGCGGGCCACGCCCACCATCGTGTCGGCCTGCGCCTCGGCGTCCGCGGTGGTCTTCTGCGCCTGCTGCTGCGCCTCGGTCAGCAGCTTGTCGGCCTCGGCCGTGGTCTCCGTGATCAGCGTGTCGACCTGCTCGGCCGCCTCCGAACGCCGTTTGTTGGCGTCCTTGCGGGCCTCGTCCAGCGTCCGCTCGGCCTCCTCACGGGCCGCCGACACCATCCGCTCGGCCGCCGCCTCCGCGTCCGCCTTCACCCGCTGCGACTCGGTGCGGATCCGCTCCGCGTGCTGCTGCGCGGACCCGACCGTCTCGGCCGCCTCGGCACGCAGCCGCTCCGCGTCGCCGGAGGCGTCCGCGATCAGCTTCTCGGCCTTGGCCACCGCCTCGGCCCGCACCCGGTCGGCCTCGGCGACCGTCTCCGACTGGAGCCGCTCCGCCTCGGCGATCGTCTCGGTCTGGAGCCGCTCGGCCTCGTTACGCGCCTCGGTGATGAGCGTGTCCGCCTGCGTCGCCGCGTCCGAACGGATCCGGTTGGCGTCCTCCCGGGCCTCCGCACGGGCGCGCGCCGCGGACTGGTCGGCCTCGGCCAGCGCGTCCGACGCCTCCGTCCGCACCCGCTGGGCGTGCGCCGCCGCGTCCGCACGCAACCGCTCGGCCTCGGCGATCGCCTCCGCCATCGTCCGCTCGGCGAGCGCCTTGGCGGCCTCCGACTCGTTCTGCGCCTCGCGGCGCAGCCGGCCCGCGTCCTCGCTCGCCCGCTCCCGCTCGGCGTAGGCGTCGGCGCGGACCCGGTCCGCCTCCTCCTCGGCCTCCCGGCGCATACGGTCCGCCACGTGCTCGGCGGCGGAGCGCAGGCCGGCGATCTCCTCCTGCGCCTGCTCGTGCAGCCCGGCGACGGAGTCCCGGACCTGCTGGGCGTGGAGCTCGGCCGCTGACACCATCTCGGTGGCGCGCCGGTCGGCCTCCTCCACCAGCCGGACCGCCTCGGCCTGCGCGTCCTCCACACGCCGACGCGCGGAGGCCAGCAGCTCCTCGCTCTGCTCGCGGGCCCGCTCACGCTCCTGGTCGGCCTCGGCGCGCGCGGCACCGAGCAGCTCCTCGGCCTCGCGGCGACGGCGGGCAGCCTCCTCCTGGGCGGCGGCCAGCGTCTCGGACGCCTCCGCGGCCAGCCGCTCGGCGGCGGCCTGCGCCTCCGCCCGCACCCGGTCGGCGGTGTCCTGGGCCTCCGACTTCAGCCGCTCCGCCTCGGCCGCGGCCTCCGACCGCAGGCGTACGGCGATGGCCTCGCCCTCAGCCCGGGACGCGGACGCGTCCGACGCGGCCTCGTCCCGCAGCCGCTCGGCCTCCGTCTCCGCCTGCTGCTGGAGCGTACGGATCCGCTCGGCGGCCTCCGCGCGCAGCCGCTCGGTCTCCTCGCCGGTCTCCCGGCGGATCCGCGCGGCCTCCTCGCGGGCGTCCGTCAGGGCCTGCTCGGCGGACGCGAGCCGCGCCTCCGCCTCCCCGTGCAGCCGGGTCAGCTCCTCGGCGGCCTCCGCACGCCGGGCCTCGGCCGCCCGCTCGGCCTCGTCGCGCAGCTCGCGCGCGGCCTGCTCGGCGTTCGAGGTGATGGTCTCGGCGAGCTCCACCGCCTCCTCGCGGGAGCGCTCGGCCTCCGCGCGGGTGCGCTCCAGGGTCTCCTCGGCCTGCCGGCGCAGCGTCGTCGCCCGCTCGATGGCCTCCGTGCGGACCTTCTCGCTGTCCGTCGTGGCCTTCTGCCGGAGCTCGTCCGCGTCCGCCTTCGCCTTGGCCAGCAGCTCCTCGGCGGACCTGGCCGCCTCCTCGATCTGCGCCACGGCCTCACGCCGGGCCTCGGCGCGGATGCGCTCGCCCTCGGCGACCGCGTCGGAGCGCAGCTGCTCGGCCTCGCCGCGCAGCCGGCGGGCCTCCTCCTGGAGCTCGACCGTCTTGGCGCGGTACTCCTTGGTGTCGTCCTTCGCCGCACCCTTGAGCTGCTCGGAGATGTCGTGCGCCTCGCCGCGCAGCCGGTCCGCCTCGGCCTCGGCCTCGCGGCGGATCCGCTCGGCCTCCTCGGCCGCGGCCTTGGTGGTCTTCCGGGCTTCCTCGGCCGCCTTGTTCAGCACGTCCTCGGCGGTCTTCGCCGCCTTGGACAGCTGGGTCGCGCTCTCCTCGGCGGTGAGCGCACGGGCCTTCTCGGTGGCCTCCGCGACGATCTTCTCGGCCTCGGCGCGGGCGTCCGCGACCCGCTGCTCGGCCTCGGTCCTGGTGTTCTCGGCCTCCTTGGTGGCCTCCTCGACCAGCCGGGCGACCTGCTCCTTCGCCGTGCGCGTGCGCTGCTCGTTGGCGGACTCGGCGCTGGAGAGCGCCTTGGCCGCGGCCTCCTTGGCCTCCGTGACCAGCTTCTCGGCCTCGGCCTGTGCCTTGCGCAGGGCCTCGTCCGCCTCGGCCATGCGCTGCTCGGCGGCCCGGCTCAGCTCGCCGGCCTGGCGGCGGGCCGTGTCCGACTCCGTCGCGGTGGAGGTGCGCAGCTGCTCGGCGTGGTCGGTGGCCTCCTGTGCCTGGGTGGAGGCGGCGTTCAGCAGCCGCTCGGCGTCCGTGCGGGCGCGGCGCAGGAGCTGCTCGGCCTCCGCGCGGGCCGCCTCGGCGTCGCTCTGGAGCCGCTGCCGGGCCTCCGCGGTCAGCCGTTCGGCCTCGGCGCGGGCGGCGGCCATGGCCTGCTCGGCCTCGGCGCGGGACTCCTCGAGGAGGCGGCGGGCCTGGGACTCCGTACGCGCCCGCAGCTGCTCCGCCCACGCCACGTTCTCGTTGACGTGCGACTCGACCGTCTGGCGCCGCTCGGCGAGCTCCTGGTCCAGCTGCTGGCGGCGGGCCACGGCCTCGGCGTGCAGCTCGGCCTGGAGCCGGGCCGCCTGCTCGGCGTGCTCCTGAAGGATGCGCTGGGTCTGGGCGCGGGCCTGGCTCAGCTCCCGCTCGGCGTCCTGGCGCAGCTGGTCGGCCTGGATCTGGGCATTGCGCAGCAACTGCTCGGCCTGATAGCCGAGGTCGCCGCCGGCGAAGTCGGGCCGGGACATGATGGTGCGGCGCGCCTCGTGCAACTTGGCGCGCAGCACCTCGACCTGGTAGCCGAGGTCCTCGGCATGCTGGATCGCCTTTTCCCGCTCGGTCTTCAGCCGCTTCATCTCGGCCTCGAACCGAGAGAGGTGATCGACGTCAGCCGCCGGCTCTCGCTCCTGGCTCTCGTAGCCCCGCACTGCGCGGTCCCATCCGTCCCCTGGTCGCGTGCCTGTTCAAACGAGCTCCGTCCATCCGCCGAACGGGGCCCCCGGGGAATGGTGTCAGATCAACGGCGGAGCATGGGCTGCTGCCCCGACGCTCGTCCCCCGAAAACCGGACCCCGGCGCGGTCCTGCGATCAAAGGTAGCGTCGTCCGCCCGGAGGGAGGCAGGCGCTGCCTTTGACGGCAGGACCCGGTCGTCCCCGGTTTCGGGACGACCGCCCCCAACCCTACCGGCCCCCATGTACGAGGGTCAGTGCTCAGGTGACTCAACAGGCGCGGATGTGACCAGTTCTGTCAGTACGCCATGGCAGTCCTTGGGGTGCAGGAAGGTGATCCGCGACCCCATGGAGCCACGTCGTGGCTCCTCGTACAGAACGCGTACGCCCTTCCCGCGGATGTCCGCGGAGTCGGCGTCGACATCCGCCGTACCGAAGGCGATGTGGTGGACGCCCTCGCCGTTCTTCGCCAGCCACTTGCCGACTGCGGAGTCCTCGCGGGTCGGTTCGAGGAGCTGGAGGTACGAAGCACCGCCGTCGGACGTCTCGTTGATCTTGAGCATGGCCTCGCGCACGCCCTGCTCCTCGTTGACTTCGGTGTGGAACACCTCGAAGCCGTAGGTGGCCCGGTAGAACTCGACGGTCGCGTCGAGGTCGTGGCAGGCGATCCCGATGTGGTCGATTCGCGTCAGCATGGTGTTAGTGGAGCGCTCCTCGGGTGGTTACGCAACGTGCGCGCGATCACACCGACGGCCGGGTGACGGGTGCAGTACCGGTCAGTACATTCGAAGTAAACCCTCGTTCACTCCTCAGCTTTGTGCAGCTGGAAGGGGATCCCACCTCATGTCAGCATCGAACAGCACGACCTCCGTCATCGTCGCGGGTGCTCGTACCCCGATGGGGCGGCTGCTCGGCTCGCTCAAGTCATTCTCCGGGGCCGATCTGGGCGGCTTCGCGATCAAGGCCGCCCTCGACCGTGTGGGGATCGGCGGCGACCAGGTGCAGTACGTGATCATGGGCCAGGTGCTCCAGGCCGGTGCGGGCCAGATCCCGGCGCGGCAGGCCGCGGTCAAGGCGGGCATCCCGATGAGCGTCCCGGCGCTCACCGTCAACAAGGTGTGTCTGTCCGGCCTCGACGCCATCGCCCTCGCGGACCAGCTGATCCGCGCGGGTGAGTTCGACATCGTCGTCGCCGGCGGCCAGGAGTCCATGACCAACGCCCCCCACCTGCTGCCCAAGTCCCGGGAGGGCTTCAAGTACGGCGCCGTCGAGATGCTCGACGCCATGGCGTACGACGGCCTGACCGACTCCTTCGAGGGCATCGCCATGGGCGCGTCCACGGAGAAGCACAACACGCGGCTCGGCATCAAGCGTCCCGAGCAGGACGAGATCGCTGCCCTGTCCCACCAGCGGGCCGCCGCCGCGCAGAAGAACGGCGTCTTCGAGGCCGAGATCACCCCGGTCGAGATCCCGCAGCGCAAGGGCGAGCCGGTCGTCTTCAGCAAGGACGAGGGCATCCGCGGCGACACCACGGCGGAGTCCCTGGGCAAGCTGCGCCCGGCCTTCGCCAAGGACGGCACGATCACCGCCGGCTCCGCCTCGCAGATCTCCGACGGCGCCGCGGCCGTGGTCGTGATGAGCAAGGCCAAGGCGCAGGAGCTGGGCCTGGACTGGATCGCGGAGATCGGCGCGCACGGCAACGTGGCGGGTCCGGACAACTCCCTGCAGTCCCAGCCCTCCAACGCGATCCTGCACGCCCTGAAGAAGGAGGGCCTGGAGGTCTCCGACCTCGACCTCATCGAGATCAACGAGGCCTTCGCCGCGGTCGCGGTGCAGTCAATGAAGGACCTCGGGGTGTCCACGGAAAAGGTGAACGTCAACGGTGGCGCCATCGCCCTCGGTCACCCGATCGGCATGTCCGGCGCCCGTCTGGTCCTGCACCTGGCCCTGGAGCTGAAGCGCCGGGGCGGCGGGGTCGGCGCGGCGGCGCTGTGCGGCGGCGGCGGTCAGGGTGACGCGCTGATCGTGCGCGTGCCATAGGGCTGAGCGCACTTCCGGTGTAGATCTCTACAGGTTCCTTAGGTTCAGGTTCCTTTCGCGAACGGAGCTGTGATGCAGGACGTCTCCTCTCTGGTGGCCCAGGCCAGGGAAGGCCGGCCGCGGGCCGTGGCCCGGCTGATCTCCCTGGTGGAGGGGGCGTCTCCGCAGCTCAGGGAGATCATGGCGGCCCTGGCGCCGCTGACCGGGAACGCGTACGTGGTCGGTCTCACCGGCTCCCCGGGCGTCGGCAAGTCGACGTCCACCTCGGCGCTGGTGACCGCGTACCGCAAACAGGGCAAACGGGTGGGGGTCCTCGCGGTGGACCCCTCCTCGCCCTTCTCGGGCGGCGCACTGCTCGGCGACCGGGTCCGCATGTCGGAGCACGCCTCCGACCCGGGCGTGTACATCCGCTCCATGGCCACCCGGGGACACCTGGGTGGCCTGGCCTGGGCGGCCCCGCAGGCGATCCGTGTGCTGGACGCGGCGGGCTGCGACGTGGTCCTGGTCGAGACGGTGGGCGTGGGCCAGTCGGAGGTGGAGATCGCCTCCCAGGCGGACACCTCGGTGGTCCTCCTCGCCCCGGGCATGGGCGACGGCATCCAGGCGGCCAAGGCGGGCATCCTGGAGATCGGTGACGTGTACGTCGTCAACAAGGCCGACCGTGACGGTGCGGACGCGACGGCTCGCGAGCTGAACCACATGCTGGGGCTCGGCGAGTCCCGGGGCCCCGGTGACTGGCGCCCGCCGATCGTCAAGACGGTCGCCGCCCGGGCGGAGGGCGTCGACGAAGTCGTCGAGGCCCTGGAGAAGCACCGGGCCTGGATGGAGGAGCGCGGTGTCCTCGCGGAGCGCCGCCGCGTCCGCGCCGCCCGCGAGGTCGAGACCATCGCGGTCACCGCCCTCCGCGAACGCATCGCCGACCTCCATGGCGACCGCCGCCTCGGCGCGCTCGCGGAGCGGATCGTGGCGGGTGATCTGGACCCGTACCGCGCGGCGGACGAACTGGTGGCGAGCCTGACGGAGGGCTGACCCGCCGCAGCTTCCTCGCCCCCGCCGCCCCTACCCATTCCCACCCCCAGGGGCTGCGCCCCTTCGACCCCACCAGGGGGCTGCGCCCGTGCACCCGTTCGGGGCTGTGCACACTGGGTCTGGCGGGGCTCTGCCCCCTGCGGGGCTGCGCCCCTGCACTCCGTCTCGGGGGCGCCCGTATTCCGCTTGGATGCTGCGCCCGGCCCCTGGCCCGGCCCCTGGCCCGGCCCCTGGCCGGGGCCCTGGCGAGGGGCTGCGCCCTTGCAGCGCCACCGTGGGGTGCGCCTGGGTGGCGTCTGGGGCTGAGCCTGGTCTCTGGTGGGCTCCGGCCCTGCATGCCGTCCTGGGCTCCATCCGTACCCCACCGCGCTGAAACGGTGAAGCGGCAGGCGAGACCTGAACACCCGCCTGCCGCTTGCACTGCCCCCCGGTCAGGTCAGGGGCGTCCCCGTTGGCCTCGCAGGTGGTCGGCGATGGGCTTCAGGGCCTTGTCCAGTTCCGTCAGGGCCTCCGGCGACAGCAGGTCGATGAAGTGCTTCCTGACGGACGCCACATGATGTGGGGCGACCTTCTTCATCGTCTCCATGCCGTGCTCGGTCAGGACGGCGTAGAGCCCGCGGCGGTCCGACTCGCAGTTCTCGCGGCGGACCAGGTTCGCGTTCTCCATACGGGTGATCTGGTGCGAGAGCCGGCTCTTTGATTGCAGGGTCGCGGACGCGAGGTCGCTCATCCGCATCCGCACGTCGTCGGACTCGGAGAGATTCACCAGGATCTCGTAGTCGTTCATTGTCAGGCTGAACGGCTGGAGGTCCTTTTCGAGCTGGTACGTCAACAGCCTGTTGACCTCCAGGTGTGTGCGCCAGGCGCACTGCTCCGCATCGGTCAGCCAGCGCGTGGCCGTCTCGGTCTCCATGAATGAAGTCTACCTAAAATGTTGAAATGCGAACTAGTGAGGGTGGTGTGACTGTGCGCACGCGTTCGACGTCACACTCCGCAGACTACCGCTCACAGCCCGAAGCGACGCTGGAGGTCCCCCAGCTGTCCGGGAAGGCGCGGTGCCGCAGGCGGTTGCGCTCCGTGTCCACCCGGCGACCCCGCGCCACCACCGGGCACACCCGGCTGATGCGGAACCGCCCCCGTCGCCTGCTCCGCCATCAGCGTCTCGGTCGACTGGAGCAACACCGTCCCGGCCCCCACGAACTCGAACTGATGCTCCTCCCCAGAGGCCCCGCCGAGCCCTGTCATCGCACGTAGACCGCCCATTACGCCCGTGAGGTACCCATGGTCGTAGTGATGGCACGGCGACGGGCAGTCGGCCCAGCCGACGAGCGCCTGCGGGTCCACCCGGATGGGGGGCTCCATGAACACCACCGGACCGTTAGATGCGGCCACGAACTTTCCGGTTCCGATGAGTGTCAGAAAACCCGGCACGATCGACTGCTTGAGAGCAAGACTTGGCTGAAAAGCTAGCAAGTTGCCCGAGCGAATGGTCAGGTTGCCGTCGTCCAAGTCGTACGAATTGACATCGAACGCCCGGTCGGCGAGCAGCATCTTGCCCGACCCCGACGCCACGACCCAGTCGCTCGCGTGCAGAGGCGAATGAAACGACGTACGGACAAGTCGGTCGAGTCGCCCGTGCCCGATCCCGCTGAACTCGATCGCGCCGTAGTAGGCGATCATCTTCCCCTTCTGGAGGAACCACTCAGCGCTCTTGAGCTCCACGCAGAAGGTGTACTTGTTCACGTTGTCGTCGACGGGCAGCGTCATGGGGTCGTACACCACGGGCCCGCCGGGGGTTCCGTACCCGCTCACAGCTTCTCCTCCGAGGCCTGGACGAACACCGTGCCATTGCCGCTGAGCTCCAGCTGGAACGCCTCGCCGGAGCCGCGCCCCACCATGTCGCGCCAGCCCAGAGCGGTGGACAGCTTGTTGCGTACGTCGCCGTGATGGGCGACGTACGCCTGCGGGTCGACGTGTACGGGCCGCTGCGGTGTGATCGGGACCTCGAAGACCCCGCCGTGCGCCATCACCGCCACCGCCCCGTGTCCCTGGAGGGTCGTCGTGAACAGGCCCTGCCCGGTGACCTGCCCCCGGACCATGCCCATGACCCCGCCCTGCGAGCCCATGAACATCGTCCCCTGCTGCAAGGTGCCCTCGAAGGCCAGCAGCCGGTCCGCCTCCACGTAGAGGGTGTCGCCGGAGAGGTTGATGACGTGGACGTGGTGGCCGCCGTGCCCGAAGAAGACGGTGCCGCTGCCCTCCACGGTCATGAGGGGTGTGGCCTCGCCGGCGACGCGCCGCCCGAGCATCGACATGATCCCGCCCTGCCCGCCTTGGATGTTGGGCGTGAAGGAGACGTCGCCCTTGTAGGCGAGCATCGCGCCGCGCTGGCTGAACAGCCGCTGCCCGGGCACGACGGTGGCCTCGACCATCTTGGAGTTGATCTCGCGGAGCGCCATGTCACACGTCCCCCGCGATCGTGTTCCGCTCGCTCGGCTGTACGTACACCAGGCCGTCCCCCTCGAACCGGATCTGGAAGGCCTCGCCGCCGCCCTCTCCCAGGAAGGTGCGGAAGGTCACACCCGACTGGAAGGACTGCCGGACGTTGCCCTGGTGGGCGATGTAGGCGCCCGGGTCGACGATCAGCGGGTACTGGGAGCTGACGCGGAGCACGACCGCCGGCCCGTCGGACAGGATCGCCGCCTGCCCGTGCCCCTCGACGGTCGTCGTGAACAGCCCGTTGCCCTGGGAGGCGCCGCGCAGCCCCGTGAAGGTCGTCCCGGTCCGCAGCCCGGCGTCGGTCGCGAGCAGGTTGCTCGACTCCACGTACAGCTTGTCCCCCTGGAGGGCGACGAGGTTGATCTCCGAGGCCCGGTCGGCGAACCAGCACGTCCCGTGGCCCTTCACCTCCATCACGGTCATCTGCTCGCCGGTGAGCCGCCGGGTCACCATCCCCCGCAGACCCTCACCGCCCCCGCTCAGCTTCTTGAAGGCCATCTGGCCGTCGTACGCGACCATGGAGCCGTTCTTCGCCTTGACGGCATCGCCGGTCATGTCGACGGCGAGCACCTTGCTTCCCTGGAGTCGGAACATCGCCACGTGGTGAAGGTAGCGGCGGACAGGAGGGACGGACAGACCCCTCTCGCGGGGGCCGGGCGGTCGTTTGTCACAATGGGGCGAAGTTTGTGCTTCCGTTCACAAGGCGACCGCGTCGTCAGCGACTCTCCCCCCGAAGGTGACCCGTGGATCTCAAGACAGCCTCCGCCATCCGCCGCCTGCGCCTGGTCTCCGTGCCGGAGGGCATCTCCTGGATCGTGCTCGCGTCCTGCACGGTGATCAAGTACACGGTCGCCTCCGGCTTCGACGTCGCCCCCGTGCTGGGCCCGATCCACGGCGTGCTGTTCATCCTCTACGTGCTCTTCTGGCTCGACGCCTGGAACCGCACCAAGTGGGACAAGGGGACGGGGGCCATGTACTTCGCCTACTCGATCATCCCCGGTGGCGGCTTCATCGCCGAGCGCAGGCTCCGCCGCGAGGCCGAGGACGCGGTCATCGCCGCCCGCGCCCGCAAGGAAGGAGTCGTGAACGCATGATCGTCGCCTTCTCCGTGACGCCCATGGGTGTCGGCGAGGACGTGGGGGAGTACGTCGCCGACGCCGTCCGCGTGGTCCGCGAGTCGGGCCTGCCCAACCGCACCGACGCGATGTTCACCTCCATCGAGGGCGAGTGGGACGAGGTCATGGCCGTCGTCAAGCGTGCCGTCGCCGTCGTCGAGGAACGCGCCCCACGTGTGTCGCTGGTGCTGAAGGCCGACATCCGTCCCGGTGTGACCGACGGCCTCACCTCCAAGGTGGAGACGGTCGAGCGGCACCTGGCCGGCTAGCTCCGCCTTCCCAACCCCGGCCCAGTGCCGGGGTTTTCTCATGTCCGCCCGCACGCACACCTCTTTGAGCGACTGCTCAAAGAGGTGTAACTTCCGGTGGGCAGGTGGTTGAGCGGTCGCTCAAACGGCCGGTCCGGCCGACCGACAGGGGGACACGACAATGGCGCTCCGAGCGCTCCACATAGAGACGCGCATACGGGCCGACCTCGACGAGCTCCGGGAACGCACCCAGGAACCGTCGCAGCGGCGACGCTGGGCGTCCCGCCTGGCCTTCATCGACCACTGGCGCTGTGTCCCCGACGCCGACGGCGTCCGCTTCCTCGTCGGCTACGACCACCGGCTGCTGCTGCGCCCCCTCAGGGGCTGGGCGACGGCCTGGTCCCTGGACCGGCTGAGGCTGTGGATCGAGCGCGGCATCACCCCGGAGCGAGCACGCCGGAACTGGCTGGCCGAGCTCGCGGTCCGCGCGCTGGTGCTCACCGTCTGCGCCACCGGTCTGAGCCTCGGTCCCGCCGCTCCCCTCTTCGGCCCGCTCGGTGCCGCCGTGGCCTTCCTGTGCCCGCTGCTCCTCGTCGTCGGTGTCTTCCTCGCCCTCTTCAAGGCGCCCCTGTCCTGCACCCCGGCCGCCCGCCGCTGCCGGCGCACCCCGCCCCCGCCCGTCGGCAGCCCGTGCGTCCTGCGCACCCTGGAGAACCGGTCATGAGCCCGGAGCAGGCGAAGTCCCAGGCCAAGTCACAGGGCAAAGCCCAGGAGACCAGGACCAAACTCCTGGAGGGCGCCCTGCGTGTCCTCACCGAGCAGGGGATCGCCAAGACGTCCGCCCGTACGGTCGCGGCGGCGGCCGGGGTCAATCAGGCGCTGGTCTTCTACCACTTCGGCTCGGTGGACGAACTCCTCGCGGCGGCCTGCCGGTACGGCGCGGAGAACGCGGTGGCCCGGCACCGTACCCGGCTCGCGTCCGTATCCTCCCTCTCCGAGCTTCTGGCCGTGGGCCGGGAGATCCACGCAGAGGAGCGGGCCGGCGGCCACGTCGCCCTGCTCGGCCAGCTGCTGGCCGGCGCGCAGACGCACGAGGCCCTGGGACCGGCCACGACGGCGGGCCTCGACCTGTGGATCGCGGAGATGGAGCAGGTGCTCGGACGGGTGCTCGCGGCGACCCCGTTCGGTGAGTTCACCGACCCCGCGAAACTGGCCCGCGCGATCGCCGCGTCCTTCGTCGGCATCGAACTGTACGAGGGCGTGGACGAGGCGGGCGCCCACGCGGCCCTCGACGCCCTGGAGCAGCTCGGCGCGCTCGTGGCCGCCCTGGAGGACCTCGGGCCCGTGGCCCAGCGGGCGGTGCGCCACCATCTGCGCCGGACGGGCCGTCCCTGACCGCCGGTCCGGGCCGGTCCGGTCCGGGCCGGTCCGCACCGGGAAGTCCGCGCCGGGAAGCCCCGGCGACCGAAAGCCGAGACGGAGCTGACCGGAATGTGACCGGCGGGTAGGGTCTGGTGACGTGCCGAAGCCTCTCAGCCTTCCCTTCGACCCCATCGCCCGCGCCGACGAGCTCTGGAAGCAGCGGTGGGGAAACGTGCCGTCGATGGCGGCCATCACCTCGATCATGCGGGCGCACCAGATCCTGCTGGCCGAGGTCGACGCGGTGGTCAAGCCGTACGGACTGACCTTCGCGCGGTACGAGGCGCTGGTGCTGCTCACCTTCTCCAAGGCCGGGGAACTGGCGATGTCCAAGATCGGTGAGCGGCTCATGGTGCACCCCACCTCCGTGACGAACACCGTCGACCGGCTGGTGAAGTCCGGGCTGGTGGCCAAGCGGCCCAATCCGAACGACGGGCGCGGCACGCTCGCCAGCATCACCGACAAGGGCCGCGAGGTGGTCGACGCGGCCACCCGGGACCTGATGGCGATGGACTTCGGCCTCGGGGTGTACGACGCCGAGGAGTGCGCGGAGCTCTTCGCGATGCTGCGCCCGCTCAGGATCGCGGCGCACGACTTCGACGAGGACTGAGCTTCGACGGGGACTGAGCCGAGAGCGACCCGGGACAAGATCTCCCGGAACGGGCGGTTACGCTCGACGGCATGAAAAAGAGCGTGCTGACCCGCTACCGCGTCATGGCCTACACCACCGGTGTGCTGCTGGTGCTGCTGTGCCTGAGCATGATCGCGAAGTACGGGCTTCACATCGACGGCGCCGCCGACTTCACCCGTGTCGTCGCCATCGCCCACGGCTGGCTGTACGTCGTCTACCTGATCTTCGCCTTCGACCTGGGGTCCAAGGCCAAGTGGCCGGTCGGCAAGCAGCTGTGGGTGCTGCTCGCGGGGACGATCCCGACCGCCGCGTTCTTCGTCGAGCGGAAGATCAGCCACGAGCTGGAGTCCAGCGCCGTGGACCAGGCTCCGGCCGTCGCCAAGGCGTAGGGTCCGCCGGGCAGACCATGAGCCTCCACCGCCGCGCGAGCACCGCGCGGCGGCCAGCCGTCGACATTTACTAGGACGTCCTAGTAAATTTGAAGGCATGGACGCTGACGCCATCGAGGAAGGCCGCCGTCGCTGGCAGGCTCGCTACGACGCCGCGCGCAAGCGCGACGCAGACTTCACCACGCTCTCAGGCGATCCCGTGGAGCCGGTGTACGGACCCCGGCCGGGGGACACGTACGACGGCTTCGAGCGGATCGGCTGGCCGGGGGAGTACCCCTTCACGCGCGGCCTGTATCCGACCGGCTATCGCGGGCGCACGTGGACCATCCGGCAGTTCGCCGGGTTCGGCAACGCCGAGCAGACCAACGAGCGCTACAAGATGATCCTGGCCGCCGGCGGTGGCGGACTGTCCGTCGCCTTCGACATGCCGACGCTGATGGGGCGCGACTCCGACGACCCCCGCTCGCTGGGCGAGGTCGGGCACTGCGGGGTGGCCATCGACTCGGCGGCGGACATGGAGGTCCTGTTCAAGGACATTCCGCTGGGCGACGTGACGACATCGATGACCATCAGCGGGCCGGCCGTGCCCGTCTTCTGCATGTACCTGGTCGCCGCCGAGCGGCAGGGCGTGGACGTGTCGGTGCTCAACGGCACGCTCCAGACCGACATCTTCAAGGAGTACATCGCCCAGAAGGAGTGGCTCTTCCAGCCCGAGCCGCATCTGCGGCTGATCGGTGACCTGATGGAGTACTGCGCGGCCGGCATCCCCGCGTACAAGCCGCTGTCCGTCTCCGGCTACCACATCCGGGAGGCCGGTTCGACGGCCGCGCAGGAGCTGGCGTACACGCTCGCGGACGGATTCGGCTACGTCGAGCTGGGGCTGTCGCGGGGCCTGGACGTGGACGTCTTCGCGCCCGGTCTCTCCTTCTTCTTCGACGCGCACGTCGACTTCTTCGAGGAGATCGCCAAGTTCCGGGCCGCGCGGCGGATCTGGGCGCGGTGGATGCGGGACGTGTACGGGGCGAGGAGCGAGAAGGCGCAGTGGCTGCGGTTCCACACGCAGACCGCCGGGGTGTCGCTGACGGCCCAGCAGCCGTACAACAACGTGGTGCGTACGGCCGTGGAGGCGCTGGCGGCGGTGCTCGGCGGGACCAACTCGCTGCACACCAACGCCCTGGACGAGACCCTTGCCCTGCCCTCCGAGCAGGCCGCGGAGATCGCGCTGCGGACGCAACAGGTGCTGATGGAGGAGACCGGGGTCGGCAACGTGGCCGACCCGCTGGGCGGTTCCTGGTACGTCGAGCAGCTGACGGACCGGATCGAGGCCGACGCCGAGAAGATCTTCGACCAGATCAAGGAGCGGGGCCTGCGGGCGCACCCCGACGGTCAGCACCCGATCGGGCCGATCACCTCCGGGATCCTTCGCGGGATCGAGGACGGTTGGTTCACCGGGGAGATCGCCGAGTCCGCCTTCCGCTACCAGCAGGCGCTGGAGAAGGGTGACAAGAGGGTGGTGGGCGTCAACGTCCACACCGGGTCGGTCACCGGGGACCTGGAGATCCTGCGGGTCAGCCATGAAGTGGAGCGGGAGCAGGTCCGCGAGCTCGGGGCGCGCAAGGGGGCGCGGGACGAGGCGCGCGTGCGTGCGGCTCTGGACGGCATGCTGACCGCCGCGCGCTCCGGAACCAACATGATCGAGCCCATGCTGGACGCGGTACGGGCGGAGGCGACGCTGGGGGAGATCTGCGAGGTGCTGCGGGACGAGTGGGGGGTCTACACGGAGCCGGCGGGCTTCTAGCCCGCCCCGGGGGGCTGCGCCCCCGCCCCCCTCGGGGCTGCGCCCCCCGACCCCCCTCGGGGGCTGCCGTCCCTTCGTCCCCGCTCCCGGGCCGCCGTCACTTCGGTCCCCGCTCCGGGGTTGCACCCGAGGCCGGTGCTGTCGCTGGGGCTGTGTCCCGGGGGTATGTCTCGCGGACCGGATCTGTGGGGCCCGCGGGGCTACGTCGCGAGATCGCCGGTGGTGGTGGCGGAGGCCAGGCCGTGGAGTAGTAGGCGGGTGAAGCTTTGGACCCATTCCTCGTCCGCTGGTTTGCCGCTCACCAGGGTGCGGTGGACCACCGCGCCGGCGACGACGTCGAAGATGAGGTCGGCCGTGCGGGCGGCTTCGGCGGGGTCGGGTTCCGGGGGGAGTTCACCGCGGGCCTGGGCGCGGGCGCGGCCCTCGAGGACGAGGCGTTTCTGGCGGTCCACGATCGAGGCGCGGACGCGTTCGCGCAGGGCGTCGTCGAGGGTCGATTCCGCGACCGCGGCCATCAGGCCGCTCTTGGCCTCCGGGCGGGCCAGGATGGCCGCGAACTGGAGGACCACGCCCTCGATGTCGGCTGAGAGGCTGCCGCGGTCGGGGAGTTCGAGCTCGTCGAAGAGTTCGGCCACCGCGTCGACGACGAGTTCGTTCTTGCCCGCCCAGCGGCGATAGAGCGTCGTTTTCGCAACCCCGGCCCGTGTGGCCACGTCTCCCAAGGTGAGCTTGGACCAGCCCAGTTCCACCAGCGCCTCCCGGGTCGCGGCCAGGATCGCGGCGTCCGCGGCGGCGCTGCGCGGGCGGCCCGGACGGCCGGCGGGGGTGTGGCTCTGCATGCCCCGACCATAACCGGCGGTTCCTGTGAGGCCGTGAGGGAGATCACCGGGGTGGGGTGTCGCCCGCACCCGCGATGGCATTACGCTACGACTCGTAGCGAAAGCTCGTTGCGAAAGCTCGCGGGACCGCACGGGCGACGACCACATGGCGTGGGTGGGGACCCGGCGCCGCAGCCACGCAGCAGACCGGCTTCACAACGCTTTTTCACACACGCGCGGGAACGGGGGAGGATAGACGCATGCAGCCACGGAACATGTCCATGAGCGGCGTCGTCGACCTCGCCGCGGTGAAGGCGGCCCAGGACGCCAAGGCCAAGGCGGAGCAGGCACGCGCCGAGGCCGCCCGGCAGGGCGGCGGCACCGGTGCCGTCTCACCGGCCGATCTCGTCATCGATGTCGACGAGGCCACCTTCGAACGCGACGTCCTCCAGCGGTCCGCCGAGGTCCCGGTCGTCATCGACTTCTGGGCCGAGTGGTGTCAGCCCTGCAAGCAGCTGAGCCCGGTGCTGGAGCGGCTGGCCGTCGAATACAACGGCCGCATCCTGCTCGCCAAGATCGACGTCGACGCCAACCAGATGCTGATGCAGCAGTTCGGGGTGCAGGGCATCCCGGCCGTCTTCGCGGTCGTCGCGGGACAGGCGCTGCCGCTCTTCCAGGGCGCCGCCGGCGAGGCGCAGATCCGGGAGACCCTCGACCAGTTGGTGCAGGTCGCAGAGCAGCGCTTCGGGCTGACCGGCCTGGCCGTCGACCCGGACGCCCAGCCCGGCAGCGGCGTACCGGCGGAGGCGGGGGTGCCGGCGGGTCCGTACGACGCCCTGCTGGAGGCCGCCGTACAGGCCCTGGACGCCGGGGATCTGGGCGGGGCCGTCCAGGCGTACAAGAACGTACTGAATGACGACCCGGGCAACATCGAGGCCAAGCTGGGCCTGGCGCAGGCCGAGTTGCTCGAGCGGGTGCAGGGCATGGACCCGCAGCAGGTGCGGCGGGACGCGGCCGACAAGCCGGGCGACGTCGAGGCGCAGATCGCGGCCGCCGACCTCGATCTGGTGGGCGGGCACGTCGAGGACGCGTTCGGGCGGCTGATCGAGACCGTGCGGCGCACGGTGGGTGACGACCGGGACGCCGTCCGGCGCCGGCTGCTCGAGCTCTTCGAGGTGGTCGGCTCGGAGGACCCGCGGGTCGTGGGGGCGCGCCGGGCGCTGGCTCGCGCCCTGTTCTGAGCGGCTGTTGACCAGTCGCTAAACCTTCCGGGCATGTGATGCCGGAGTGAAAGATTCGCCGGTGCGGCGACAGGGCGGCCGCGCTTTACCAAATCTTGGTAAACGCGGCCGCTGTTACTCGCAGTAAAACCAGAGCGCGGATCTGTCTGGTTCCGTCCAAGGATCAATAGTTTTGTTCTGCCCTTGGATGCCACCGAGCGTCGCACTCCGAGACCGCCGGGTCGTTCTTCGGTTATCCGGCCGTTACTAGCCAGTAACGAACCCCCTTGTGCGGGCGGCGAGAATGCACCACGATCGGCGACGCTCGGTCCATTCCCGTACCCCGACAGCCGGTCGGGTCAACGAGGCAATCTGGGTCCCCACCGAGCAGAGTCGGCGGCAGTGGCGCCGGCTCTAGGACAGGGGGGTCTTCGCCGTACGGCGAAGCCTGTCCAGCAAGGTTGTGCGTGATGCGTGTCAGGCGCGACCAGTGGTTGTCGCTCGGGGGTGATCGCCGGTGATTCGGTCGCGGTTCGCGCCACCGAGATCGGGCGCTCCCCTTCCCGAGGACGTAGCACTTCTCCCATCCCTGCCCGGCTGAGCCGCCGAATCGGCGGCGAACGAGGGCCAGGAGATGTACGTCCGAGAAGGAGGAAATATGGAGTCCCAGGTGCGTGGCGGGACCAGATGGAAGCGGTTCGCTGTGGTCATGGTGCCCAGCGTCGCCGCTACGGCCGCGATAGGTGTCGCCCTTGCGCAGGGTGCCCTTGCCGCGTCGTTCAGTGTGTCGGGGCAGGAGTTCAAGGTCACCGCGGACTCGCTCGAGGGCACGGGCTTCAACCAGTACGGTGCCCTCGACACCGGCTACACCCTCAGCGGGGAGAAGACGGGTCACGCCGTCGCGGTCTCGGCGTTCGACGAAGCGCACATCCAGAAGATGTGCCAGTCCGTCGTGACACCGAACCTGCCGCTGGTCGGCACCGTCACGCTGACGCTCAAGGCCGGCGACAGCAGCAACAAGGACGGGCAGGTCTACGCCAAGAACCTGTACATCGACGTCGACGACCTCGGCACGACGAGCGCTGAGTTCGGCAACATCGACATCGGTGTGGCCGCCGGCAGCATGGGCAAGGCCAAGGGCGGCACGGGCCCCGGCATGAAGGGCGGCAAGGAAGCCGCCAACCCGTCGGGCTTCGGCCAGCAGGCCGAGACGGCGAAGCTCACCGGCGTGAAGCAGACGGCGTGGGCGACCACCGCTGGCACCTTCAAGCTCCCCGGGCTGCACATGTCGCTGCACAAGGGCAGCGGTGAGGGCGTCGAGTGCTACTAGGCACTCGGTAGCGGGCGGGGGGAGCCGAAGGCGCCCCCCGCCTGTCCGGTATACGGCCGCCCTTTCACTGCCCCCCCACATTCCCAACGCAACACACCCTCACCACAGCAACGCCGCACCAGGGAGCTGTTTTCCATGAGCGCCGAGACTCCTGCTGCCGAATCCGGCCAGTTCACCCGCCGGAGGCTGCAGTTCCGCGCCTGGCGAGGCACGCGGCCGTTCTGGGCCGGTCTGTTCGTCATGCTCGCTGGCCTTCCGATCATGTACTTCCCGTACGCGCATCTCCAAGTCGGCCACCTGACGCTGGCGATGTCCACTACCGCGGGCGCCGGCTCTCTGATCATCGGCGTGCTGCTGGTCGTCCTGGGCTTCAGCCTCTGGCTGCAGAAGCACATCAACGTCTTCGCGGGCGTCGCCGCAATCCTGCTGGGGCTGGTGTCCATCCCCGTCTCCAACTTCGGGGGCTTCGTGGTCGGCTTCCTGCTCGCGCTCATCGGTGGGGCGATGGGTGTCGCCTGGGCACCGGGTACGCCACCGCAGCCGGAGACCGCTGAGGAGACCGGGATGGAAGACGGTGGTGCTCCCGAGACCGCGTTCGACACCGCGGCGGACGGAGTGCACGGACCGAACGACCTGACAGGAACGAGCCCGGCCAACGGGGCGAACGGGAGGCACAGTGCCGGCTGACGAGGCGACCCACGGGACCGATGTGGACGGGTCCCGCGCGAGAACCGGGCCCCGCCACGCGGCACCAAGGAAGCCGCTGTTCACCAGGTTCCACATGCCGGCCGGCAAGGCGATAGCCACCGTGGCGATGCCGACCGCGGTGCTCATGGGCTTGGGCGTGACGTCCTCGCTCGCCATCGCGGACAGTGCCGGCACGTCCAACAGCCAGAAGGCCGCGGAGTACAAGGACTGCGTCAAGGCGCTCGACGACTCCAAGGACGCCTCGGCGTCGCCGTCGCCGTCGGCGAGCGAGTCCACCGGCACGGCGACGCCGGCCCCCTCGGCCTCCGCCGACGCCGGCAAGGACAGCACCAAGGACACCGGCAAGGACACGGGCAAGACCTCTTCGTCGGATTCAGGTACCGACGACAAGGCCACGCCCAAGCCGACCGCGACCTCAGGCTCCTCCGACTCGGGCTCCGGCAGCGGCGACACGGCCGCCACGCCCACCCCCACCCCGTCGGCCTCCCAGAGCAGCGGTGGCGGCCTGCTGGACACCATCGGTGACACGATCGGGGACGTCCTCACCGGCGGTACGAAGGACTCCGGCACGTCCGCGAGCCCGACGCCCTCCGCGTCCCAGTCGTCGTCGCCGGCCGCCTCGACCTCCTCGGGTACGTCCTCCTCGTCCGGCTCCGCCGACAAGGGCAGCGCCACCGACACCGTCAAGGACACCGCTTCCAAGGCGGCCAAGACGGTCACGGACACCGTGAAGGACACCACCGACAAGGCGACCAAGACGGCCGGGGACGCCACCGAGGCGGCCAAGGACGCGACCGCGTCGGCCACGCCCGATCCGTCCGCCAGTTCCAGCACGTCCCCGGACGACTGCCCGGCGGCCACCGACAAGACCGGCGGCGTCGACAACCACGTTCTGGTTCCGGACGACCCCTGGTACCTGGACGCCAGCTCGCTGACGCTGAAGGGCGCCGACTACCAGGGCATCGTCGAGGTGAGGACGGCCAGCGGGGCCACGAAGAAGGTGCTCAAGTACGTCATCTCCGACGGTACCGACATCGGCGACCTGCACCAGACGGTGAAGGACAAGCAGTCGGGCAAGACCTACCACGTGCAGGCGGCCAAGGGATCGACCTCGAAGATCACCGGCGGCAAGACCACGATGTACACCGAGAGTATCTCGGGCAACCTGCTGGGCCTGCTCCCGGTGACGTTCACCCCCGACAGCCCGCCGCCGCTGAACATCCCGTTCATCTACATGACCAACGTCAAGGTGGTCCAGGCAGCCCAGTTCGGCGGCAACCTGAACATCCCCGGGATGCGCCAGTACATCGACGGCTGAGCGTAGTAGTACCTCAACGGACCTTTCCGGGAGCCGCGAAGGACTGTGCCCCACCGGGTTTCGACCCGGTGGGGCACAGTCC
>NZ_JBSGZV010000035.1:0-102784 GCF_053611185.1 Streptomyces sp. NPDC054834 | reverse complement strand
GCTACCTCGCCGGCCTCCACCTCCGTGCCTCAATGATCTGGATCAACGACCTGCTGAAGGCAACTGGCTGATCACAACGTCACACAGGCCCTAGTACTCGTGGGGCGACCGGACCTGTGCATTTTTGACTCGCCAGGCGCAGGCGTGGAGCCACTCGGCTCGCCACCCTGGGGAGTGCTCGAGACCTCCGTGCGCACTGGCAGGAAGGGCTGGGCGATGACCGAGCAGCATCGCAGGCCGGTTGCCTCGTACAAGACCTACCGGGAAGCGGAACGCGCCGTTGACCACCTCTCTGACCATGGGTTTCCCGTGGAGAGGGTGGCGATCATCGGCCAGGACGTGCGCCTGGTCGAGCAGGTGATCGGCAGGATGGACTACGGCAGGGCCGCCCTTCACGGAGCGGCGAGCGGTGCGCTCCCCGGTGTCCTGATCGGCTGGCTGTTCGGCCTTGTGAACTGGCTCGACCCCGTCGTCTCCGCCCTGCTCCTCGCTCTGTACGGGTTGATCTTCGGAGCGATCGTAGGCGCTCTGTTCGGCATGCTGCTGCACGCCCTGCAGGGCGGTCGCCGGGATTTCGCCTCGCTCCGCTCGATGCAGCCGAGCCGGTACGAGGTCGTTGTGGACGAGGAGGTCGCCGACGAGGCCGTACGGCTGATCGGCGGGCTGCGGACCACCGGCGGAGGTCGCACCCGCACCTGAACGAACGTGATCCGGAGAGTCGGCGCAGGCCGCCGTACCGGGAGGAGTTCCTCATGGCCAAGGCAGTGGGCATCGACCTGGGCACCACCAACTCGGTGATCGCCGTGTGGGAGGGCGGCGAGCCGTCCGTCGTGCCCAACAGCGAGGGCAACCGCACGACGCCGTCCGTGGTGGCCTTCACCGACACCGGTGAGCGACTGGTGGGCCAGCTGGCCCGGCGCCAGGCGATCCTCAACCCCAAGGGCACCATCTACTCGGCCAAGCGGTTCATCGGCCGGCACTTCGATGAGATCTCCGACGAGGCCAAGGCCGTCGCTTACGACGTCGTCGCGGGAGACAACGGTGAGGCCCGTTTCAAGGTGCGCGACAAGCTGTATGCGCCTGAGGAGATCAGCGCACAGGTGCTGCGCAAACTCGCCGACGACGCCTCCAAGCAGCTGGGGGAACGGGTCACGGAGGCGGTCATCACGGTGCCCGCCTACTTCAACGACGCTCAGCGCACCGCCACCAAGGACGCCGGACGGATCGCGGGACTGGAGGTGCTGCGGATCATCAACGAGCCGACCGCGGCCGCCCTCGCGTACGGCATGGACAAGAAGCAGCACGAGACCGTCCTCGTCTTCGACCTGGGCGGCGGCACCTTCGACGTCAGCATCCTCGACGTCGGCGACGGCGTGGTGGAGGTGCGCTCCACCGCCGGCGACAGCCATCTGGGCGGCGATGACTTCGACCGGCGTCTGGTGGATTACCTCGCGGACGACTTCCAGAAGGAGAACGGCATCGACCTGCGCAAGGACCCGCAGGCGCTGCAACGACTGTTCGAGGCGGCGGAGAAGGCCAAGACCGAGCTGAGTTCGGTGACGCAGACGCAGGTCAGCCTGCCGTTCATCACCGCCGACGCCTCGGGCCCCAAGCACCTCACCGACTCGATCATGCGGTCCACGTTCGAGCAGATCACCGGCGACCTGGTGGAGCGCTGCCTGGGACCGGTCCAGCAGGCAATGGCCGACGCCAAGGTCGGCGAGAGCGACATCGACGAGGTCATCCTCGTAGGCGGCTCCACACGTATCCCGGCGGTCCAGGCTCTGGTCCGGCGACTGACCGGCGGCAAGGACCCCAACATGACCGTCAACCCCGATGAGGTCGTGGCCCTGGGTGCCGCGATCCAGGCCGGGGTGCTCAAGGGCGAGGTCAAGGACGTCCTGCTGCTCGACGTCACGCCCTTGTCGCTGGGCGTGGAGACGCGCGGCGGAGTGATGACGAAGATCATCGAGCGGAACACCACCATCCCGGTGCGCCGCAGCGAGACCTTCTCCACCGCCGAGGACAACCAGCCGGCCGTCGATGTGGTGGTCCTCCAGGGGGAGCGCGAGCGGGCCGCCGACAACCGGGTGCTCGGCCGGTTCCAGCTCACCGACATCCGGCCGGCGCCGCGGGGCGAACCACAGATCGAGGTCACCTTCGACATCGACGCCAACGGCATCCTCAACGTCAAGGCCCGCGACAAGGACACCGGCAAGGAACAGGGCATCACCATCAGCGAGAGCTCCAACCTGGACCGCAGTGAGGTCGAACGCATGGTCCAGGAGGCCGAGCGCAACCAGGGCCAGGACCAGGCACTCCGCGAGGCCGTCGACGCCCGCAACGAGCTGGACGCCGTCGCGTACCAGGTCGAGAAGCGCCTCGCCGAACTGGGCGACGCAGCGCCCGCGCACGAGAAGGCACGCGCCGAGATGCTCGTGTCCGACGCGCGGGCGGCGGTCAAGGAAGAGGCGGGCGTCGAGCGCGTGCGGCCCCTGACCTCCGAACTCCAGCAGGTGCTCGCCGGGCTGGTCGCCCATCAGGGCGCCGCCGCCACGGGCGGTCCGGGCGAGGACGCCGCCACCGGTGGCCCCACGAGCGGCGGTGGCGGTGACGACGATGTGATCGACGCCGAGTTCGACAAGGACTGAGGTGCGCCATGCCCAGCCACCCCCAGGAACCCGACCGGGCCGCGTCTGATCCGGTCGGACCGGTTCCGGAAGGCGCCGTACGCCCTCCTCGTGGGGATCTGCCCCAACCGGGCCCGCCGCCCCGGCCGGGAGCAGCGAACGACGAGCCGGGACCCGACGCCGCCGGCCCCGCGTCTGCCGAGGACGAGTACACGACCGCTATCCAGGAACTGGAGGACCGCTGGCGGCGCGCGCTCGCCGACCTCGACAACCTTCGAAAGCGGCACGCCAGGGAACTGGAGCGGGAACGGGCGGTCGAGCGGTCCCGCACGGCGGCCGCCTTCCTGCCCGTCCTCGACAACCTCGAACTCGCCCTGACCCACGCCGGCGCCGATCCGGGCGCGATCGTGGAGGGGGTCCGGGCGGTCCGCGACCAGGCGGTGAACGTCCTCGAACTCCTCGGCTACCCGCGGCACGCGGAGACCGGCGTCGCCTTCGACCCGGCCCGGCATGAGGTGGTCGGCGTCGTCCAGGATCCCGACGCTGCACCGGGCACCGTCGTCGAGGTGCTGCGCCCCGGCTACGGGGACGGCGAGCGGCAGCTCAGGCCGGCCTCCGTGACTGTCGCGAAGCGGGAGTGACCGGCCATGGCACGGGACTTCTACGAGGTGCTGGGCGTGTCGCGGACCGCGAGCCAGGACGAGATCCAGCAGGCATATCGCAAGCTTGCCCGCAAGTACCACCCCGACGTCAACAAGGACCCCGAGGCGGAGGAACGCTTCAAGGACCTCAACGAGGCATACAGCGTCCTGTCGGATCCGAAGACCCGGGCCCGCTACGACCGCTTCGGCGAGGACTTCCGAAAGATCCCCGAGGACTTCGACGAACGGGTCGCGGCCGGAGCGGGCGGTGGGTTCCGCGCTCGGAGGACCGCGGGCGCGGGCGGCCCCCGTGTCCGGTACACCACCGGCTTCGGTGACGGCTTCGGTGCGGAGGGCATCGACATCGAGGACCTGTTCGGCTCCATGTTCGGAGCCGGCGCCGCCCCAGGGGGCGTCCCCGGAGCGGACCAGGAGGCCGAACTGCCGCTCACCGTCGAGGAGGCGTACAGGGGCGGCCGTCGTACCGTGACGCTCGCCGGTCCCACCGGGCAGCCGCGGCGGTACGAGGTCGACGTGCCGCCGGGCGTCACCGACGGGCAGCGCATCCGGCTGGCGGGCGAGGGCGGCCGGGGCAGTGGTGACGCCCCCGGAGGCGACCTGTATCTGCGGGTGCGCATCCAGCCCCACCCGCGGTTCCGGCTGGACGGCCGCGACGTGCACGTCCAGGTCCCGGTCGCCCCCTGGGAGGCGGCCCTGGGTGCGACCGTGCCGGTGCCCACCCCCGGCGGCGGCACGGCCAAGGTCACGGTGCCCGCGGGCTCGTCCAGCGGCCGGCGGCTGCGGCTGCGCGGCGAGGGCATGCCGAACCCGCGCGGCGCGAACGGCGACCTGTACGCCGAACTCCGCGTCATGGTGCCGCCCACCCTCAGCGACCGGGAGCGCGAACTGTTCGAGGAGCTCGCCGCCACCTCCTCGTTCGACCCCAGGAGGACGTGATGAACGACCGATCCGCGGGAGCGGCAGGCACCGGCCGGGCCGGCGTGGGCGACCGTGCGGTACGGACGGGCGCCGACGTGACCGCCTCGACGGCTGTCCGATACGCGCTCGTGCCCGCCCCCAGGCTCTCCCTGGACGCCGTGGCCCGTCGCTCGGGCCTCCACCCCGATCTGATCCGCCGGTTCGTCGCCCTCGGCCTGGTCGACGCCGAGCGCGACGCCGCGGGGCACCTGGTGTTCGACCCCACGGCCCCGGCGGTCCTCGCCCGCATCCAGCGGCTGCGCTTCGGACTCTGCCTCAACTACGCATCCATCGGCCTGGTGCTCGACCTGCTCGACCGCATCAGCCTGCTCGAAGCCGCCCTGCGCGGGCGCGGCACGAGGAGTGAAACACCCCCATGGACATGAACCGTCTCACCCAGAAGTCCCAGGAAGCCCTCCAGGAGGCCCAGACCGCGGCCGTCCGCATGGGGCACACCGAGGTCGACGGGGAACACCTGCTGCTCGCACTTCTCGATCAGGAGGACGGTCTGATCCCGCGGTTGCTGCAACAGGCCGGCAACGAGCCGAAGGAACTGCGCGCCGCCGTGCGCGAGGAACTCTCTCGCCGCCCGAAGGTCACCGGCCCCGGCGCCGCGCCCGGCCAGGTCTTCGTCACTCAGCGCCTCGCCCGCCTGCTCGATGCCGCCGAGCGGGAGGCCAAACGCCTCAAGGACGAGTACGTGTCCGTGGAGCACCTCCTGCTCGCCCTGGCCGAGGAGGGGTCGTCCACCGCCGCCGGGCGCCTGCTCAAGGAGGCCGGCATCACCAGGGACTCGTTCCTGAGCGCGCTCACCCAGGTCCGCGGCAACCAGCGCGTCACCTCCGCCAACCCCGAAGTGGCCTACGAGGCTCTGGAGAAGTACGGTCGCGACCTGGTCCTCGAGGCCCGCTCCGGGCGGCTGGACCCGGTCATCGGCCGTGACGCGGAGATCCGCCGCGTCACCCAGATCCTCAGCCGCAAGACCAAGAACAACCCCGTTCTCATCGGCGACCCCGGCGTCGGCAAGACCGCCATCGTCGAGGGCCTGGCCCAGCGCATCGTCCGCGGCGACGTCCCCGAAGGACTGCGCGACAAGACGGTGTTCGCCCTCGACATGGGCTCCCTGGTCGCCGGCGCCAAGTACCGCGGCGAGTTCGAGGAACGCCTCAAGGCCGTGCTCAGCGAGGTCAAGGCCGCCCAGGGACGCATCCTGCTCTTCGTCGACGAACTGCACACCGTCGTCGGCGCGGGCGCCGCCGAAGGGGCCATGGACGCGGGCAACATGCTCAAGCCCATGCTCGCGCGCGGCGAACTCCACATGATCGGCGCGACCACCCTCGACGAGTACCGCAAGCACATCGAGAAGGACGCGGCCCTCGAACGCCGCTTCCAGCAGGTCCTGGTCGACGAGCCGAGCGTGGAGGACACCATCTCCATCCTGCGCGGACTGCGCGAACGCCTGGAGGTCTTCCACGGCGTGAAGATCCAGGACACCGCGCTGGTCTCCGCGGCCACCCTCAGCCACCGATACATCACCGACCGGTTCCTGCCCGACAAGGCCATCGACCTCGTCGACGAGGCGTGCGCCCGGCTGCGTACCGAGATCGACTCGATGCCCGCCGAACTCGACGAGATCACCCGCCGCGTCACCCGCCTGGAGATCGAGGAAGCCGCCCTGTCCAAGGAGACCGACCCCGCCAGCAAGACCCGCCTGGAGGAACTGCGCAAGGAACTGGCCGACCTGCGCGGCGAGGCCGACGCCAAACACGCCCAGTGGGAGGCCGAACGCCAGGCGATCCGCCGCGTGCAGGAACTGCGGCAGGAACTGGAGCAGGTCCGCCACGAGGCGGAGGAGGCCGAACGCGCCTACGACCTCAACCGCGCCGCCGAACTCCGCTACGGCCGCCTCCAGGACCTGGAGCGCCGACTCGCCGCAGAGGAGGAGCAACTGGCCGCCAAACAAGGGCAGAACCGGCTGCTGCGCGAGGTCGTCACCGAGGAGGAGATCGCCGAGATCGTCGCCGCCTGGACCGGCATCCCCGTCTCCCGCCTCCAGGAGGGCGAACGCGAGAAACTGCTGCGCCTCGACGAGATCCTGCGCGAGCGCGTCATCGGCCAGGACGAGGCCGTCAAGCTCGTCGCCGACGCCATCATCCGCGCCCGCTCCGGCATCCGCGACCCTCGCCGCCCCATCGGCTCGTTCATCTTCCTCGGCCCCACCGGCGTCGGGAAGACCGAGCTGGCCAAGACCCTGGCCCGGGCCCTGTTCGACTCCGAGGAGAACATGGTCCGCCTCGACATGAGCGAGTACCAGGAGCGGCACACCGTCAGCCGGCTCATGGGCGCACCGCCCGGATACGTCGGCTACGAGGAAGGCGGCCAGCTCACCGAGGCCGTACGCCGCAAGCCGTACTCGGTTGTGCTGTTCGACGAGATCGAGAAGGCGCACACCGATGTCTTCAACACCCTGCTTCAGGTCCTCGACGACGGCCGCATCACCGATGCTCAGGGCCGCACCGTCGACTTCCGCAACACCGTGATCATCATGACGTCCAACATCGGCTCCGAGCACCTCCTCGACGGCGCCACCGCCGAGGGTGAGATCAAGCCGGACGCCCGCGCCCTGGTGATGGGCGAGCTGCGCGGGCACTTCCGCCCGGAGTTCCTCAACCGCGTCGACGACATCGTGCTGTTCAAGCCGCTCGGTGAGCGGCAGATCGAGCGCATCGTGGAGCTGCAGTTCGACGAACTGCGCCGCCGCCTCGCCGAGCGCCGCATCACCGTCGAACTCACCGACGCGGCACGCGAGTTGATCGCCCACCAGGGCTACGACCCGGTGTACGGGGCCCGGCCGCTGCGGCGTTACATCTCCCACGAGGTCGAGACCCTGGTCGGGCGTGCCCTGCTGCGCGGCGACGTCCAGGACGGAGCGACGGTCCGCGTCGACGCCGAGCACGGAGAACTCGTGGTCACCTACGACCAGCCCGAGGACGTGAAGGGAGCGAGGGCGGCATGAGTACCGTGCAAGCCACCAGCGTCGCCTGCCCACACTGCGGGCGCACCAACCGGGTACCCGTGGCCGCCGAGGGCCGCCCCAGGTGCGGCAACTGCAAGCAGCCTCTGCCGTGGATGGCCGACGCGGGCGACGACGACTTCACCGAGGTCGTCGAGCAGGCCACCGTGCCCGTCGTCGTCGACCTGTGGGCCACCTGGTGCGGCCCCTGCCGCATGGTGAGCCCCGCGCTGGAGAAGGTCGCCGCCGATCTCGCGGGAACGATCAAGCTGGTCAAGGTCGACATCGACAAGAACCCGCGCCTGGCGCGGCGGTTCGAGGTCCAGGCCGTACCGACGCTGCTGATCCTCGACAAAGGACAGACCATCGCCCGGCAGGCGGGTGCCGCACCTGCCCCTGCCCTGCGGCGGTGGGTGGAGCAGTCGATCGCGGGCCGCGCACCGGCCGGGAAGGGATGATCGGCCATGACCATACGAACCGACCCCCACCTCGCCCTCGTACGCCCCGTCACCCCAAGCGCCCCGGGGTGCGAGGAATGCCTGGCCACGCATTCCCCCTGGGTCCACCTCAGGCTCTGCCTGACCTGCGGCCACGTCGGCTGCTGCGATTCCTCGCCGAACCGGCACGCCCGCCGTCACGCCGCCGCCGACGGCCATCCGATCGTGGCGTCGCTGGAGCCCGGCGAGGACTGGCGGTGGTGCTTCGCCCATGAGGCGTTCGTGTGATGCCCGGCGACGAGACGCGGCCCGGCGCAGCGCCTGTGCCGGACGAGGCGGAGGAGAGCGTCCCCTTCGAGACCCCCGACATCTACGGCGCCTATCCCCGTCTGTCGGACGACCAGATGGCCCGTCTGGCGCAGCATGGCCGGCGGCGCGCGGTTGACGCCGGTGACGTCCTGATCCGGGAGGGGGAGCGGTGCGAGGTGTTCTACGTCGTCCTCAGTGGTTCGGTCGCCATCGTCGAGGGCTACGGCACGCCCGATGAACACCTGCTACGTGTGCACGGCCCTGGCCGCTTCATCGGCGAACTCGGCCTCCTGAACGGACAGGTGGCCTTCTACACCGCCGTGGTCAGGGACCCCGGCGAGATTCTCGCCCTGTCCATGGATCAGCTGCGTGACCTGGTGACCCGGGACTCCCTCCTTGGTGATGTGGTGCTGCGCGCCTGCCTGGGCCGCCGTGCCCTGCTCGTCGGGCAGGGCGCCGGTTTCCGCATCATCGGCTCGCGCTACTCGCCCGACACCCGGCGGCTGCGCGAGTTCGCCGCCCGCAACCGGCTGCCGCACCGCTGGATCGATCTGGAGACGGACGAGGAGGCCGAGGCGCTGCTGCGCCGCTTCGCGGTCGGTCCGGAGGAGACGCCGCTGGTGATCTGGCGGGACACGACCCTGCTGCGCAATCCGAGCAACGCCGAACTGGCCCGGCTCATCGGTCTGCCGCCCCTGCCGTCGGGCAACGGCCGCGGCGATCTCCTTATCGTCGGCTCCGGTCCGGCCGGTCTCGCCGCCGCGGTGAACGCCGCCTCGGAGGGCCTCGACACGACCGTGGTCGAGGCGCTGGCCACCGGCGGCCAGGCCGGGACGTCCTCCCGCATCGACAACTGCTTCGGCTTCCCCTCCGGCATCTCCGGCGCCGAACTCACCGAGCGCGCTGTGCTCCAGGCGGGCAAGTTCGGCGCTCGGATCAGCGTCCCGGCGGAGGCGTCCCGGCTCGAACGGCGTGACGGCCACTACGCCGTCGGGTTCGCCGACGGCAGCGAGATCACCGCCCGTACCGTCGTCCTGGCCACCGGCGCCCGCTACCGCCGCCTCCATGTGCCCGGCATCGAGCCGTTGGAGGGCACGAGCGTCCACTACTCGGCGACCGTCTACGAGGCGCAGCAGTGCCGTACCGACCCGGTGGCGGTGATCGGCGGCGGCAACTCCGCGGGGCAGGCCGTGCTCTTCCTGGCCGGGTACGCACCGCAGGTGTATCTGCTCGTCCGTGGGCCGAGCCTCGAGGCGCACATGTCCCGCTACCTGATCGATCAGATCGAGCGGCACCCGCGGGTGCGCGTGCTGCTGCACACCGAGATGACCGAGGCACTCGGCGACAAGGTGCTGGAGGCGGTCACCGTGGTCGACCACCGTACGGGCGAGCACCGCCACCTCGCGGTGCGGGCCCTGTTCGTCTTCACCGGCGCCGACCCCCACACCGAGTGGCTGTCCGGCGCGCTCGCCCTCGACGCACGCGGCTTCGTGCTCACCGGAGCGGAGGCGCAGGCCTGCTCCGTTCCCGAACTGTGGCAGAGCCAGGGCCGCGACTGCCTGACGTTGGAGACCAGTCTGCCTGGCGTCTTCGCCGCCGGCGACGTCCGCAGCGGCTCGGTGAAACGCGTGGCCTCCGCGGTCGGCGAAGGCGCGATGAGCATCCACTTCGTGCACCGCTACCTGGGCCAAACGGCCGCGCCCGGCGGCACCGACAGCTCCCCGCACACCCGTCCGAAGGAGTCCGCTTGGCTCGCATGACACCCAGCGGGCGACGAGATCACGAGAAGGAGAAGGAGGCGATGGGAATGACCACGCCCGTCCGGCGCCCCCGCGGTGGCGCAATGCAGGACAGGCCCCTTGGCTGGGCACGCAATCCGCTGACCGAGTTCGATCAACTGCTCAGCGAGATGAGCGGACTGATCGAATCCACGGTGGGAGGCGCGGCGCCCGCAGTCGCGTGGACACCCCTGGCGGATGTCACGGAGTCCGACGACGCCTTCCACGTCGAGATCGAACTCCCCGGCGTGAAGAGCAAGGACATCAACGTCGAAGCGAACGGCCAGGAGTTGGTGGTCACCGGAGAGATCAAGGAGAAGGAACGCAAAGGCGTCCTGCGCCGGAGCACCCGCCGCACCGGAGCCTTCGAGTACCGGCTGCGGCTGCCCGGAGAGCTCGACACCGAAAAGATCAATGCGCAGATGTCGGACGGGGTGCTTACCATCACCGTCCCCAAGGCCGAGGTCGCAAAGCCCCGGCACATCGAGATCAGCGAGACGAGTGAAAGCACCGAGAGCAGCGCCTGAGACGCGAACGCCGCGGTTCCGGACACACGTCCGGCACCGCGGCCGGGCCGGCGAGGCTCGACACCCGGGTGACTCATGAACGACGTCCCGTATCACAACCCCTCACGGCGGCGGAGACGCGGCACGTGGCTCTCCAACGGCTTCCTTTCGACGCCGCAGACACCAGGCGCGCAGCAGCCGAAGGGGGAGCAGGCCCAGCGGTGCTCGCCGCCCCATGTCCGCCTGGTCCTCGCGGTCGAATACCCGTGCGTAACGCTCGGCGTCCTGAGCCGTCGGATATCGCTTGCTTCCCTCCACTCCGCACCCGAAGGCCAGCCGCCGGCCGAGGTCGGCTGCCAGCGCCGCACGCCGCCGGGAGCGGGAGCGCGCCGGAGCCCGCCGCTACCGCCCGGGCACCGGACCGGGCAGTACCCTGAACTCGCCGGGGATGGCCGGCACCGCGGGCACGGCAAGCCGTACGTCCGCCATGGCCGAACAAGGCCTCGACGACGAGATCGAACAGATCACCGACGCGCTCCAAGAAGCCGGCCCGACGCGCCGCGACCGACTCGAACAGGCAGTGGACGGCCGTTCCTGGGCCCCGGACGCTTCCGCCGTGCCCTGCGTGAGTCCGTGCGGGAGTCCCGGGCCAAGGGCCTTGCGAGCGGCAGCTACGCGCCGGCGGACGGACCCGGCCGGCCCGAAGGCGCACCGAGCGACCCCCATGTCCAGCGGTGACCGGAGCGGGCAGAAGGAAGGCAGCGATGAAATACGACGGATTCCTCGCCCGTGTACGCGAGCGAGGCGAATACAACGACCAGGACGAAGCCGCGGACGTCACCAACGCCGTGCTGGAAGTGCTGGCCCAACGGATCAGCCCGGGAGAGGTCAAGGACCTCGCATCCCAGCTGCCCGGCCCGCTGGGACAAGTTCTGGACCAAGCCACGCCGAAGCAGGCGCAGAGCTTCGGGATCGAAGAGTTCTACCGCCGGGTCGCCGAGCGCACCCATGCCCGGCCACGTACGGCGCAGTGGGACGCCAGCGCAGTCCTGACCACCGTTGCCGACGCTGTCACCGGCGGAGAGCTGAATCAGATCATCAGCCAACTCCCCTCCAGTTACGCGGTCCTGTTCGGCAAGGCCGACCTCGCGGACTGAGCCCGTGAGGCGCCCAGAACGAAAGGCCCACGGAAATGGTTGAGACAGGTTTCTCCTCGTTCGACACCATGGTGGACAAGGCCAATCGGCTCCTCAAGGACGTCGAGGAGGCCTTCGAATGGCCCAAGGAACGGCGCAAGCAGTCGTACGCGGCACTTAGGGCCGTGCTGCACCCGCTCCGGGATCGTCTCCCGGTCGAGACGGCCGTACAGTTCGGCGCCCAGCTGCCGACCATCGTCAGGGCTGCGGCGCTCCGGCCGTCCCACCAATAGGTCGCGGGCGGTTGCCGAGTGTGCTGATTGTCCGAAGGGCCCTGCCTGCGCGGGTATGGCGCTGCACCTGAGCGACGCCATACCACGCTCGAGGATGGCATGGATGAGCAGGCGCAGCACTTCCGGGGCGCTCTGCCCCGCTGCGGTCGACCGGATGATGTAGTCGGTGAAGCGCTCCAGGCCGAACTCTTCGCCTGCCTCGTCGCGTGACTCCACGACGCCGTCTGCGTGGAGCAGTATTCGATCACCGGGTTCGAGCCTGACGTCGTGCACCTGACGGGCGGTCCCGGCGAGATTGGCGGGCAGACCCAAAGGAGGCTCAGGAGGCCGCTCCAAGGCCTTATGGACCAGGCGGTGGCGACGGATGAGCAACGGAGGCGGGTGGCCGCAGTTGCACCATCGCAGCACACCGGCGGGCATGTGCAACTGGGTGAAGACACCCGTGCAGAACCGCTCCGGAAGCCACTTCGCCAGCGCCTGGTCCACGGTGCCCGCGAGCCAGCGCTACAGAGGTGGCAAGTCCGGACGCCAGATCGTGCCCGATGCCGCCAAGGATTGTGGCGTGCAGAACGTCCTCGGTGAACACATGGTCGAAAGCATCGCCGCCCAGTCCGTACGCAGGCTCCAGAACCGCCGTCGAAACGACCCGCCCGGTGCCGATCGACCGGGGAGGGAGGAAAGCCCTCACCATCTCCGTGGGCAGGTGCATCGGCCTGGTACGCATGCGCTGCGCGATGGTGTCGCTCAGCCGCTCCCCGGACCCGACTCACCGACCAGGTGCGTCAGCCGCCCGAGGGCTGTTTGCCCAGCCGCGTCGGGCCAGCAGGATCGTTGCGGCAGCCGAGGAAGCAGAGCGCGCTGACGCTGTTTGGCCATGGCCTGCACCGCCTGGTCCGGTCGCCACTCACAGCAGGAGGTCGAAGACGGCTCGGGCCTCGTCCCAGTGCTGGGTCTGGGGGTTCTTCAGGTCGGGGTGGAGGATCTTGAAGCTCTGGGCAAGGGCCAGGCTGAGTCCGCCGATGATGTCCGGATAGGCCGCCTCGGTCTCCTCGTCGGGCGTGCGGTCCAGAGCCGGGTGGGTGGCGAGCTGTTCCAGGATCGGCTTGAGTTCCACTTCCTGGTCGATGTTCCGGAAGTGGTGAATGCTCTCCTGTAGGCCTTTCGTGATCGGTAGGTCACAGGTCCGGATGATGTCGCGCCCGTTGGCCTTGGCAGTGGCCTGGGCGACGGTCAGCAGATCGTAGAGCTTGGCGTCGACGAAGTCGCTGTAGCGCTTGAGATCGTTCTTGTCGACGTCCAGCCCGGCGGCCGCGCGGAAGAATCTTTCGAACCTGGCGATGGACATCACGGTCATGACGGCAACCTCCGGCAGCGGGCGCCGGGGTGGCTCCCGGCCCCCTGGGCTTCCCAGTCAGCCTGGCCGACGGGGGCGCGCCAACGCATGCGCATGGCGGGCCCAATTAGCCTCCCTGTATTGCCCTGCCAGGCCCAGGCGTCCGACTGCCCGGGTGGTCGGACGGGCGTGCGGATCGACAGCAGGGTGAACACCGCGTCGCGGAGCGGCCCCACCTAAAGGGCGCAAGCGGCCAGGGCCGGTTGACGCGGACCATCCCGCCTAGCAGCCGCAACCGCCCGCGGACGCCGGGCAGGACGTGTGCGGTGCCGCGCTGGCGTTCTGGATCCTCCCGGGTGGAAGGGCTTTGCCGGAGTCCGGGAGCAGCGCTCCACTCACGCCTACGCCGTTTCGTTTGGATCACCGGATCGTTGGTCCGGGTGCGCCGTTGACCGACGCGCAGGGGGCGCGGACCGAGCCGTTACTCCCGGGCCGGACACCGAAGAGGGGGCGCGGCGTGCGGTGCGGGCCGGGGTGGCGCGGAGCGGGCGTTCGCGGTGGCGCACGCGGTCGTGGCCCGCTGGTGGGAGCAGGCCCTGTACTGGGAGGACGAGGAGATCTGGCCTTGCCGCAACAACCGCTGGCGGGGGCCAGCGTGTCACGCGGCGTCGACGTTGCCTCGGGGGCATCCTGTGGGCACTTGCGATCGCGGGGGCAGCCGACGAGAAGGGTCCGGTCATGCGGGTGTCGCCTCAGGACGTCACGGTCGTAGCTCTCCTGGCGGATCCGGACGCGCCCACGGAAATCGCGCGGCGCATGGCCCAGATACTTCCCACTCGGCTCGCCGACAAGTCGGGCCAGGGGCGACGGTTCGACGTCGAGGTGGTCAGTGAGCCCTTCACGTCAGGGACGGATGACCCGCCCACCTTGATGCACCGGATCATGGACCGCGGAAGAGCGGAGAATTGGGACATCGTCGTGGCCCTCACCGACCTTCCGCTGCACTCACACGGGCGCAAGCTCGTTGTGGATCTGAGTCACGAACACGGCTTGGCGCTGCTGTCTCTTCCTCCGCTGGGCTTGCGTCTGCAGACGAGGGCCCGGCGGGCCGTGGAAGAAGCCGTGCTTGGCTTGGCGGGTCCGCAAAGTCAACCGCTTCTGGGGCCCTTTGCCGGTCGTCTCACGCCTATCCACCCGGGCCCGGTCGGTGAGGAGGAGACCGCTGATCTTCGGTACGTCGTCAGTGGGCCGCGCGGTTACCTGAGGGTGCTCGTCGGTATGGTCCGCGCCAACCAGCCGTGGCGGTTGGTGCCGGGCTTGTCGAAAGCCCTGGCGGCCGCACTCGCCACGGGAGCAGTCGCCACCGTGAACTCCACCATCTGGAGCCTGGCCGAGTCTCTGAGCGCGCCACGCCTCGTGATCGCCATGGTCGGGTCTGTCGGGCTCATGATCGGCTGGCTGATCGTAGACGCACAGCTGTGGGATCGATCAACAGAGGTCTCGCCGGAGGCGAGGCAGAGGGCGAGGCTCTACAACGCCTCGACGGTCATGACCGTGGGTATGGGGGTGCTCGTCTGCTACGTGGGTTTGATCGTCATCAACTTGGTGTGGGCGCTGTTCATCCTCAACGACCAAGTGTTCGCCTCCATGACACGAACCCCGCTGCACGCAACGGAATACTGGACGTTGGCCTGGTTCGTCGCTTCGGTCGCCACGGTGGGCGGCGCGCTGGGATCAGGCTTGGAGAGCGACGAGGCGATCCGGGCAGCCGCCTATTCCAAGCGCGAACAGGAGCGTCGCCACATGCTCCGAGACGACGACGGTGACTAGCTGGTGACCTGAGCCGGAGATTCGTCGGTGGTTGGTGGTCGTCCGGGTACGAAGATTCCGCTGATCGATCGGGGCGTGGTTGTTTCGCGTCGGGGGCCGACGGGGACCCGGCCGGCACGCCGCCGGAGCGCCGGGGCTCCGCCTGGCGGGGCGGCGGCACCACCGTTCCACTTGATCCGGGTGAACGGCCCCCAGAGGCATGCCAGAGCCACGGACCCCGTCGCCCGAACTCCCGGGAGTCAGGCTCTCTGCGCCGTCTCCATCACCGCCGTGCTGCGGTCACGCCGCGGCACCGAAGGAAGCAATCATGAAAGCAGCGGTATATGAAGGTCCGCGAACGGTCACGGTGAAGGACGTACCGGACGCGAAGATCGAACACCCCTGCGACATCATCGTCAAGATCACCACCACCAACATCTGCGGTTCGGACCTGCACATGTACGAGGGCCGCACCTCGTTCGAGTCTGGCCGCACCCTGGGACACGAGAACATGGGCCAGGTCGTGGAGGTCGGCTCGGCCGTCCGCAAGGTCCAGGTCGGCGAGTATGTGGTCCTGCCCTTCAACATCGCCTGCGGCTTCTGCAAGCAGTGCGAGCGGGGTCTCACCAACTACTGCCTGACCATGCAGCCGGAACCGGCCCTCGCCGGAGCCGCCTACGGATTCGCCGACATGGGCCCCTACCAGGGCGGCCAGGCGGAACTGCTGCGCGTGCCCTACGGCGACTTCAACGCGCTGCGTCTGGGTGAGGACGCCGCCGACCGGCAGACCGACTATGTGATGCTCGCCGACATCTTCCCCACCGGTTATCACGCCACAGAGATGGCCCACGTCAAACCTGGCGACCAGACAATCGTCTTCGGGGCCGGTCCCGTCGGGCTGATGGCGGCCTACTCCGCCCTCCTCAAGGGCGCCGGCCGCGTTTGGGTAGCCGACTACCAGCCCGACCGGCTGCGCAAGGCGGAGGAGATCGGGGCCATCCCGATCAACACCGCCGAGCAGAACCCGGCGGAGGTCGTCAAGGAGGCCACCCTCGGTCTGGGCGCCGACAACGGCTGTGAGTGCGTCGGCTACCAGGCACACGACCCCGAAGGACACGAGGACGCCAGCCTCACGCTCAACGGACTGATCGACTCGGTCAGGTTCACGGGCGACATCGGTGTGGTGGGCGTGTTCCTGCCCGAGGACCCCGGCGGTGCCGAGGCACAGGGGGAGCTGGAGGCGCAGGGCAAGGTCCCGATCGACTTCGGCATGATGTGGTTCAAGGGCCAGCACATGGGCACCGGGCAGGCGCCGGTGAAGAGGTACAACCGGGCGCTGCGGGATCTGATCGCCGGCGGGAAGGCCACGCCGAGCTTCGTCGTCTCCCACGAACTCAGCCTGGACGAGGCCCCCACCGCCTACGAGCACTTCGACGCCCGTGACGAGGGCTGGACCAAGGTGGTCCTGCATCCGAACGGACACGGGAACGGCCACAAGCGGTGAGGGACCCGAGGGCCGCCGTACCAACGGATCGGTCATGCTCGATCCGCCAGCGCATCTCCGCCCACCGCACGAGGTAGGCGATCGGCGTGGTGGAGGGCAGGTCGGTCATCCAGTAGCCGGCCGGCTCGTCGGCTTCTGCGGGCCGTTCGACCAGCAGTGTCCGCAGTGGCAGCACCCGTCCCAGCGGCTGCGGCCGCCAGCCTGTTCCTGGGCTGTGCGGGAGGCTCCCCTTCCCGACGGACGCACCTCAACCACTACGAAACGCGAGGTCCTTTGGTGCCTTGCCGCCAGGCGACGTCGTGAAAGCGGGTATCGGCCTGGATGAACGGGGTCAGAGGCCGGGCCGCCCGGCGGTTGCGGGGCAGTGTGGGCGGTCCCGGAGCGCCGTATTCGGGCTGATACAGCTCGGCGGTGGCCGGGCGGGCTCGCCAATGTACGCGAGGGTGCGGGTTTGTGAGTGTAGATCGGCCCGGGATCGCGCGCCCGCCGAGCGCCGCGCCGCCAGGAGGCGGCGGCGCGGCCGGCGCGACCCGGCAGGGTGTTCCGGCTAGGCTCACACCCGTGACGTGGCTGCGGGCCTTCGGGGAGGTCGTGCGATCCGGGCTCACGATCGAGGAGACGCGGCTGGAGCCCCTGCTCGCGCTGCGCACGGCCGCTGGGGTGGCGATCGTCATCGGGCCGGCGCTGTGGCTGGCCTCCCCTGCGTATGCCGCGTCCGCCGCCCTCGGTGCCTACTCCGCGGGTGGGGCCACCTTCCAGCGCACCTGGCGTCCACGCAAGGTGATCGCGCTCGGCGCGGGCGCGGGACTGGCGCTCAGCACCTTCGTGGGCTACCTGGCCGCGGGGCGTCTCGTGACGTTCCTCCCGCTGCTGGCCGTATGGGCCTTTGTCGCGGGGATGGCGTGGGCCGTCGGATCGACCGCCGGGATCGTCGCGGCGACGACGGTCGGCAGCATGCTGGTGACCATCACCCTGCCCACGAGTGTCGGGCGAGCCCTGGAACACGCCGGGGTCATCGCGCTCGGAGGCGTGGTGCAGGCCGTGCTGATCTTGCTGTTCCCGATCCGCCGTTGGGGGGCGCATCGTGACGCGCTCGCCGACGCCCTGGCCGCTGTTGCGGACTACGCCCGCCGGCTGCGGCACGACCCGACCGCCCCGTTCGACCCGGAGCCGTTGATGACGGCCAGGGACGCGGCCGCTGTGACGCCGTCGCAGGCCCGCACCCGTCCCCCTGTCCTCCACGGCCCCCGGGGCCTCGCCGAGCGCATTCGGCCGGTCGTCGCCGCGCTCGCCGACCCGGTCGTCGGCGCCCCGGCGGAGGGACCCGGGCGGGACCGCGCGCGGGAGCTGCTCGACGCGGCCGCCGACGTCCTGGACGCGGCCGCCCGTTCGATCCGCTGCGGCACTCCCGCCGAGGTGCCGCCCGGGAGCACGGACGTCCTGCGCATCGACGAGGAGCACGAGGTGCTGGACGGCCCCGCGCGGCAGGCCGCCGAGCGGCTCGTGGAACTGCTCGGCGAGGCGTTGGAGATCGCCAGGAGCGGCGGCGCGCGCGGGAAGACGCCCACGCCGCCCGGCCCCGCGGGCGCCCAGTTCCTGGTGCGCCCGACACTGTTCCGGCTGGTCCCGGTCGTCGTCCGGGCGGTCCGCCGTGAGCTCTGCAGGGACTCGCCCGTGTTCCGGCACGCCGTCCGCCTGGCGGCGGTGGCCACGCTCGGCTATCTGATCGCCGCCCGGCTACCACTGGGCCACGGCTACTGGGCGCCCATCGCCTCGGTGATGGTGATGCGGCCGGACTTCCACCGGACGTACGCGCGTGCGGTGGCCCGTCTCGCCGGGACCCTGGCGGGGGTCGCGCTCGCCACCGGGATGGTACGGACCCTGGGCCCGGACGCCCATGTGTTCGGCGCGCTGGCGGTGGTCTCGGCGGGCCTGTCGTACACGCTGATCCGTACCGGCTACGCCTACTCCCAGTGCTTCACTGCCGCGTACGTCGTCTTCCTGCTCGGTATGGGCGGCCAGGCATGGGAGCAGACGGTCCCGGAGCGGGTGGTGCTGACCCTGCTCGGCGGGGCCCTGGCAATGCTGGCGTACGTGGTGTTCCCCGCATGGGAGACGCCCCGGCTGCCGGGCCGGCTTGCGGACTGGCTCGCCGCCAACGGCCGCTACGCGGCCGCGGTGCTCCGCAGCTATGCCGATCCGACCCGGGAGCGTCGCGCCGACATGCGCAGGGCACTGCTGGCGAGCAGGGAGGCACGTGCCGCCTGGCAGGAGGCGTACGACCGGGCAAGGCAGGAACCGGTCCGCCCGAGGGGTCTGACGTCGCGCGAGGCGGAGGAGGCGCAGGAGGCGCTCAAGGGGTTCGGCCGGGCGGCGATGCTCATGGAGGGCCACGTCCCGCGGGCCGACAGCCGTTTCGTCCCCGAGGCGGAGCGGTTCGCCGAGGCCCTGGAGGCGGACACCGCGCGGGCGGCAGTCGACGTGCGGGAGCACAGGAATCCGGACTGGGGGCGCGTGGAGGAGGTGCTCCACTCGTGGGAGGGCGCCGCCGCCGGGGAGCGGAGCCCGGTGGTGCGGCGCGGAGCGGAACTGCAGAAGCGGGCCTTGGAGGACCTTGCGACGGCCGTGAGCCGCACACCCCTGGAACGGGACGTCGGCTCGGCTCGGGAGGAGCGGCGGATGCGGGCGGCCATGGCGGCGGAAGGTGACGGATCAGGGCCCGCGCACCGGGGTGGGTGACGGCGCCGGCGACGGGGAGCGCCCCCTCTCCTGGAGCGGGAAGTAGTCTCCCGGCCGCGTTGAGCGCCGCCACACGTACGCCGCTGTCGCCATCACGAGGATCAGCCCCGCCAGGATGAGAAGTTCGATCCCCTCGACGTTCCACCGGAAGGACTTCTCCGCCTCGGCCGTCACGATGAGCACCTTGCGGATGCCGGCAATCAGGCCGACGACGAGGAACGGCTCCGCGTCGAGGGTCTGGTTCCTGATGGTGAGGCGGACGGTGTGGAGCAGCTCGGCCACGATGAACAGCACAAGGCTGTTGTCCAGGGCGGAGAGAACGACCGGCGCCCCGCGGTACGGCCCCTGGATCGACCTGCTGACGTCATGGACGACCCCGACGGTCAGGAGCCCCGCGAGCAATACGAGGAGCGCGGCGACGAGGAGGTGGATGCCGTCCTCGATGAGCTGCAGGAGGCCCTGTACCCGGCCGCCCTCGATCTTCGGGAGAATGGGTCGCACAGTCAGCATGCTAGGGGTGCCCCGGCCCGCAGGCGCGGCGTGATGCCGAACGGGGGGACGAGCGGAGCCCTCCCTGTGGTGGCGGCCTGGGGGAAGGGGCGAGGCGCGACATCACCGAGGCCTGCCCGGCGGCAGGACGAGGAGGTATGAGCCAGCCCGACGCGGACACGAACGGCAGGAACCTGCGGCTCGTCCTGGTCGCCCACCCGGACCTGCCCTCCGAGATGGCCCGGGACCTCGCCCACCGACTGCCGGAGGATCTGCGCCGCCGCGTCGCCAGGGGCTGGCCCGCCGCCAGAGCGCCGTCTCCCCGTTCGGTGACTACGCCGACGCCTTGGCCGACGAGATCAAGGCCTGGCGGGACATCGCCCCTCGGCCTGCGGAACGGTCGGCGTCGGGGGCGTCTTGTGGACGGGATCGCCGTACCCCCCCCCGACTCAGCGCGCCGCGCGGTTGACTCACACCTGCCGGCCGGTGCGTGCGGCGGCTGTGCTGGAGCGCAGCGAGATCGGGGGGGTCAACAGGATGTGCCGAGGCGGGGTGTCCGGCGCGGCGATGCGTTCCACCAGCAGGGAAACAGCCTTCTCGCCCATTTCCAGGGCCGGTACGTCCGCTGCCGTGAGCGGCGGGCGGAAGTCCTCGGCCCAGGTCTTGGCCGCCACTCCGGTGATGGAGAAGTCGTACGGCACTTGGAGGCCAGTGTCCGCCAGCGCGCGCTGGATGCCGGGCAGGGCGGCCTCGTTGATGGTGGTGACAGCGGTGAGGTCCGGATGGCTGTGCAGCAGCGCCTCGATACATTCCTGACCTGAGCGGGCGTCGTCCCCGCAAGGCACTTCGATGCCGTCGAGGCCGCGTTCCGCCACGGCGGCCTCGAAACCCTCTCTGGCCCTGCGCGCCGGACCGTAACCGGCGGAGACGAGTTCCGGGGAACGAGTGATCAGAGCCACTCGGCGGTGTCCCAGATCGGCGAGGTGCCGCACGCAGTGCTGGACCAAGCCGGCGTAATCGACGTCGATCCAGGACATCTGCTGGTCGCCGGCCGTGTGCCCGATGCCGACGAAGGGCAGCCCGGCATCCTGTAGGCGACCCACACGAGGGTCCTCCAGGCGGATCTCCATCAGGATGACACCGTCCACGCGGCTCTCCGAGACCAACCGCTCGAAGGAGCGGTCGTGATCCCCGCCGGAAGGGGACAGCAGCACATCCAGGTCGACCCGGGCGGCGGCGTCGACCACGCTGGCAACGAAGTCCAGTTGCATGTGTGTGAGCCTGTTGCCGGCCGGCGGGATGACGAGACCGATCGTCCGGGTACGGCCCTCCTTGAGGGCCCTCGCGGTCGCGTTGGGGCGATACCCCAATTCGTTGATCACGTCCTGGATACGTCTGCGGGTGCCGCTCGCGACGGGTCGTTTGCCGCTGAGAGCGTAAGACACCGTGCTGCGTGACACGCCGGCGCGCCGAGCGATCTCCCCGATGTTCATGCAGCTCCCCGAGAACTTGCCCGCGGGTCGAAAGGATACCTCGCGCGAGTCGACTCGCCATCGGGCGCGGGGTGACCTGCCGGGGCGGCGGTCGGGTGCCGCCCCGGCGTCGAGCGCGGGTCTCTCACAAGGTCAGCTCAGTGACCATTGCTGGTTGGATCCGCCGTTGCAGGTCCACAGTTCCACGGGGGTGCCGTTGGTGGTGGCGGCGCCGGTGACGTCCAGGCACAGGCCGGACCGGGCGTTGGTGATGGTGCCGTTGGAGTTCAGCGTCCACTGCTGGTTGGTCTGGCCGTTGCAGGTCCAGGTGATGACCTTGGTGCCGGGGCTGGTGCCCTGGCCGGAGGCGTCCAGGCACAGTCGGCTGCCGCCGGAGTGGACGGTGAGCTCGTGGGAGGCGGTCTGGGACCAGGTCTGGTCAGCCGCGCCGGTGCAGTCCCGGATCTGCGTCTGTACACCCGCCGTCGTGGATCCGCCCGGCACCTCCAGACACCTGCCCGCACCCACCGCACGCAGCGCACCCGTACCGCTGGGCGGTGTGGTGTGCGGAGGTACGTACGGGCACTTGCTGTGATAGGTCGAGATGCCGGCGGGGTCGGCCAGGGCCGGGCAGAGGAACTGGGTGTAGCGGGTGTCGTCGTCGACGAAGGTCTTGAGCCAGGGGATCAGGACCTTCATCTCGGTGTTGTTGGGGTGGGTGTAGTAGACGTGGTCGGCTCCGGCGATCTGGAGGAAGGCGCTTTGCGTGGCGGCGGGCATGGTGGCGTACAGGCCGTCGAGGTAGGAGGGGGTGACAACCGTGTCTTTCTGCCCGCCGATGACCATGGTGGGTACCAGATCGGTGGTCAGGTTCTGTGAGGGGGAGAAGGGCGCGAGGGCGATGGCGGCTTTCAGTGACGGCCGTCGTTCGGAGGCGCTGACGACCCCGCCGCCGCCCATCGAGTGGCCGATGACCGCGAGCCGGTCGGGGTCGACCCGGTCACGCACGGGGCTTCGCTGGGTGAGGTAGTCCAACGCTGCCAGCAGCTGGGTGCCGCGGGCGGTGTCGTAGTCGGTGCGGCTGTTGGTCTCGACGCCGATCACGATGAAACCGAAGGACGACAACCATGGCCCCATCCATGCTTCTTCGTCGGCGAAACGGGCGGTGTAGCCGGGGACGATCGCGACGGCACCCCAGGTGCCCAGACTGGTGTCGGTGGGGTAGTAGATCGTGCCGCCGTTGAATCCGTTGCCAGGTGGCACGCTGACCGACGCGGTGGTGAAGGGGCCGCTGCTGGCGGCGACGCTTGCCACGGTGGGATCAGGGCCGCGCTGGTAGGGGTTGCCGGCGGCCGACGCCGGTTGGAGGGTCGCGAGCATCGCAGCGATCAGTCCCGCGACGGCCACGATCGAGGCCGCAACCGTCGTGACGGGCCGTGCCCGTAAGCCGGGCTGTGTCCGACCGGACGGGAAGCCCTCGGGCCCCCGCCGTGAAAGTGCGCTTCCTGGCATCAGTAACCTCCTTGGTAGCCCGGCTTCGACAGCCCGCCCACACGCCACACACGGCGACCACCGCCGTCCGGCAGGGGCGATCGGATCCTCGCGGCTGGTGCGGTCCGGCGCTCACTCATACCCGACCGCGACGACACGGGGCCGTACCGCCGTGCTCCCGGCGGTATCCGGCGGCGTTGAGCGCGAACCCGGAGGCCGGGGGCGCATCCGCAGCCGAGCCGACGAAGCAGTCGCGGCGGTTGCCGCGGCCACGCGGGCAGGTGGGGCGTCAGGGGTGTGCGCCCTTGTGTACCGGCGATCACCCGGTACGGGGCGTGACGGAGCGGCCGGGCGGGTGCCGGGCTCGAGCGGGCCCTTGTCGACGTCCGTCCGGGTGCCGGGGCCGTCGCGGTGCCGTCGTCGAACCGGTTGCCGGTGACGTGGCCGCCTCGCCCCGCGCCGGCGCCGTCAGCATGGTCGCCGTCGTAGGCAGAGCTGTGGCAGCCGTGCCCGGGCGGTCAGGTCTCGTCTCATCGCGTCATTCCTCGAGATCGGTGCCACTTCGTTACGGCCGTGCGGCGCAAGGGTGCTCGGTCCGCGGCGGTGGGCTGTGTGTACGGCGTCGCAGCCGTCCCCGGGGCTCGTCACGGATGGTGCTGTTCGAGCGCCCTGGTGCCCAGCGGTGCGTGCAGCCGGCCTGCGCGCTCTGGCGGTTCGGGGCGGACGAAGGATGCCCGAGTGCCATGAGTCGCGGGGAACGGCGTCGGGCTGCCGGGAACCGTCACGCGTTCCGCGTCTCACGTATTACCGGAAGGCGTGGGACGAATCGATTCCACGCAAGCGCTTCGACGTGATGGTACGAGTGGCGGAGTGTGGGGTCAATGGCGTGTCGCGCGGCGAAGGCGGCGCCGACGCGCGGGCCGAGGCTCCGCCGCTTCGGCCAGTGCCTTCCGGACCGGCCCTCCGTCATAGGGGTTTGGCGGCTGTGTACCTGCTCACCGGCATGAAAGGCAGGCATACGGTGAGCCGGGCCCGGTCGCCGGACCCACCCGCGCGGCCCACCGTGCCCCACACGGCGGAAGGTCACGCCGCCATCCGCATGCCTCCACCCCGGAAGTGTTCGAGCGTGCCGATCGATCCTCAACCGCAGGAATCAGCCGTCGAATCGATTCCGCGACAAGGTTCGCAGGAGGAGCCTCCGCACCCTTGACAGCTCACGAAGCCGGGAGCACCGTCTCCCCCCGAAACCTCTCTGCAATCTCGCTGCAAACACGGCACCTCCAAGCGCTTCCGGATTGTCAGCGCCACCAACACGACCCGATCGGGTCGCGCCGGCACGGTAGGGAGATCAGATGGGAACCATACGTACAAGACGCCACCTGCTGTCCGGCCGCGGTGGCGTGCAACGGTTACTCACGGCGGTACGGCGCCGTGGCAGGCCGGACAACGTGCCGGACCGGGCACACGTCCCCCTGCCGGCGCGCTCGCCCGCCTCCCGGCCGAAAGTGTTCGCCCGTGCGGGGGCCGCAGCCGTGCTCGTCGCCGGCACGCTGGCCGGCGCCACGGCCACGGCGGGTACGGCCCGTGCTGACACGTCCGGGCCGTGCGACATCTACGCGGCAGGCGGTACACCCTGCGTGGCGGCGCACAGCACGACGCGAGCGTTGTACGTCTCGTACAACGGGCCGCTCTACCAGGTCCGGCGGGCCTCGGACAACACCACCCGGAACATCGGCGTCCTGAACGCGGGCGGATACGCCGACGCCGCCGCCCAGGACTCGTTCTGCTCGGGGACGACCTGCCTCATCACGGTCATCTACGACCAGTCCGGCCGCGGCAACAACCTCACCCAGGCGCCCGGCGGCGGTGCCGCGGGCGGCCCCGACAACCTCGCGAACGCGACCGCCGCGCCCACCACGGTGGGAGGTCACAAGGCCTACGGCGTTTTCGTGGCACCCGGCACGGGTTACCGCAACAACCACACCAGCGGCATCGCGACCGGGGACAACCCCGAGGGCATGTACGCGATCTTTGACGGCACGCACTACAACGGCGGCTGCTGCTTCGACTACGGCAACGCCGAGACGGACAGCAACGACGACGGCAACGGCACCATGGAGGCCATCTACTTCGGCAACATCAGGGTCTGGGGCTACGGTTCGGGCAACGGCCCCTGGATCATGGCCGATCTGGAGAACGGCCTGTTCTCCGGGGTGAACCAGCACTACAACGCCAACGACCCGACCATCAACTACCGGTACACGACCGCCATCATCAAGGGCGGCCCGAACCACTGGGCGATCCGTGGGGGCAACGCCCAGTCCGGCGGCCTGTCCACCTTCTACGACGGACCGCGTCCCAACGTCCCGGGCTACAACCCGATGCGGAAACAAGGTGCGATCATCCTGGGCATCGGCGGCGACAACAGCAAGGGCGCCCAAGGCACCTTCTACGAGGGCGTGATGACCTCCGGTTACCCGTCGGACGCCACCGAGAACGCGGTCCAGGCCAACATCACCGCGGCCGGATACAGCAACTCCTCCGGCGGGGCGAGCACCGGTGCGCTGCACGCGGTGGGCGCGGGCAAGTGCCTGGACGTGCCGAACTCCTCCACCACGGCCGGTACCCAGCTGCAGATCTGGGACTGCAGCGGCGGCACCAACCAGGCCTGGACCCGCACGTCCTCCAACCAGCTGACCGTCTACAGCGGCAGCAGCCAGATGTGCCTGGACGCGTACAACAACCAGACGTCCGCCGGCACCAAGGTGGTGACCTGGCCGTGCAACGGCGGTGCCAACCAGCAGTGGCAGCTCAACTCCGACGGTACCGTCACCGGCACCCAGTCCCGACTCTGCCTCGACGTCACCGGCGCCTCCACGGCCAACGGCGCCCTGGCCGGACTCTGGCCGTGCAACGGTGGATCCAACCAGCAATGGAGTCTCAACTGACCTGAAGTTCCGCGCGCTCCGACGGCACCCTGCGGGCGCTCGGGAAGTGCCTCGACGCCACCGGCCGCGGTACCGCCAACGGCACAAGGACCGAGATCTGGGACTGTAACGGCGGCGCCAACCAGCAGTGGACCGCTCTGCCGGTCTCCTGAGCCCGTGACCCGACTCCACCGCAGCACCGTCTCGCGGTCGGTGTCTTCCACCCCCCACACAAGGAGAATGATCCTTTATGGCCTGGCTCAATGAGCGGCCCCGTCTTCGCAGGGCCCTGGCTTCGGTCACCGGTTTGACAGCCGGCACGGTACTGGCCCTGGCCGGGACAGCGGCCCCCGCGGCCCATGCGGCTTCCGGCACGCTGGGCGCGGCCGCGGCCGGCAGCGGCCGCTATTTCGGCACGGCCGTGGCCGCCGGGAAGCTCGGCGACTTGACGTATTCCACGATTCTCGACCGGGAATTCAACATGATCACCCCGGAGAACGAGATGAAGTGGGACACCACCGAACCGTCCCGCGGCAACTTCAATTTCGGCCCGGCCGACCAGATCGTCGGCCACGCCACCGCGCACGGACAGCGGATGCGTGGCCATACGCTGGTGTGGCACTCGCAGCTGCCCGGCTGGGTCAGCGGCATCAGGGACGCGAACACGCTGCGCAGTGTGATGGACAACCACATCACCAGCGAGATGACCCACTTCAAGGGCAAGATCTACGCCTGGGACGTGGTCAACGAAGCCTTCGCCGACGGCTCCACCCAGCACCGCGGCTCGGTCTTCCAGGACGTGCTCGGCAACGGATTCATCGAGGAGGCGTTCCGCACCGCGCGGGCCGCCGACCCCTCGGCCAAGCTCTGCTACAACGACTACAACATCGAGAACTGGACCGACGCGAAGACCCAGGGCGTCTACACCATGGTGCGCGACTTCAAGTCGCGCGGCGTGCCCATCGACTGCGTCGGTTTCCAGAGCCACTTCGGTGCCGGCGGCCCGCCGTCGAGCTTCCAGACCACCCTGGCCAACTTCGCCGCCCTCGGCGTCGACGTCCAGATCACCGAACTCGACATCGCCCAGGCGCCGCCGACCGCCTACGCCAACACGGTGCAGGCGTGCATGAACGTCTCCCGCTGCACCGGCATCACCGCGTGGGGGATCAGGGACAGCGACTCGTGGCGGTCGGGCGAGAACCCGCTGCTGTTCAACGGCAACGGCAACAAGAAGCCGGCCTACGACGCGGTCCTCTCCGCGCTGGGCGGCAGTACGGGGGACTCGGGGGGCATCGTCTCGGGCACGGTGTATTCGCTGGTCGATGTCGCTGCGGGCCGGGCGCTGGACGTCCCGGGTGGGCAGACGGCGAATGGCACGCCCCTACAGGTCTGGGACTCCCATGGTGGTGCGAATCAGCAGTGGCGGGCGAGTCAGAACGGTGATGGTTCGTACACGCTGACGAATATCGGCAGTGGGCGGGTTCTGGACGAGCCGGGTGGTCAGACGGGAAATGGCACGCGGATGGAGATCTGGGATGCCAATGACGGTGCGAACCAGCACTGGCGGGCGAGCCGGAACGGCGACGGTTCGTACACCTTGACCAACGTCGCTTCCGGCCGGGCGCTGGAGGTTCCCGCCGGACAGAGTGCCAACGGGGCCCCCGTCGAGGTCTGGGACTCAACCGGCGGCGCCAACCAGCACTGGAACCTCAGGTGAGGTGATCGGCGCCGAGCGCGCCCCTGCTCCTGGATCGCTTCGGCGGACCAGTACGAACACCCGCGCCCGGTACGGCGGCCGTCGCCGGGCGCGCGCCCCGGCATGCCGTGATAACGCGCTGACCAGGGCAAACATTGGATGGATCGAGTTCCGATGCGGTGAGACATGTGTATTGACAGTGGGTTGGGAGCGTGGAATCACTAGGGACATGGGATGTCTGAGTGTTCTCTGTGGGAGCTCTCGGGCTCGCTGACGGGAGCGGTCGACGGTAGGCGAAGTCGACTCCCTCTGAATTCCTTCGGACAGGCACGGCGCTCTCTGTCCCCTTCCCCCACATATTCGAGGAACAGAATGCAGCCTTCATCCGTTTCGCCCCGGAGCCCCGCTCGCGGGCCACGCTTATCGGCGTCCGCCGCCGTATGCGTGATGGCACTGCTGACCGTTTTGCTGGGGACCGCGCCGGCATGGTCGGCATCGGCAGCTGTGGCACCCCTGGTGAGCTCGGCGACGGGGCGGTGTCTGGACGTCAAGGGCAACGTCGACTCGCTCGGAACGGCGTTGGACATCTGGGACTGCAACGGCCAGGTCAATCAGGCGTTCGAGTTCACGTCGGCGGGTGAGCTGAGGACGATGGGCGGCACCCGGTGCGTGGACGCCTACGACAACCGGACGGCTCCGGGAACCCCGGTGGCCATCTGGTCGTGCGACGGACGGTCGACCCAGATGTGGCGACAGAACTCCGACGGGTCCGTCACCGGCGTCCGGTCCGGCTTGTGCCTGGACGTCAACCGGGCGGGCACGGCCAATGGCACCGCGGTCATCCTGTGGACCTGCAACGGCCAGAGCAACCAGAAGTGGAGCATCCCGACACCTCCGCCTCCGCCTCCGCCCGGCGGGTCGGGCCCCTGCGACATCTACTCCGCGGGCGGTACGCCGTGCGTGGCCGCGCACAGCACGGTGCGGGCGCTCTACGGTTCGTACCACGGCACCCTCTACCAGGTCAGGCGCTCCTCGGACAACGCGACCAGGGACATCGGGGTGCTGGCGCCCGGCGGCTTCGCCGACGCGGCGGCGCAGGACTCGTTCTGCGCGGGCACCTCGTGCGTGATCACGGTCGTCCGCGACCAGTCCGGGCACGGCAACGACCTGTGGTACCAGGGGTCGGCCCAGGTCCCGGGATCGAGCCAGAGCAGCCCCGCGAAGGCGACCTCCGAGTCGCTGACCGCCGGGGGCAACAAGGCGTACTCGCTGTACATCAATCCCGGGAACAGCTACTGGCGGGACGGCCACCTGACGGGCGTGCCGACCGGTACCGCACCCGAAGGGGCGTACATGGTGACCAGCGGCACCCACGTCAACGGCGGCTGCTGCTTCGACTACGGCAACAGCGAGACGGACCGGAAGGCCGACGCCGCCGGGGCGATGGACGCGATCAACTTCGGTACCGAGTGCTGGTTCGGCGGCTGCGCCGGCAGCGGTCCCTGGGTGCAGGCCGATCTCGAGTGGGGCCTGTACTCCGGCGGCAGCCAGTCCTGGAACACCAACCAGCGGGCTTTTCCCAGCAAGTTCGTCACCGCGATGCTGAAGAACAACGGGACGTCGAGGTTCGCCCTCAAGGGTGGCAACGCGCAGTCCGGTGGCCTGACCACCCTGTGGGACGGCGGACTGCCCGGCGGATACAGCCCCATGAAGAAACAAGGAGCCATCGTCCTGGGGAGCGGCGGCGACTGCTGCAAGCCCGGCGGCGGCGCCAACCTGAGCGCCGGCACCTTCTACGAAGGAGCGATCGTCGCCGGCTACCCCTCCGACGCGACCGACAACGCGGTGCAGGCCGACATCACCGCCACCGGCTACCGCTGAGCTCCTTTCACAGGTGAGGGGGCCTCCGGCACGCCTGAAGGACCGCCGCCAGACCTGTCCCGCTGCCATGTATGTGATCTCCCACAACTCGGCCCAGGAGTCGATGAATCATGCCCATGACCACTGAGAGAGCCAGGCGACTGCGGCCGCTGCCCCCGCTGCTGTCGTTGCGCCGGGCCCTGGCGCTCACCTTCTCGGTCGTGCTGCTCGCCGTGGCCGCCCCCCTCCTCGCCCTCGACACGGCGCAGCCCGCCGCCGCGCTGGGCAACGGACTCGCACTGACCCCGCAGATGGGGTTCAACGACTGGAACGCGTACGGCTGCGATGTCTCCGAGTCGCTGATCAAGTCCACCGCGCAGGCGATGCACACCAACGGCATGCAGGCGGCGGGCTACTCGTACGTCAACATCGACGACTGCTGGATGACCCACAGTCGCGATTCCGGCGGCCACCTGGTGCCGGACCCGGCCAAGTTCCCCGACGGCATCAAGGGCACCGCGGACTACGTGCACTCGCTGGGGCTCAAGCTGGGAATCTACGAGGACGCGGGCACCGCCACCTGTGCGGGGTATCCGGGCAGCCTGGGGCACGAGGCCACGGACGCGCAGTCGTTCGCTTCGTGGGGCGTGGACTATCTGAAGTACGACAACTGCAACAACACAGGGGCGCCCGCGCGGACCCGGTACACCGCGATGCGTGACGCCCTGGCGGCCACCGGCCGGCCGATCCTGTTCAGCCTGTGCAACTGGGGCCAGGAGAACGTGTGGACCTGGGGCGCGGGCGTGGGCAACAGCTGGCGCACCACCGGGGACATCAGCGCGAACTTCTCCAGCATGCTGTCGATCTTCCACAGCAACGTGGGGCTGGCCTCCTACGCCGGCCCCGGCCACTGGAACGACCCGGACATGCTGGAGGTCGGCAACGGCTCGATGACGGCCACCGAGAGCCGCAGTGAGTTCAGTCTGTGGGCGGAGATGGCCGCGCCGCTTGTCGCGGGCACCAACATCCCTTCAGCCAGTGCGGACACCCTGTCCACGCTGACCAACTCCCGGGTGATCGCGGTCGACCAGGACCCCCTGGGCAGACAGGGCACCATGGTGTCGTCCTCGGGCGGCCTGGACGTGCTGGCCAAGCCGCTGGCCAACGGCGACGTGTCGGTGGCGCTGTTCAACGAGACCGGCTCGACGGCGACCATCACCACCACCGCGGCCGCGATCGGGAAGACCGGGGCGTCCGTCTATGCGCTGACCGACCTGTGGTCGGGGGCGGCCTCGACCACCTCGGGCACCATCAGCGCCACGGTGCCGGCGCACGGCACGGTGATGTACCGGGTCGCGGGCGGTACCAGCAGCGGCGGCGGCACCAGCGTGACCGGTGAGCTGCACGCGGTGGGTGCGGGCAAGTGCCTGGACGTTCCGAACTCGACCACGACCGCCGGAACCCAGGTGGAGATCTGGAGCTGCAACGGCGGGGCCAACCAGACATGGACGCACTCCACGTCCAACCAGCTCACCGTCTACTCCGGCAGCCGCCAGATGTGCCTGGACGCCTACAACAACGAGACCACCCCGGGGACGAAGGTGGAGATCTGGCCGTGCAACGGCCAGACCAACCAGCAGTGGACGCTGAACTCCAACGGCACGATCACCGGCGTCCAGTCGGGCCTGTGCCTGGACGTCACCGGAGCGGCCGACGCCGACGGAACCCTCGCCGAGCTGTGGACCTGCAACGGCAGCAGCAGCCAGCGGTGGACGCTGGGATGAGTCCCCCTGCGCGCACCGGCCGGGTCGTCCGGGCCTGCCCGCCGCGGACAGCCGGGCGCCTCCGCATCGACCACTGGCAGCTTCGGCGCCGCCGTGGGGGCGGCACCGCCACAGAGGAGGTCTCCATGCTCGGACCAGCCATCGATCGCCGGCGAAGGCGATGGAAAGCCGTGCTCCTTGTCGCCCTGGCGATGGCCGTGGCCGCGTTCGGCGCACCGGCGTTCGCCACATCCCCGCAGGCCGGTACGACCGCCACCGTCCACCAGGAGGCCCACCGCGCGGCGGACGCGTCGCTTCCCTGTGACATCTACGCCGCGGGCGGTACGCCATGTGTGACGGCGCACGCCACGACCAGGGCGCTTTTCGCCTCGTACAACGGCCCGCTGTACCAGATCCAGCGGTCCTCCGATCACAGCTACCGTGACATCGGAGTGCTCAGCGCGGGCGGTTACGCCGACGCCGCGGCCCAGGTGTCGTTCTGCTCGGGCACGTCGTGCACCATCACGAAGATCTACGACCAGACCACCCAGCACAACGACCTGCCGATCTCCTGGGGCGGCTTCTGGAAGGGCCCCGGGCCCAACGGATCCGACGTCGGGGCGGACGCCATGGCCCTGCCGGTGACCGCGGCCGGTCACCAGGTCTTCGGTGTCAAGGTCAAGCAAGGTGTCGGCTACCGGATCGACCACGCGAAGGGCGTGGCCACCGGTTCCCAGCCCGAAGGGATCTACATGGTGACGTCGTCGAACTACACGAACCAGTGGTGCTGCTTCGACTACGGCAGCGGTGAGAACTCCCACACCGACACCGGCAACGCCACCATGAACGCCATCTACTGGGGCAACGCCTGCTGGTTCAACGGATGCACCGGCAACGGCCCGTGGGTCGAGGCCGATCTGGAGAACGGCATGTACCACACCAACACCGGCTCCAACAAAGACCCGGGCAACACCGGGGTGCACTACCCCTTCGTCAGCGCGTGGCTGAAGAACAACGGCACCAGTAACTTCACCCTCAAATACGGCAACGGCACCAGCGGCGGCCTGACCACCACCTTCTCCGGTCCCTTGCCGAACGGCTACTCGCCGATGAAGCTCGACAGTTCGGTGCTGCTCGGCACCGGGGGCGACAACAGTCCCAATGGCGTGGGCGAGTTCTTCGAAGGCGCGATGACGGCGGGCTACCCCTCCGACGCCACCGAGAACGCCGTGCAGGCCGCCATCACCGCAGCCGGCTACGGGGTGGGCAGCGGCGGTGGTGACACGACGGGTGCGCTGCGTGCGGTGGGCGCGGGCAGGTGTCTGGACGTGCCGGGCGCGTCCACGACGCCGGGTACGCAGACCCAGATCCGGGACTGCACCGGCGCGGCGAACCAGACCTGGTCCAAGACCGCCTCCCAGGAGCTCACCGTGTACTCCGGCGGCAGCCGGCTGTGCCTGGACGCCTCGGGCCGGGGCACCAGCCCCGGCACCAAGGTCATCACCTGGACCTGCAACGGACAGACCAACCAGCAGTGGAACATCAACACGGACGGCACCATCACCAACGCCCAGTCCGGCCTGTGCCTGGACGTGACCGGCGCCGCCACCGCCAACGGCACCCCCGTCGAACTGTGGACCTGCAACGGGGGATCCAACCAGCAATGGTCACTGGGCTGACCACCTGAGGGACCCGTAGCACCCGGCGCCGGGGCGGCACCCGACCACCGCCCAGGCGCGTCACCGCACCGCCCACGCGCGGGAGCCGGTCCCGTCCATCACGCGCGCCGCAGCGCAGCGGCGCCGAACCGCAGGAGGATCGGATGAGGACGAGAGCGAGGCCCGGCCGCCCGGTAGTGGCGGTCGGCATCGTCCTGGCGTTCGTGCTGTCGCTGCTGTCGACGACCGTGAGCCAGGCCGCCGCGGGCGAGTCGCTGAGCGTGCACCTGGCCTCGACGCGGGGACCGTCGACCGGCGTGGGGGAGGGGTTCCTCTACGGCATCAACCAAGACGGCAGCCAGCCGGCGGACCAGTTCATCCAGCCGCTGGGGATCAACGCCTTCCGCGGCGGCGGATGGTTCTCCGGCGGCTGGATCAGGGACGGCTACCAGTACGGCTCGGCCACCCGGGCCGACCTCGACTCGATCACGGCGCAGGCGAAACGGCTCACCCGGCCGCCCTATCACGCGCAGTACCAGGTGCTGGTGAGCGACATCTACGGCGCGAACGGCGGCCAGCCGTCGAACACCAGGTACCCGTGCGACAACGGCGACTGCTCCAACTGGGTCAGCTTCATCGACTCCACGGTGGGAGCGCTGCAGGCTTCGGGACTCACGTTCGCCTACGACATCTGGAACGAGCCGGACATCTCCGCCTTCTGGACCCGGGGTGTGAACAGCGACCAGTACTTCCGGATGTGGGACACCGCCTACCGGGAGATCCGGCGCATCGCCCCCGGGGCACAGATAGTAGGGCCGTCACTCGCGTTCAACCCGCAGCACAACCCGGGTGAATGGCAGACCTGGTTCGCGCACGTGAAGGCGGCCGGGACGGTGCCGGACATGATCACCAACCACAACGAGGGCGATGTCGACGACCCGGTCACCGTCGCGCGGACCCTGAACAGCGACCTGACCGCGGCGGGCATAGGCCCGCTGCCACTGTCCTCGAACGAGTACCAGCCGGCCGACCGGCAGACCGCCGGTGTGACGGCCTGGTATCTGGCGCGGTTCGCGCAGTCCGGGTACACCAACGCGATGCGCGGCAACTGGGTGTGCTGCGTCACCCCGAACCTGACCGGAGTCCTCACCCAGAGCGGGGGGAGCTGGCAACCGACCGGCAACTGGTGGGCGCTCAGGGACTACGCCGACATGACCGGCACCCTCGTCGACACCTCCGGCCAGGTCGGCTCGACGGCGATCTCGGCCTCCGAGGACTCCTCCGCCAAGCGAGCGGTGGCGGTCATCGGCGACTCCAACGGGTACACCGGCGCCGCGTCCGTGACCTTCGACGGGCTGGCTTCCGTACCGTGGCTGGCGAACGCCGGCGGCGTGCACGTCACCGTGCACCGCATCCCGGACCAGGCACCGCTCGGCGCCCCGCAGACGGTGTACGACCAGAACGTGAGCACCTCGGGCGGCTCGATCACCGTGCCGCTCACGTTCCAGGGCGCGCACGACGCGTTCTCCGTCTACCTGACACCGGCCTCGGCCGGCGGCGGCGGCTTCCCGGACGGCTACCACCAACTCGTGGTCGCCGCCAACAGCCTGTGCCTGGATGTCTACGGCAATTCGAGCAGCGCCGGGGCCGCGATCGACCAGTGGACGTGCAACGGGCAGGGCAACCAGCAGTTCCGGTTCGTGCCCGCCTCGGGCGGCTACGGCGAACTGCGGGCCCAGAACTCCGGCCTGGACGTGGCAGTGGCCGGCAGTTCCACGGCGGCGGGCACCCCCGACATCGTCCAGCAGACCCCCGGCACGGCGGCGGGCAGCCTCTGGCTGCCCGTGCGGCAGTCCGACGGCTCGTACGAGTTCCAGAACAAGAACAGCGGTCTGTGCCTGGACGTCTACGGCGCCGGCAGCAATCTGGGCCAGCAACTGGACCAGTGGCAGTGCAAGAACGCTCCCGGCACGAACCAGGACTTCACCCTCCGCTGACCGCACCGCCATCGGGCCCCGTGGCCGCCCCCGCCATACCGGCCACGGGACACCTCCGATCTGAGAAAGGAACCCACCGTGTCATCATTCAGCCGGTTGTTCCGGCGCCTGCGCGCCTTGACGGCCGTGCTCGCGGGCCTCCTCCTGACCGCCGGCGGCATCGTGGCCACTGCCGCCGTGCCCGCCCAGGCCGCCACCTCCGTCACGATCAACGGCTCGTCCGGCGGCCGGACCTTCGACGGCGTCGGTGCGATCAGCGGCGGGGGCGGCAACAGCAGACTCCTGATCGACTATCCCGAGCCCGAGCGCGGCCAGATCCTCGACTACCTGTTCCGGCCCGGCTACGGCGCCTCCCTGCAGATCCTCAAGGCGGAGATCGGCGGTGACACCAACTCCACCTCGGGCGCCGAGCCGAGTCACCAGCACACCCGGTCCGACCTGAACTGCGACCGGGGCTACGAGTGGTGGCTCATGGAGCAGGCCAAGGCGCGCAACCCGGACATCAAGCTGTACGGGCTCGCCTGGGGCGCGCCCGGCTGGATCGGCGGCGGGAACTTCTGGTCCAACGACATGACCAACTACCTGCTCTCGTGGCTGGGCTGCGCCAAGCAGCACGGGCTGAGCATCGACTACCTCGGCGGGTGGAACGAGCGGGGCTACAACGTCTCCTGGTACGAGCAGCTGCGCGGCGCGCTCAACAGCAACGGCTACGGAAACGTCAAGATCGTCGCCGCCGACTCGGACTGGTCCGTGGCGAACGACATCAACTCCAACCCGGCGTTCGCCTCCGCGGTGAGCGTCATCGGCACGCACTACCCCTGCGGCTACCGGTCGTCCCAGTCCAACTGCTCGGTGCCGTCGGCCGCCACATCGTCCGGCAAGCAACTGTGGGCGAGCGAGAACGGCTCGGACGACTACAACGGGGGAGCTCAAGCCGTGGCCCGCGGCATCAACCGCGGATACATCGACGGCCGGATGACCGCGTACCTCAACTGGCCGGTGGTCGCCGCGATCACGCCCAACCTGCCGTACCCCACCATGGGTCTCGCCCTGGCCTCGCAGCCCTGGTCCGGGCATTACACGATCGGCAAGAACGCCTGGGTGATGGCGCAGACCAGCCAGTTCACCGCCCCGGGGTGGCACTACCTCGACGCCTCCAGCGGTTACATCGGCGGCAACCGGAACAACGGCAGCTACGTCTCGCTGAAGTCCACCAACGACTCCGACTACTCCACGGTCATCGAGACGATGGACGCCGGCAGCGCCCAGACGCTGAACTTCAACGTCACCGGGGGGCTGTCCACCAAGACCGTCCACGTCTGGTCGACCGACGTCACCTCCGGCAACCCGGCCGACTACTTCGTGCACACCACGGACATCACCCCGTCCGGCAGCGGCTTCAGCCTCACCGTCCAGCCCGGCCGCGTGTACACCCTGACCACCACGACCGGTCAGGGCAAGGGCACCGCCTCCGGTCCCGCCCAGGGGAAGCTGAAGCTGCCGTACAGCGACTCCTTCGACAGCTACGCCACCGGCACCGAGGCCAAGTACCTCATGGACTGGCAGGGCGCCTTCGAGGCCGTGGGCTGCGGCGGCGGCCGCAGCGGCAAGTGCGTGCGCCAGATGAGCCAACAGAGGCCGATCACCTGGGACGCGCTGACCGATCCGCACGCCCTGCTCGGTGACGTGAGCTGGAGCAACTACACGGCCTCGTCGGACGTGATGCTCGAACAGCCCGGATACGCCGAGTTGATCGGCCGCGCGGGCGGTCACGACTACGACCGCACCGGAGGGCTGAACGCCTATCACCTCCGGGTGAGCGACACCGGGGCCTGGTCGATCCTGAACTCGAACACCAACGGCAACGTCTCCACCCTGGCCCGCGGCACGACCGCGGCGCTGGGCACCAACCGGTGGCACACCGCGGCCCTCACCTTCTCCGGCACCACCGTCACCGCCGTCATCGACGGTGCCACGGTCGGTTCCGTGAACGACCGCACCTGGGCCGCCGGACAGATCGGCTACGCGACCAGCCAGGGCGAGACGGCACAGTTCGACAACCTGTCCATCACTCCCGGCAGCGGCGGCAACGACGGCGGCACGAGCGGCGCGATCGTCGGGGCCGGTTCCGGGCGGTGCGTGGACGTGCCGAACCAGTCGCAGACGGCCGGCACCCAGGTGGCGCTATGGGACTGCAACGGCGGCAGCAACCAGCAGTGGACGGACACCTCGGCCGGTGAGCTGCGGGTCTACGGCAGCGACTGCCTGGACGCCTCGGGCCAGGGCACGAGCCCCGGCACCAAGGTGGACATCTGGGGCTGCACCGGCGGCGGCAACCAGAAATGGACGATCCACGCCGACGGCACGATCACCGGTGACCAGTCCGGCCTGTGCCTGGACGCCACCGGCGCGGGAACGGCCAACGGCACCTTGCTGCAACTGTGGACCTGCAACGGCAGCAGCAACCAGAAGTGGACGCGCGACTGATCCGGTGACCGGCTGACGATCAGCGACTCCCGCATCACCTCCGTCAATTCCCCGAAAGGCCCCACATGTCTTCCTCTTCCCTGCCGCTCAGCCGGCGCCGACTGCTGTCGGCGGCCGGCGCGGCCACGGCCTTCGGCCTGCTGCGGTTCGCCCCCGAGGCCGCCGCGACCGACGGCCCCGGAAGCTACACCGCGAGCTGGTCCTCCGTGGACCAGCACCCCCCGGCCCCGGCCTGGTTCCAGGACGCCAAGTTCGGCATCTACTACCACTGGGGCGTCTTCAGCGTTCCAGCGTTCGGGAACGAGTGGTATCCGCGCAACATGTACATCGGCGGCTCCGCCGAGAACCGGCACCACATCGCCACCTACGGCGACCCCTCGGTCTGGCCGTACAACAACTTCATCGACGGTGCCCGCGACAAGGCCGGCAACCATGTGCAGTTCGCCCCCAAACCGGCCTCCCAGGGCGGCAACTGGGACCCGGACGCCTGGGCCCGGCTGTTCAAGTCCGCGGGCGCGAAGTTCGCCGGGCCGGTCGCCGAACACCACGACGGCTTCTCCATGTGGAACAGCCGCGCCAACCCGTGGAACTCGGTCCAGCACGGCCCCAGACTCGACCTCGCGGCGCTACAGGCGCAGGCCATCCGCGGGCAGGGGCTGAAGTTCATGGCCTCGCTGCACCACGCCTATCACTTCAACGGCTACTACGACCACGTGCCGTCCCAGTCGGACCCGACGCTGCGCATCCTCTTCGGCCAGCAGGGCTCGGCCGCGGAGAACAAGCTCTGGTACGACAAGCTGATCGAGATCATCGACGGATACCAGCCGGACCTGGTCTGGCAGGACTTCGACCTGGGCCTGGTGCAGGAGTCCTACCGGCTCCAGTTCCTCGCGCACTACTACAACCAGGCCGTCTCGTGGAACAAGGACGTGGTCGCGACCTACAAGGACGGCCTTGACAACAAGGGCGAGGTCTACGACTTCGAGCGCGGCGGCCCGGAAGGGCTGCTCACCCCCTACTGGCTGACCGACGACAGCATCTCCTCCTCCAGTTGGTGCTACACGGTGGGCATCGGCTACTACTCGACGCAGGCACTGCTCCACTCGCTGATCGACAGGGTCAGCAAGGGCGGCAGCATGCTGCTGAACATCGCTCCGATGGCCGACGGCACCATCCCCTCCGGGCAGCAGTCCATCCTGCTCGAAATGGGTGACTGGCTCGGCCGCTTCGGAGAGGCGGTCTACGCGACCCGTTCCTGGGCCAGTTATGGCGAGGGCCCCACCAAGATGGGCGGAGGCTCGTTCAGCGGACCGGTGGCCGGCAAACCGCAGGACATCCGGTTCACCCGCAGCCAGGACAACAAGGTCCTCTACGCCACCGCGCTGGGCTGGCAGGGCGGAACCATGACCATCACGACGCTGAACTCGAACCAGATCAACCTCAGCAGCCTGACAGGCGCGCAACTCCTGAACAACACGGCCGGCACCTACATCAATCTGCCCGCACCGGCCCAGGATGCCTCCGGCCTGCACCTCACCATGCCCTCGTCCAACCCGCCGTTCAGCGCCCTGGCGTACACGGTCAAGCTCACCTTCTCCGGTCAGATCCCCGTCCTGGGCGCGCCGGGCGGCTCCACAACCTGGGTCAGGATCGCCAACGTGACCAGCGGACTGGTGCTCGACAGCGGGGGCAACGTAGCGTCCGGCTCCAACCTCAAGCAGTGGAACTACGACGGCAGTACGAACCTGCAGTGGCAGCTGATCGACCTCGGCAACGGCTACTACCGCATCATGAACCGCACCAACGGCATGGCAGCCGACAGCTGGGGCAACTCTGCCAACGGCTCTCCCGCCCGCCAGGAGGCGTGGAACGGTGGCAACAACCAACAGTGGTCGCTCAACAGCCTCGGTGGCAACCGCTACCAGATCGTCAATCGGGGCACCGGCACCGCCCTTGACGGCAGCGGTAGCACCACGGTCGGCTCGACCACGGTGATGTGGACACCGAACTCCAGCACCAACAACGAATGGACCATCACCGGGGTATGAACCGCCACAGCGGCAGTGCGGGCCGCACCGTGGCGGATACCGTCGTACACGAGGGCCGGCGATCGTGCCTCTTGGGAGCGGGCCGACGCGTACACCGCCCGCGCCGACCGCGGGCCGTACGCCTCGGGCCGATGGACTTCCACCACACACCGCAGGGCGGAGCAGCGGATGGCCGCAGACCTGTCCAGGGGGCTGGACTCTCGACGGCGGTACTGGCGGCCAAGGACGCACCGCCCGCGTCGAGCGGCAGCGCCAGCCGTCATCACGCTGCGGATCTACGCGCACCTGTGGCCGGGCGAACTGCACCCGGTCCGTCATGGACGCCGTGCTCGGCGGCCTGCGGGCCGGGTGCGGACCGCAGGCCGTGCGATCAAGAAGATCGCAGGTCAAATAGCATGACTGGTTCTGGCCGGGCGGGCCCTCGGCGCTGGGGACAAGGTCCCCAAGGTTGTCGACAACGCCGGGCCGCATCCACGAGCCCGGGGACAGGTCCGCGCCATGCCCGTGACCATTGACCGTACGACATCGAGCAGGCGCCGGCCGCGAGTCCGGTCAGCCCGAGCCGCGTCACTCGATCAGGGGTTCAAGGCGGTTCAACCAGGCGATGAGCTGGTCCGGGGCTCCTGACCGCCGAAACCGACGGGGAGCGTCGTCGGCCGCGCAGCGGTTGTACGACCGCGGATCAGCAGAGGAGCGGGATGTCCCGCGTTGACCCACTGAAGCCGGCCCCCGGCTGTCTCGAGCCGCATCGTCTGAGCGGTCGCGAAGTGGTCGGGGCCGAATCTCCGACAGGCCGACACTGATCGTCTGGCATGCCGGTAGGCCCCGATGACCACCGTGGCCATCGTGGCGGCATCCAGTCCGTGGCCCATCGCGTCGATCATGGCCGCATGGAGGACACCGCCATTGAGGGCGTAGTCGAAGCTGTCGCCGGTCATGCCAGGTGACTCGCGGGCGGCCATGCCCGCGAGCTTGGCCACCACCCCGTCCGCGATGGTGGTCTTCCCCCGTGTCTCGGCCGGAGCCCCGGCCACGGTGCGGCCCTTGGGCGCGCTCATGCCCGCCTCGGGCCTGCTGCCCCCGCCGACGCTGGTGATGTTCTCCGTCATGACGGTGATCGGTCGGTCGGGCACCGGTGCGGCACCCGTCGAGAGGTTGGATACAGAGGGCGGCGCATTTCTCACACGCATCGAGTGTGATGTGCATCACATGGAGCCTCTCGGGTACGCGGACTGTCCGAGCCTTGTGCGGGAGCGCCATGATCGAACGCACTGCTTCCCCACCGCTGGGGCGCGACCTGCTGGGACGCGACCTGCCGGACGGCCTCCTGGCCGTACGGGCGGCCGAGGGGGACGAGGACTCCTTCGCCGTTCTCGTCCAGCGGCACGGCTCGTCCCTCCTCGCCCTGGCCCGCGGCATGCTCGGCAACCCCCAGGACGCCGAGGACGCTGTTCAGGACGCCTTCGTCAGCGCCTGGCGGCGACTGCCGGAATACCGCCACAGCGCGGAGTTCCGTACCTGGATGTACCGGATCACCGTCAACCGATGCCTGACCATGCGCCGTCGCCGGCCGCCGCCCCTCTCCCTTGACACCGTCGTCGAGCCCGCGGCGGGAGATGCCTGGAGCCAGCCCGCCCGATCCGCCGAGCAGGACGCGGCCACCGCCGCCCTGTCCCACGCGCTCGCCGAACTGGACGCCGGGCAGCGGCTCTGCTGGATCCTGAGAGAAGTGCAGGGCTTGCCCTACAAGGAGATCGCCCAGGTGACGCGGACCAGCGAACAGACGGTGCGCGGCAGACTGTTCAGGGCACGCCGATCCCTGCAGGAGGCGATGGGCCCATGGCGCTAGACGACCCGCACGCGCGGCCCTCCGAACCTCTCGGAGCCGATGGGACCGGACCCGAGCCGGGTGCCGCCGACGTCCCCCCGTTCGCAGGTGACGAGGTCCTGCCCTGCGGCCGACTGCTCAGCCGGGTCTGGGAACAGACCCGGGACGCGGCGCCGACCGCAGACCCGCACACCGTGTCCTGTCCACACTGCCGCGAGGCCGCCGAGGGACTGGCCGCGGTGAACGCGGCCACCCAAGCGCTGCGCGCCGAAGCTCCCGGCCTCCACGCACTCGCCGACCGCGTCATGAACATCGTCAGAGCAGAGGTACGGCTCGGGCGGCTGCTGCCCCTGGCCGACCCGGACCGGGACCTGCGGATCGCCGAGAGCGCCGCGGCGAAGGTACTCCGGCAGGCCGCGGACACCGTGCCCGGCGCCTGGGCCGCGACCTGCCGGCTCGTACCCGACGGCGAAGGCACCGACGTGCGGGTGACCATGACCCTGGCCGCCGCTCTCGACCGCCCCCTGCCCGACCGGGTCCAGCAGGTGCGCCGATCGGTCATCCACTCGGCCGTACAGGACCTGGGTCTTGCCGTGACGGCCGTGGACATCACCGTGGTCGACGTCCTGGAGCCGGAACCGCTCCTCCCGCCCGGCGGTGGTCCATCATGACCGTCATCCGCACGACCACCGTCCTCGGCGTCGCGGTCGAGGCGGCCCTCGCGGTTCCCGGCGTAACGGGCCTGCAACCCCGTCTCTCCCGTCGCCTCGCGGCAGCCGCCGCGCCCACCCTGACAGACCCCACGCCGTACCACACATCGCCCGAGGCGGGTATCCGCGCCGGCCGGTCGCCGGACGGTTCGGGATGGCACATCGAGGTGCGCTGCGTCCTGTCCGAGAGTCGCCGGGCGCTGGACGTGGCCCAGAACGTCCACGACCGGGTGGCGGCCGCCGTCATCTCCCACCTCGCCGCCCTCGACGCCGTGGAGCGGGTCACCGTCGAGGTCACGGTGACCAGTATCGCCACCTGGCACGACGGGGCGTGAGTCCGGGCCCGCTGCACCACGCGTGAATCCTCCGGGAGCAGTTTCCCGAAGGACCAGCAGGGGCTTGCTGCTCATCCCCGCTTCGGGCGGGTTACCACCTGCCTCCAGGGCATTTCTCCGCAGGAAGACGATGAGCCGTGGGAGCGTGTAGATCGGCTCTGTGCGGGCACGCGACAGGTGGCGCTGGGGCGAGTAACGCGGCGGCACGGCATCGATGACCGTGCCGCCGCGCGGCTTTCCAGCCCTGGAGAGCTGAACAGCACTGGGTTGCGACATCTGTCGCACCATCTGCTGCTGACGTCGCCGTTGCGGCCGCTTTCGCCCACGTCCCTTGGCTGGAGTGAGGGAAAGGGAAGCGTGGCGGCGCCGGCGGGGGAGAGGTTGGGGCGGGTCGCCGCGCAGGGCCCTAAGTGTGCGGAGTCCTGCCCGCGTGGCCTCAGTTCTGGCAGCCGCAGCCGGACGCTGTCTTGGCCTCGGTGACGGTCAGGGCGGGGTCGACGGAGGTCTCGCCATGGTTGCAGCAGGCATCGACGCCGCAGCACGCGCCGGCCGGCTCCGCCGGCTCGGAGGGGGGTTCCGTGGCCGTCGGCTTGGTGGCTCGGACGATGGCGGAGTGCATGCCGTCGGTGACCTGGTGGGTCTAGGTGATCTCGATGCCGGTGAAGCCCGCGGCTTGCGGCCCTGAGCGGTATTCGGCGAAGGACAGCGCGCCTGCGATACAGCCGACGTGGTCGCCACGCTCGGCGCGCTGCTCGGCGGTGAGGGTGTCGTCGGCGACGACATCGGAGACGCCGATCCGGCCGCCGGGCCTCCGGAGGCGGTAGGTCTCGGTGAAGAGGGCGGCCTTGTCGACGGACAGGTAGATCACGCAGTTGGAGACCACGCCGTCGATGGTGTTCGCGGGCAGCGGGATGGCCTCGATGGTGCCCCTGAGGAACTCGACGTCTGTGGCGCCGTAGTTCGGCGACGGCGGTGGGGTTGCCCCAGCCGCAAGCACCACAGGCCAGGCGCCCACGCCCACCGCCCCAGTTGACCACGCGGGCACCGCCATGAGCGCTCTCCTGGACGGCGCCTGGTGGCCCTGCTCGTGCAATCTCTTCCGAGGCAGTGTCGGTTCATTCCATGGTGGCGAGGTGGTCGGCGGCGCCGCCGCGCCACTCGATCAGGAAGAGCGTTGCGTCGTCGCTGGTGATCCCGCCCCGTTCCTGCTTCAGAGTGTGGGACAGGGAGCGCACCATCGCTCGCACCCCTTCTTCGGCCTGCTCGGTGCGGTTGACGCAGTCGATGAGTTGTTCCTCGCCGAACTGCTCGCCGCCGGCTGCGTGTTCCTCGATCACCCCGTCGGTGAAGCACAGCACACGGTCGCCGGGCTTGAGCATCAGCTCGCTGATCTGGGGCTGTTCGCCGCCGAAACCGACCGGCAGGGTGGTGGGCCCGTGGAGTTGCCGGACGACCTCGCGGTCGCGGATGAGCAGCGGTGCGGGATGGCCCGCGTTGACCCACTGCAGATGACCGGTGGTGACGTTCAGGTGCATCATCTGCGCGGTGACGAAATGATCGGGCCCGAACTGCTCGGCGATGGCCCGGTCCATGAATGCATACTTTTCGGACAGGCTGATGTCGGCGCGTCGGGCATGCCGGTAGGCACCGATGGCGACGGTCGCCATCGTGGCGGCGTCCAGGCCGTGGCCCATCGCGTCGATCACGGCGAGGTGCAGGATGTCGCCGTTGAGCGCGTAGTCGAAGCTGTCCCCGGCGACGTTGTAGGCGGGCTCGAGGATTCCGGCCACCGCGACCTGCGGGACGGCCATCGCCAGCGGCGGCATCAGGGACCACTGGATCTCCGCGGCCACGCTCATCGGTTCCAGGCGCCGGGCCAGGAAGAACTGGTCGGCGTAGCTGTGCTTGGTGACCAACATGTCGGCGACCAGGCCGGCGAGCCTGCGCAACAGACGCCGGTCATCGTCATCGACGGTGTCCAGGGTCAGCGCCATCACCCCCACCTGGTCGCTGCCGTTCAGCAACGGCAGGAACATCCGGACGCCGCCGGCCTGCTGAACCTCGACCGGGACCGCACGCAGGAACGCGGTGCCGGCGTGGGAGTCACCGATCGGCTCGGGCTCGCCGACGACCAGCCGCCTGCCGGGCAGCGGCACCAGATACAGCTGCCCATAGTCCTGCAAGAGGATCGAGACGTCCCGGCCACCGACTTTGCTGACCTCCTCCACGATCAGCGGAGCGATGAGCTGCGGCGGCATCTCGTGCGCGCGGTCGAGTAGCACGCCCAGCAGCCGCTCACCGAACCCTTCCGACCGATCCACCGCGCTGCTGTCAGGCCGTTCATCGTCCGCCATACCCGCGTCGTCCATGTCTGCCTCCAGGGGTTTCACCGGGCACGGTGGAGGCCCGTTTCGGTGGCCACGCGGACCCGCTCGAAGACCCACTGACGCGATTTGTACACACGGACTCCTGACAAGACCGTGATCAACCCGCACAGCCTGACCAAGCCAACCGGCCCAACGAGCCCATTAGGCCGACAGCGGCATGTCACACCCGGCCAGAGCGGGCGTGAACGACGAGTCGGCTCGTGCTCGGGTCGGCAGGCTCGGGAATGATTCCGTCCTGGGCGTCTCCTGACGAGACGGTCGGGAGACGTTGTGTGTGGTGTTTCGATGGTCGAGATGACCGCTTCGGGCCCGGCGGGCGTACCCGATCCGGATCGGCTTGGTCGCCGCGGCGGCCGGCACCGCCTCGACGGGCGGGCCCGGATTCCACGGCCGGCCCGGGGCCCCGGCCTCGGACACTGGCACCGCGAGCTCGTCCCGGAGTGCCGCGACGAGGAGGTAGCCACACTGCACCCGCCACCGTGATCGCCTGAGACGGACCCTCGGTCCCATCCCTTGCTTTTCGCAGGGAATCCCGGCCTTCAGGCCGGGCGGGAATGCGATCCTCGGTCCGAAGGTCCGAAGCGCGGAGTTCTCTGTGCCTGTGGGGTGACGGTCAGGCCGGCCGCTTCTGGCTCTCGATGTAGTCCTTGACGATGCTCAGCGGTGCGCCGCCGCAGGACCCCGCGAAATAGGAGGGGGACCAGAACACGGATCCCGTGCCGATCCGGTTGATCCGGCCGGTGTACTCCGCGCGCAGGTAGCGGGAGCTGACGCCTTTGAGGCTGTTGACGAGTTTGGACAGGGCGATTTTCGGCGGGTAATGCACGAGCAGGTGGACGTGATCGCCTTCACCGTTGAACTCACGCAGCTCGGCCTCGAAGGACTGGCACACGTCCCGCATGATCTCCTCGCAGCGCGTCAACATGTCGTCATCGAAGACCTCCCGCCGGTACTTCGTGACAAACACCAAGTGTGCGTGGAGGTTGTGGACAACGTGGCTTCCCCGTCTGACGTCGGGATCTGGTTCCCAGCGTGGTGACATACACCAAGTGTAGTAGGATCGACGAACTCGACCGGAGGGGGTGGGCTGGATGATCCGTGCGTACAAGTTCCTCCTGCGGCCCACCGTCCGTCAGGCGCAGGCACTGTCCGAGATGCTGCGGGATCACTGCTCCCTCTACAACGGGGCCTTGCAGGAGCGGCGTGACGCCTACCGGCACCCGTCGAAGACCAGCGTCAAGTACGGTGACCAGTCGGCGCAGCTCAAGGGCATCCGGGCGTTCGACCCCGAGCGTCAGGGCCGCTGGTCCTTCAGCTCGCAGCAGGCCACCTTGCGCCGTCTCGACAAAGCGTTCGCCGCGTTCTTCCGTCGGGTCAAGTCCGGTGACACGCCGGGCTATCCGCGTTTCCGTGGGGTGAACTGGTTCGACACGGTGGACTTCCCGAAGGACGGGGACGGCTGCCGGTGGGACTCCACGCCGCGCGATGCGACCACCCGCGTCCGCCTCCAGGGCGTCGGGCATGTGAAGGTCAACCAGCACCGGCCGGTGCTCGGCAAGGTCAAGACCGTTTCGGTGAAGCGTGAGGGCCGTCGGTGGTTCGTCGTACTGACCGCCGAACAGGAACGGCCGGAGCCGCTGCCCGCGACCGGCAGCGTGGTCGGGATCGACCTGGGCATCGCGAACTTCCTCGCCGACTCGAACGGCGATTTCGTCCCCAACCCCCGCCACGGGCGTAAGGCCGCGGCGAAACTCGAAGCCGCGCAGCAGGCCCTGTCCCGGTTCCCGCGCCGCAAGGCCAAGGACCGCACCGCCAACCACCAGCGCGCTGTGGAGAAAGTCGCCGAACTGTACGGCAAGGTACGGCGCCAGCGCCTCGACCACGCACACAAGACCGCCCTCGGCCTGGTCCGCGCACACGATTTCATCGCCCACGAGGACCTCAAGATCCGCAATATGAGCAAGGCTCCCGCGCCGAAGCCCGACCCCGACCAGCCGGGCGCGTTCCTGCCCAACGGGGCCGCCGCGAAGGCAGGGCTCAACATATCGATCAACGATGCCGGTTGGGGGGTGTTCCTGACGATCCTGCACGCCAAGGCTGAAAGCGCCGGACGGGAAGTGATCGCCGTGGACCCCCGCAACACCTCCCGCACCTGCCCCGCATGCGGGCATACCGCCAAGGAGAACCGGCCCACCCAGGAAAAGTTCCACTGCGTCGCCTGCGGCCACACCGCCCACGCCGACACAATCGGAGCCACCAACGTGTTACGGGCCGGGCTGGTCCGTCGCCACGCCAACCCGGCATAGCGAGAAGCCCCGTCCTTCAGGACGGGGAGGAGTCACATGACGGCGAGACGGCGGGTGCGGCGACCCTACGCGAAGTGGCACCACTTGACGGAATGCGACGGTGGCTACGTCACGTCTCGTCGACGGAGACGAACCGGGCCGACCCCACACTCACTCCACGTCCCACGGGGCGCCCGTAGGCCGGCTGCGTGCGACCGCGACGGGGTCGACGACTGTACAGCGGAAGGCGACCGTGACGGGGAAGTCCCGGTCGCCGCCGGCCGCCGTCAGCTCCCAGTGGGCAGACACCAACCTGTCCGGACGGACGTTGAGCCAGAGTTACGGCAGTGCCCCGCGCCGGATCAGCCGTCCCGGTCCCGTACACCGCGTCGACCCAGTGCACCAGGACCTGGCCGCGCCCGTACGACGACGGTGAGCGGGACGGGGAAGTCGGTGCACTCATGCCCAGGTCCTTCTGGTCGGGGGCTTCGCGGGTCTTCGAGCGGCTCTGTCACGTCATCGTGACGACGACCTTTCCGGCCTTCGCGCGCCCCTTCTCGACGTACTCCAGGGCTGCTCGGGTTGATTCGAACGGGAAGACGCGGTCGACGACGGGCCGGATCGTGCCGGCCTCGATGAGCGCGGTGAGCTCGCGCAGCTGGTCCCCGCTCGCCCTCATGAACAGGAACTCGTACGTCACGTGACGGCGTCGGGCGCGGCGTCGGGTTCGGAAGCTCAGTGCGGCCATGGCCGCACCGAGGATCGGATTCGCTCCCAACTCCCTGGCGAAGGCGGCGTCGGGAGGGCCGGCGATGCTGATGACCTTGCCGCCGGGCTTGAGGATCCGCAGGGACTTCTCGAGGTTCTCGCCGCCGAGTGGGTCGAGGACGACGTCGTAGTCGTGGAGGACCGTCTCGAACGCTTGCATTTTGTAGTCGACGACTGTGTCCGCGCCCAGGCTCTTCACCAGGTCGATATTGGCCGTGCTGGTGGTCGTGGCCACCTCCGCACCCAGTCGTTTCGCCAGCTGGACGGCGATGGTGCCCACGCCGCCGGAGCCCGCGTGGATGAGGACCTTCTGGCCCGGCTGCACCTGTGCCCGTTCGACCAGGGCCTGCCAGGCGGTCAGGGCGACGAGGGGGAGGGACGCGGCCTCCGCCATGGTCAGTGTGGTCGGTTTGAGTGCCACGTCGTCCTGGCGCACCGCGATGAGCTCGGCGAACGTGCCGATCCGGTCCTTGTCGGGACGCGCGTACACCTCGTCGCCCGTCGAGAACCGCCTCACGGCCGCACCCACCTCGACCACCGTGCCGGCCAGGTCGTTGCCCAGGACGAACGGGACCCGGTACGGCAGGATCGCCTTGAAGTCCCCGTCCCGGATCTTCAGGTCGAGCGGGTTGACGCTCGCGGCGTGGATCCGGATCAGGACGTCGTCCGCGCCCACGTGCGGCTGCGGCACCTCAGCGGCACGCAGGCCGGCCTTGGCGCCGTAGCGCTCGACGATGAAGGCTTTCATCGGCGTCTCCGTCTCGTGGCTCCTCCTCATGCCGCGTTCGGCGCCAGGGCCAGGCCCTGCTTGACGAGCCGGGTGACGTCGTCGGCGAGGATCTCGGGCAGGCCCTGCTGGATGCCGTCCAGGGCCTGGGCGGCCACGTCGGCGGGGTCGGCCTTCTGATCGGCCGGAATGGCACTGGCCATGCCGGTGTCCATGTACCCGACGTGCAGTGCCGAGACGGTGATGCCGCGGGGCGCCAGCTCCTCGCGGGCGGCGTCGGTCAGCGCCCAGGCCGCGGCCTTGGCTGCCGCGTAGGCCCCGAGGCCCGCGGGGTGCAGCCAGGACAGTACGGACAGGACGTTGAGTACGGCGCCGCCGCCGTTGTCCCCGATGACCGGAGCGAAGGCCCGGGTCACGGCGAGCGGCCCGTAGAAGTTGGTGTCCATCTCCAGCCGCACCGCCTCCGGGTCGCCGGCGAGCAACGGGGTGCCGGTGGAGATCCCCGCGTTGTTCACCAGCAGCGTCGCGTCCGAAGCGATGCGCGCCGCGGTCCGGACCGACTCCTCGTCGGTTATGTCCAGGGCGAGCGGGGTGGCACCGGCCAGGTCCACGCTCTCGGGGCGGCGGGCCGCCGCGTAGACCTTGGCTCCGCGCTCCAGAAGCTGGGTGGCCAGCTGCCGTCCCAGCCCGCGGTTGGCCCCGGTGACAACGGCGACCGCGTTCTTGAGTTCCATGTCTGCTCCCTATGCAGCCGGCGCCAGGGCACGGCGAATAGATTATGAATGAAATCTAACGTGAGTCTAGAGTAGATGACGACCGACATCCAACAGGAGGTGACCGATGGGTCGCGCATCACAGACGCAGGCGCAGAAGAACCGCGAACGGGTCGTGGAGACAGCGTCCCGGCTGTTCCGCGAGCAGGGCACCCAAGTGAGCGTCGCCGACCTCATGAAGACCGCAGGGCTGACCCATGGCGGCTTCTACAAGCAGTTCACCTCGAAGGAGGCGCTCGTCGACGAGGCGACCGCACACGCCTTCAACGAACTGGCCCAGCTTCACGCGGCCGGGGCTGAGCGGCATGCCGGGCGACGTGAGGCCGCCCAGCGGGAGTTGATCGACACCTACCTCTCCGTCGAGCACCGCGACAACGCGGCGGACGGCTGTCCCGTCGCCGGGTTCGCCGCTGACATGGCGCGGACAAGCGGCAATCACGAGGCCCACCGCGTCTACGCGGAGGGGGTGCGCACCTTCGCCGACGCGCTCGCCACCGAGGACCAGGACGGCATCACCCGGCTGTGCACCATGCTCGGAGCCCTCGTCCTGGCTCGCGCCACCAAGGACTCCCCCCTCTCAGCGGAGATCCTCACCACCGCACGCGCAGCCTTGACGGCAACCGGCTGATCCGGAAGGTGGCCGGGCGGGAACTGGAAGTGCCAGTACGACTGATTTCTCGGCTGGGTCTATGCGGCGATGGCGATCTCCGAGTGCTCGTACTCCGGAAGAACCGGTTATCGGTTATGAGATGGTCGGGCGCGTGGCGGGAGGGCGGCCGACTGGGCCGGCTCGTCGAATCGGCCTGGCTCTGGTCGGTGTCGCTGTCCCGGCTGGCCGCCCAGGAGGCTTGCAGGGTCAGGTTGTCGTGCGAGGCCGTTCCGGCTCGGCGGCGTAGGTGATCATGGTCAGGCCGGGTTCGGCGGCCAGTTCGATGAGGTCGTAGCGCAGATCGAGCGGGCCCACGACAGGGTGCTGGAACTGTTTGACGCCGCGGCCCCAGGCGCGCATGTCGTGGCGGGCCCACAGTCGGCGGAAGGTGTCGCTGTGGGTGGACAGTTCGCCGACGAGGTCGGTGAGGGTGCGGTCGTAGGGTGTGGCACCGGCGGCGGCGCGCAAGTGGCGGTGAGGTCGTCGGCGACCTGGTCCCAGTCGTGAACCGGGCAAGGTTCGGCGCTTCGCGGGGATCGGTGAAGATCACGCTGTAGAGGGCGCGGGCGAGGGCGTCGAAGACCGTCTGCGCCTGACGTCGATGGGAGAGGGGCAGGCGCGCGGAGCGACGCCACCGGCTGGCGGATCCGCGGGCGACGTCGACGCTGTGAGGCAGGGTGGGTGTGGCGGTCGTAAGGTGTCCGCGGACAGTGCGCTGGATGAGCACCCACTGCAAGCTGGCATCGGCTCATTCGTGCAGATGGCATGCGTGGGTGCAGGATGAGGGGGTAGGCGTTGCGTCGTCGGCCGTTGGGGGCCGACAGCAGCGGTGGGTTCGACCTTTGGGAGGGGAAACGGCATGACGCTCATGAGCGCGACAGCGACGGGCACACGGACCGCCGAGCTGCCGGAGATCGCCGATCCCTGCCAGGTGGCACCGAAGGATGCCCGTGAGCTGTCGAAGGTGTTCTTCGATCAGTTGGCGGTGCTGGAGGAGGGCACGCCCGAGTACAGCTACGCCTGCAGCACGCTGATCGAGATGAACATGTCCCTGGTCCGCTTCGCGGCCGGCCGGTTCCGCAGCCGGGGGCCGGAGGAGATGGAGGACATCGTCCAGGTCGGCATGATCGGTCTGATCAAGGCGATCGACCGGTTCGACCTCTCCCGTGAGGCGGAGTTCACCTCCTTCGCCATCCCCTACATCGTCGGCGAGATCAAGCGGTTCTTCCGCGACACCACCTGGGCCGTGCACGTGCCCCGACGGCTCCAGGAAGCCCGGGTCCAGTTGGCGCGCGCCACGGAGGAACTCCGCAGCCGCCTGGGCCGCACGCCGACGGTCGCGGAACTGTCGGAGCTGATGAGCCTGCCCGAGGAAGAAGTGATGGAGGCCCGCCTGGCCGCCAACGGCTACAACTCGACCTCGCTGGACGCCGCGATCAGCACCAGCGAGGACGGCGAAAGCGCCCTGCAGGACTTCATCGGCACCCAAGACACGGCACTGGAACTGGTGGAGGACTTCCACGCTCTGGCCCCGATGATCGCCGAACTCGGCGAGCGGGACCGGCAGATCATTCACATGCGGTTCGTGGAGGAACTCACCCAGGCCCAGATCGGCGAACGCCTGGGCGTCTCCCAGATGCACGTCTCCCGGCTCCTGTCCCGCACGCTCGCCCGCCTGCGCGAAGGCATGCTCACCACCCGCTGACGGCTACCCCACCCAGCTCATGTGAAGACCGCCGCACGCGCGGCGGTCTTCACCGCGTTGTGTCCCGCAAGCTTCATCCAGCCCAGCCCAGCCCAGCCTCGGACAGGGCTGAGGCCTTCTCGGCGCGCTGCTCGGTCCCTGCGCCGGTCCGGCCGGGGTGATCAGGGCTGGAGGGCGTCGCGGAGGGTGGGGTGGCAGTCGATGATCGTGTCGAGTTCGACGATCCGCAGGGTGCGCATGACGGAGTCGGGGACGCCTGCCAGACGCAGCCAGCCGTGCTGTTGCATGGTGGCCCGGCGGGCGGTGATGAGCAGGTTGATGCCGGCAGAGTCCATGAAGGTCACCTGCCGCATGTCGACCACAACACGCGGCGGGGAGCCCAAGCGGGAGAGGTCCAGGGCGTGCTGGAGGGGCTGGGCGGTGTGGTGGTCGATTTCGCCGGCCACGGTCAGCACGTGGATGCCGTCGGTGGCGGTGGACACGACCGACAGACGGCCGGGCTGCGCTTTGTCGGAGTCCGCCACGCTTTTCCTTGACGCTGTTGGAGATACTTACGGACCGGTTCTCCCGGCAGGCTGTCTGAATAATACGGGAGTACTTCTGGGGGTGGGGCCGGGCAGGGCAGGCAGGGCGTGGGGATTGAGCCGGAGGGTACGCGCCGGGGATGAAGGGTGAGGGGGCCTTGATGGAAGCAGTTCCTGTGGGTGAGGACGGCACCACACCAGAGGCTGAGCCGATCCAGACCGCGGTGGCTTTGGAGGGGGACGGCGGCTGTATCGCTGAAGCCCGCACCCTGGCTGCCCGGTTTCTGGCCCGTGTACAGGGCGAGTACGGGCTGCCGGTGTCGACTCGGGCGATGGATCTGACGCAGCTGGTGGTGAGCGAGCTGGTCACCAACGCCCGCAAGTATGCGCCGGGCCCGGTACTGATGGAGCTGCGGATCGTCGGCGACATGGTCGAGGTGACCGTGTGGGACGGCGATCCGACGCTGCCGGTGGCCCGGGCGGCCGATCCAGGCCGGGTGGGGCAACACGGCCTGGAGATCGTGATGGCCGTGGCCCAGGGGTTCGAGGTGGTGCGGGAGCCGGTGGGCAAGCGCATCACCGCCCGTATAGCCCTGCCGGACGACCCCGGCGGAAGTCTCGCCGGACGCCGGCCGCTGTAGGCCGCAACGCTCCGGTCAGCACTCCAGGCCTCGGTAGGCGTGGCGGGTGAGAGCGGCGTGCAGTTCGGTTGCGTCCTGACAGGCATATACGCGTCACCGCACCATCTATCCGGACAACCCCGTCTGGTGACCGACCGCCCGCGTACCTGCCCCGGACACACCGGTTGCGTCCAGGGAAGTGGTGAGGGCGGCAGGCGGCCGAAGGTCTACGAGTCCACCGACGCCCAGATCACCGTGAGCATCCCGACCGGCGCCACGAACCCCTGGCGGACCTTCTCGTGGATGCCGTCCTGACCGAGGGTGCCGACGAAAACGCCGCGCAGGCAGCCCTGCGGACAGCCGCGAAGCGAGGCCGGCAGATGGGCCAGGACGCGCGGGATGAGACCAGTCCGGGCCGCTTGGGCCCCGAGCGGGCTGAGCGCCTGCGAGCATCTACTGGACCAGTACGGCTACGAGCCTGTCAGGGAAACCCCCGCCCGGACTCCGGCTCCGCAACTGCCCCTTCCACCCGCTGGCCACCGGCCCCCGCCCAGATGCACGACCCCGCCCGCAGCGAAAGGATTGGGTGGGAGGGGCCGCCCTGCGACGCTGCGCGGGTTCACCCATCACCGGTTGCTCGGCATTCGTTCGAGCTGGGGAAAACGCCCGTCCTGGCGTTCCAACCGGAGCATTGCCATGTTGACCAAGTACATCCTGAACCGTCCTGGCCGTTCCACGGTACCGGTAGCACAGCCCAGCAACACCCGTACGGCGACCGCCGCCGACTGCGGCCTGCTGCTCATACGCTTGACCTTCGGCCTGCTGATGGCCGCGCACGGTGCCCAGAAAGTCTTCGGCCTCTTCGGGGGCCACGGCCTGACAGCGACCGGCAAGGGGTTCGCCACCCTCGGCTACCACCCGGGAAAGCTCTTCGCAGTGATCGGGGGACTGTCGGAGTTGTTCGGCGGCCTCGGCCTGGCCCTCGGCCTGCTGACGCCACTCGCGGCCGCCGCCCTGATCGGCGTCATGATCAACGCGATGGCCACCGTCACGGGCGCCCACGGCCTGTGGGATACGGACGGCGGCGTGGAGTACAGCGTCTGTATCGCTGTCGTCGCCCTGGCCGTCGCTGCCATCGGTCCGGGCAGGCTGGCTGTCGACCGCTTCTTCCGCTGGGGGACCGGCGGCTGGCGGGAGGCTGCCTTCGCCCTGGGCCTGGGCGGCGTAGGCGCGGCGATCACGCTCAGTCTCTGATCCAAGCGCCCACCCCCTTCGGTACCTGCGAGGCGGGGTACTGGCCGTGGCGCTCGGCCTGGTCGCCTTCGTCTTCGAGCCGGTCCTGGGCCTGCTGTTCTTTGCCGCCCACGCGGTCTACTTCTGGCGGGAGATCCGCAACAGCCACGAAGAGGAGAGCCAGGAGGAGGAGCTGGAGCCGCTGAAGTTCCAGCCGAAGGCCACCTCACCCGCCACCTGGGCGGTAGTCGCCCAGACTCTGGTCACCCTGGCGGTGATCTTCTTCGCCTCACAGCTGTTCGTGAAGCAGCTGGACGCCATCGGTCCGATGTTCGGCCTGTCCGCCTCGGTGACCGCCCTGCTGCTGTCCCCGATCGTGACCGAGCTGCCCGAGGTCCGCATGCACGTGCTCCTGGTCGCTCAGTCCGCCACCGCCCGCGCCCTCGGGGGCCCGGAGTCCGCGAGTAAGGGCAGGGGCCCGGTGCAGACGCACAAGCCGCCCGCGCCCGCCGACTTCCTGACCAACGCCTGGAGCACCACGCGCCCGGCCGTCACGCCCGCCGCCGACCCCGCGCCCACTTCTGCCGCCGGGTGACTTCCTCGCCGACGCCTGGAGCCGCACGCCCCGGCCCCGGCCGCCGACCCCGGCGACAGCGCGGCCGACGCCACCACGGCCGCGACGTCGCCCGCGAAACCGGCCCCAAGCGACGACGACAGGCGGTGAGGCTGCGCGATCGTGTGACCTGCCGCCCGGCCGGTTGGGCGCTGGGCTGGCGCGCAGTGTGGGCCTCGTGGGGCCGCGGTCAGCGGCCCTCCCAGTGGGGTGTGCGCTTTTCGGCGAAGGCGTGGGCTCCTTCCTGCGCGTCGTGGGACGCGAGGACCGGTGCGACGAGTTGGTCCTGCTGGCGGAATGCGTCCTGGTCGCCGTACGCCGTCCGCTCGTTGACCGCGCGTTTGACGGCCGCGATGGAGAGCGGGGCGTTGCGCGCGATGCGGTGGGCCAGTTCCACGGCCTTGGTGAGCGTCTCGCCGGGTGGGGTGAGGTGATTGACGAGGCCGAGCTGATGAGCCCGTTCCGCGGGCAGGGGGTCGCCGGTGAGGAGGATTTCCACGGCGATGTTGCGGGGGATGCGTTCGGGAAGCCGCACGATTCCTCCTTCGGGGGGAACCAGGCCGAACGTCACCTCGGTGAGGCCGAAGGTGGCGTCCTCGGCAGCCACGATCAGATCGCAGGCAAGTGCCATCTCGGTGCCACCACCAAGCGCCCAGCCCTCGACGGCAGCGATGAGCGGGGTGTGGAGCTGGGTTCGGGTGAGGCCCGCGAAGCCTCGCCCAGGGATGACTGGGGTGTCTCCCTTCGCGAACGCCTTGAGGTCCATCCCCGCGCTGAAGGTGCCGCCGGCACCGGTGAGGACGCCGACCATCAGGTCGTCGCGGCTGTCGAGTTGGTCGAAGGCATCCGCCAGCGCCCGCGCGGTGGCGCCGTCGACGGCGTTGCGTGCCTTCGGCCGGTCAATGGTGATCACGAGGACGCCGTCGTGTTCTTCGGTGTGCACGGTGGGGGCGCCAGTGTCGGGTTCGGTGGTCATGGTGGGGATTCCTTGTCTTTCCCGCCGGTGTGGGTCCTCGACCACTGACGGTGGAGCGCTCCTCCGGGTGCTCGTCGCCTGGGCCGGGTGCTGTGGGAGTCGGACCCCTGCTAGCGCGGGATCGCTCCGCCGCTACGCAGGGACTCGATGTCGTCGGCACTGAACCCGAGTTCTGTGAGCACCTCTTCGGTGTGCTCACCCAGATCGGGAGCCGGGCGTGCGGGGACCTTCTGTTCCTGGTCCAGGTGCACGGGGCTGTTGAGGGTCAGGTGTGGCTCGCTGCTCCCGTCGTCGATCGGCACCACGATCTGGTTGGCCGGGAGTTGGGGGTCGTGGGCGAATTCCTCGAGTGTCTGGACGACCCCGTAGGTGAGGCCGGCGGCGTCGAGTACCTCGCGCCATTCGGCCAGGGGACGCGTGGCGAACCGCTTGTCCAGCAGAGTGACGATGTCGGCGGCGTGGGCATGGCGGCTGGCGGTGTCGTGGAACCGGGGGTCCTCGGCGGCCTCGGGGTGGCCGATGGCCTTGAGGAACAGGGGGACTTGCTTGTCCTCGTTGGCAAAGGCCAGCAGGATCCAGCGGTCGTCCGCGGTGCGGTACACGTTGGCCAGGGCGTTGGGCGGGTCGGAGCGGTCGACGGGGCGAGGGGGTTTCCCGCCGAGCAGGGCAGCCTGGAGCCACATCCCCGCAGCCCAGGCGCCTTCCGCGATCAGGGACGCGCTGACGCGTGCGCCCTGACCGGTCCTCTCGCGCCGGTACAGGGCGGTCATGATCCCGGCGAACAGGGTGATCGCGGTGGGGTGGTCGCCGGAGCCGAACGCGTTGATGGCCGGGGCCGCGTCGCGCTGGCGAGTGAAGTCCATCAGACCGCTGCGTGCCCAGAACGCCGTGACGTCGAAGCCGGGCAGGTGCGCGTCCGGGCCTTGCTCGCCGAAGCCGGTGACGTCGGCGTAGACCAGCCGGGGGTTGAGGGAGGCAAGATCGTCGTAGTCCAGGCCGAGCTTGTCTCGGGTGTGGGGCGGGAAGTTGGTGACCAGGACGTCGGCCCACCGCACCAGTCGTTCGAGTACGGACCGGGCGCCGGACGATTTCAGGTCGAGCTCGATGCTGCGCTTGTTGCGGTTGTCCAGTTGCCAGGGATAATTGACCCCGTCGACGCGGGGGTTGGGGGGAACTCGGCTGAGGGCACGGTAGCTGTCTCCGGTGTGCGGTGGTTCCACCTTGACGACATCGGCCCCGAAGTCGCCAAGCACCGTGGCCGCGGCCGGCCCGGCGATGAAGCTGGCGATATCGACGACGTGCAGTCCCTCCAGCAAGGGCGTGTTCTCCATGACAGGGTCCTTTTCCGCGGGGTGTCCGGCGGACATGTAGGTGTCCTCGTCGTCGGCGCTGCCTACACGGGGGCAGCCATGGGATGCGCACGGTGGGCGGCGCCGCGGCGAAGCGGGTAGTGAGGCGGCCGGTCCCGCAGTCGCAGGGCTCGGCGCTGGGGGGTGCGGGTTGAGACGCGCACCGGTGCTAGTGGTGGCCGTCGGGGGCCATGGGCACGAAGGCGTTGTATCCGGTGATGTCGCGGCCGACGATCAGTGCCTGCACCGTGTCGGTGCCCTCGTAGGTGTCGATGGCCTCGATATCGCACAGATGCCGGGCCACGTGGTAGTCGAGCAGGATGCCGTTGCCGCCGAGCATGTCGCGGGCGTCGGAGAGGATGGCACTTGCGCGTTCCGTGTAGTGCATCTTGGCCAGCGCGACCCGCGGCATCGAATACTTGCCTTCGTCCATGAGCTGGCTGAGCCGGTACTGCATGCACACCATGTCGGTGATGTCCGCCAGCATCCGCGCCAGCCGGTACTGGACGAGCTGGAAGGCCGCCAGCGGTACACCGAACTGCTTGCGCTGCATGGCGTAGGCCAGTGCGGTCTCGTAGCCGGCGATGGCGGCGCCGATCGATTCCCAGGCCACGCAGAAACGCGAGGCCAGCAGGACCTTCTCGGTGTCACGGAAGGTGTTGACGTTCGCCAGGCGGTTCTCGGCGGGTACGCGGACGTCGGTGAGGGAGATCTGCGCGTTCTGCACGCAGCGCAGCGCCGTCTTGCCGGTGATGGCCTCGGCCTCGAACCCTGGGGTGCCCTTCTCGACGACGTAACCGCCCACGTGGCCGTCGTCATCACCGCGGGCCCAGATGATCACGTAGTCGGCGAAGGTCGCGTTGCCGATCCAGCGCTTGTGGCCGTTGAGCACGTACGAGTCGCCGTCCCTGTGCGCGGTCGTCTCCAGCTTGACCACGTCCGTGCCGTGGGCCGGTTCGGTCAGACCGAAGGCGCCGATCTTCTCCAGACGCGCCATCTGCGGCAGGAAGCGCTGCTTCTGCTCCTCCGAGCCCAGCAGCGCGATCGACATCATGGACAGCGCCGAGTGCACTCCCATGAACGTGGACATGCTCAGATCACCGCGGGCCAGCTCCATGATCACCACGCCGGCCGTCACGTTGCTCATCCCGGGCGAGCCGTAGCCGGGAACCTGGAAACCCGCGATGCCCAGCTGCGCCAGCTTGGGAACCAACTCGTGCGGGAACTCTGCGCGCTCCCAGTAGGGGTTGATGACCGGGATGACTTCCTGGTCCATGAACTCACGCACGCGTTGCCGCAGTGCCTGCTGATCATCCGTGAGCAGGTCGTTCAGCAGGTAGTAGTCCGTATGCTCGGGGCCACCCAGCACGGGGGGCTGGACGACCGGATGCCCGTTCCCCGGGCCGACGGTGGTGACGTCGACGGGCATCATCGTGTCCTGGCTTTTCGCGTTCATCCGTCCGACGCTCCCTTTACTCGACCTGGGCTCGATTCGTCCCTATAACACGACGCTAGGGACTGGCCGGAGGGAAACCATCGGACGCAGAGCACGAACCTTCCGAAGGAATTTGGACCCGCGACCCGATACACTCGGGGTGATCGCTCCGGCACAGAAAGGCGTGAGCGCGAAAGGTCGGCAAGTCACCTGGCGCATAATATTTACCTGGCCGCCGGAAGAACAGGCTGTTCAAGATCTGTCCGGGTGCGCTGGATGGCACGGTCGGGACCATCGCGATAGCGTGACGGTATGGCTGTGGGCAGCGTCGACGCAGCAAAGTGCCTGTCCGTCGTGGCGTCGAACGTTGCTGTGCACATGCCGGAAATCAGCCAGGACGTGTGGGATCTCGTGATTGCCGAAATCCCGCAACTGAGAGGCGACGGGATAATTCTCAACACTCTTAAAGCGAGCGTCGAGGAGAATATCGCCACATTGCTGCACGGTTTCGAAAACGGCATGCCGCTGGACAATGTTGAGGGACCTGCGGCTGCATTGGATTATGCACGACGGCTCGCTCAGCGTAATGTTCCCATCAGCTCGCTCGTCAGGTCCTACCGGCTCGGTCACTGCCGTTTCTTGGAGTGGTGCCTGGACGAGTTGCGCCGTCAAGGACCCGATGAGGATGTCTGCACGGCTACCGCGCGCCTCATGCTGGAGGTGAGCTTCGGATACATCGACCGCGTCAGCGAACGAGTGATCGATGTCTATCAGCTCGAACGGGACCGTTGGCTGCTGGGCCAGACTGCCGTGCGCGCCGTACGCGTGCGTGAAATCCTCGCTGAAAAGCATGTGGACGCCGACTCGGCGGAATCAGCCCTTGGCTATCGCATACGTCAAAACCATCACGTAGGGATGCTCCTCTGGTTGCCCGAGCGGCCCCTTGGCGGTGAAGGCCTCGCCCGGCTCGACCGGCTGACAAGCCGGATCGCCGAAAAACTCAACTGCTCTACCAAGCCACTGTTCGCCGCCCGGGAAGAAACTTCGGCCTGGGCCTGGCTGCCCTTCGGCTCGCCCCGCGACCTTTCCTGGGACGTGTTGGCGAACGCGGTCGAGGACGGTGACCCCACCGCGAGGGCGGCCGTGGGTGACGTGGAACCCGGCGTTGAAGGTTTCCGCCGCACTCATCGCCAGGCTGTGCGCGCACAGGAACTGGCCATGGCCGCGGGTCCGGGCGCCCGGGTCACCTTCTACGCCCAGGTCGCCCCGATCGCATTGATGTGCACGAACATTGAGGACACCCGCGCCTGGGTGTGGAGCGTGCTGGGTGCCCTGGCCGTCGACGACGAGCGCTGCGCCCGACTCCGGGAGACCTTGCAGACCTTCCTCGCCACCGGTTGCAGCTATACCGCCACCGCCAGCCAGCAGATTCTGCACAAGAACACCGTGCAGTACCGCATCCGAAGAGCCGAGGAAAACCTGGGGCGGCCACTGCAGGAACGGCGTCGCGACCTGGAGTTGGCGCTGCTCGCCGTTCAGTACCTCGGCTCATCATTCCTGCGAACGAGCCCCTCCTGAGCGCACCCGTCGGCGATCCGCCGGTCTCGCGGCCACGGTGAACCTGCCGACGAGGCGCTCACGACCTCTGCCGGCGGAGTCAGCTCATCGCTTGCCCGTTTCGGCCGGCGGAACGATCTCCCGCTTGAGGATCTTGCCGGTGGCCCCTTTCGGCAGCGCGTCCACAATCCATACCTTCCGCGGATATTTGTACGCGGCGACCTGGCCCTTGACGTAGTCACGCAGTTCCTCGGCCGTGGTAGCGGTGCCTGGCCTGAGTACGACGGCGGCACCGATCTCCTCGCCGAGATCAGGATTGGGCAGGCCGATGACCGCGGCATCGGCCACCGCCGGATGCTCGTACAGCACCTCCTCGACCTCGCGCGGGAAGACCTTGTACCCGCCTCGATTGATCATGTCCTTCTCCCGGCCGACGATCCAGAAGTATCCGTCCTGGTCGACCCGGCCGAGGTCGCCGGTGTGCAACCAGCCGTTGCGGATCGCGGCGGCTGTGGCCTCGGGACGCTGCCAGTACCCCTTCATCACGTTGTGTCCGCGGATCGCGATCTCGCCGGTTTCGCCCTTCGACACCTCGTTGCCGCTGTCGTCGACGACCCGCATCTGGACGCCGTCGATCGGAGTGCCGATCGAGCCGGGCTTGCGTGCGGCGTCCAGGCGGCTGAACGAGGCGACCGGTGAGGTCTCCGACAGCCCGTAGCCTTCGAGCACCACACAACCGAACGCGGCCTCGAAGTCGCGCAGCACCTGGACCGGAATTGCCGCGCCACCGGAGACGGCCAGCCGGAGCGCGGAGACATCGTAGGTCTCCCGGTCCGGAGGCCGTAGCAGTCTGCTGAAGATCGTCGGTACCCCGGCGAAGACCGTTACCCCGTGCTCGGCCAGCATCTGTAGCGCCTGCTCGGCGTCGAAGCGCGGCAGGAGCGTCAGACATGCACCGCAGGCTACGGCGGCATTGAGCGTGCAGCTCTGCCCGAACGCGTGGAACAGGGGGAGCCCACCGAAGATCACGTCCTCCGAGGTGAGATGAAGCAACTCGGCCGCCACGGTTTCGCAGTTGCGGGTGAGGTTGGCGTGGGTCAGTTCGGCGCCCTTCGGCTGACCGGTCGTCCCCGATGTGTAGAGGATCACCGCGGTGTCGTCCTCGTGCCGCTCGACCACATCCTCGGCCAGTGGGGCGCATGCGAGCAGCTCGTCGAATCCGCCGGGATCGACGACTACCGCATCGGCCTCGACCTGCTGTGCGCCGGTCCGCACCTCGTCGGCAAAAGCGGGCCGGGCGAACAGCAGTCGGGCACCTGAGTCGCCGAGGTAATAGGCGACCTCCCGGGACTTGAGCAGGGGGTTCATCGGAACGACGATGCCGCCGACCCGGAGTACGCCGAAGTAGGCGATGGCGAATTCCGGACTATTGGGCAGCATGATCCCGACTTGGTCACCTGGTTCCACGCCGCGGTCACGGAGCAATCCCGCCATGCGGGCGCTGACCTGGTCAAGCGCGCGATACGAGAGGATGTCAGTCCCCACGCGCAGCGCGGCGTGGTCCGGATAGGTACCGGCGCTTCGTACGAGGTTCGACGCGAGGTTCATGGCACAGCCACCCTTCAGCATGCTTGCCTCGGTCGGCCGCGCAGCCTCGTCAGGAGCGGCGACACCGCCCGCGCCGCCCTCGTGACCGACGGAACCCGCAAGTGATCGCCGTCGAGACCACCTCACTGGTCGCGGCACACGCTCTACGGCGGCCGTTTCTACGGAGATGCCGGCATCGACACGGCGCGGGCTCATCGACGCACTGGTGCGGCCTGTGAATCAGCCCATATTTCACCGCACGACACTCCAGGCACAGGCCGTCGGAGTCCTGAGCGATCGCCGGCCGACTCCCTGGCACACACCTCTTGCCTGCACGAAGACTCTGCTGTCCATTCTGCCGCACCACCTGGGTGCCGCATCTCAGACCAGCACTGGGGCCGCCATCAACGTCACCAGCCTGGTCACCGTCGGCCTGCCCGAGCGCACCTCGTACGGCGCCGCCAAGGCCGCGCTGGACTTCTGCACGCGTGCCTGGGCGGGCGAGTTCGCCGCCGAGGGGATCACCGTCAATTCGGTTGCTCCCGGGCCGACCGAAACCGAGCTGTTCCGTGGGAACAACCCGCCCGGATCACCCGGTGAGGCCCGCTACCTCGCCGACGTGCCGGCCGGTCGGCTGGCCCAGCCACACAGCTCCGGCGTTCCCGACTGGCGCGCTGCCCCGGAGCGGTTGCGGGGCCCCGTTGCCGGTGATGCTGTGGATGTGCGGCGGCCGTACCTGCCCCTTTCTGAGCGGGCGGCGCTTTCCCGGGATGGGGCGTGGCCCCCGACGCAGCGGCCATGGCCCTGGCCCGTACGCCCATCACATATCTCGACATCCACGGAAGGAATCCGCCATGACGTCTGCATCCCTGGAGGGGAAGGCCGTGCTCGTGACCGGGGCAACCAGCGGCATCGGCGCTGCCGCGGCGCAGGCGCTGGCCGGGCGCGGCGCGCACGTGCTGGTGGCCGGGCGTGACCCGGCCCGCGGCGAGAGCGTCGTAGGCGCGATCCGGGAGCGCGGCGGGAAGGCGGACTTCGTGAGCGCCGATCTGCGCGACGCCCAGGCGGTGCGACGGCTTGCGCACGACGCCCTGGGGCTGGGCGGCGGCCGCGTCGACATCCTGGTCAACAACGCGGGCGTCTACCCCTTCGGGCCGACGAAGGACACGGACGAAAGCCTCTTCGACGCGGTGTACGCGCTCAACGTCAAGGCACCGTTCTACCTGGTGGCCGAACTCGCCCCGGCCATGGCCGAACGGGGCGGCGGATCGATCGTCAACGTGAGCACCATCGCGGCCGCGCTCGGGTTCTCGGGCATGGCACTCTACGGGTCGAGCAAGGCCGCTGTGAACCTCCTGACGAAGGCATGGGCGGCGGAGTACGGCCCGCAGGGAGTGCGGGTCAACGCCGTACAGGTCGGTCCCACGCGGACCGAGACCACCGCCGGGGCCGAGGAGGACTTGCAGAGTCTGGCCGCTCAGGCGCCCGCCGGACGGCCGGCGTCCGCAGCGGAGATCGCGGCGGCGATCGTGTACCTCGCCGACGATGAGGCAAGCAGCTTTGTGCAGGGCGCGGTCCTGCCCGTCGACGGCGGGCGCACCGCCGTGTGACCTCAAAACGCATCGCCCGGCCGCCTGGCCGCAGGGATCAGTCGATGAAGGGCCGCTCGAACGCGGCGATCAGGCGCCCCAGATCCTGCCGCCGCGAATCCGCCGACCACACCGCCCACGTCCGGCGAATGAGAGGGTGCCCGACCAGCGGCCGCCATGCCACGCCCTCGGGAATGGGCTGCAACCAGTCCGGCGGAGCCAGGGCAAAAGCCCGCCCGGCGCTGACGGCCGCCAGTTTCACCTCCGCGATCAGCCGCTACCCCTCCGGCGCCTGAGCTCCCAGCGATGAACCTGGCCTTGCCGCCGGCGGCCTCGATGGCCGCGACGGTCTCCGCGCCCTTGGCGGCATTGTGGCCGGAGACGATGACGGACGCGCCGTCCTGGGCCAGGAGGAGAGCCGTCTCGCGACCCATGCCGGACGTGCTGCCGGTGACGAGAGCGGTCTGATTCTCGAACTCACCGCCACCGCGATGAACCCCACCGCCTCAACGCCTGGTGGACCGATGCCCACCGCGCCCGCACTCGCACATCACACCTGTCAGCCCTCCGGCCCACCGAGTAGACCTCAGCGGGCTGGATGCGCTAACAGTGACCATCGCCTCGGCGCTGGTGGTGCGCCGCTCGTAGTCGCGTGCCAGGCGGCGGGTGCGCATCAGCCCCGACCTGGTCCCTGGATCCCGGCGCGGGCGCCTGGTCCGCGGGCAGCGGGCTGCCCTCCGCAGGGGTCCACACCCTGACCCGGCAACAGCTCCCAGCTCATGGACGTGGCGAGCGACTCGACGTCGAACGGCGCGAAGATCATCCAGTGGGTGTGAAGAGCGGCTTGTGCCTGGACGTGCCGAGCCAGTCGACCGCCACGGGCGTGCAACTGGCAGCAGTGGACATGCAACGGAGGCACCAACCAGCAGTGGTTCCTCGATCTGGTCGGCAGCCACACTGGCAGTACGTACCTGCTTGCCGGTGTCGGCAGCGACCTGGACACCGGCGTCGCGGGCGGATCGACCAGCCAGAACGCGGCGGTGGACCAGGAGACCGGCAGCGGCGCGACCAGCCAGTAGTGGAGCCTTACCTGACCGCCCGACCCACTGCTCCAAGTAACCTCACGAGGGTGACCCAGAGGCCCCTTCGCAGCCCCAGGGCGGCGCCGGCCGGCAGGTGCGGGACGAAGGCCCGCGTGCGTGGGCGCCGACAGAGCGGACGGCATCTGCCTCGGGGCGAGAGCTGCGCGAGCTCACCGCGCTCATGGCACCACGGTCAACAGCCCTGCCGCTCGGCCGTCGACCGTGCGGGTGCCTTCCGGCGTGCCGGATGGTGGTTTGACGCCAGCGGCCGCGGGCGCTCCTAGCCTTGGTGACATGCTGGGGCTTCCTACGCGTATCCGTGCCTGCCTGTTCGACCTCGACGGCGTCCTCACCCAGACTGCGGAGGTGCACGCGGCCGCCTGGAAGGAGATGTTCGACGGCTATCTCCGCGAGCGCGCGACACGTGAGGGGAGCGAGTTCGTACCCTTCGGCGCGGTGGAGGACTACGACGAGTATGTGGACGGGCGGCCCCGTGAGGACGGCGTGCGCACGTTCCTTGCCGCACGTGGTGTGCACCTGCCCGAGGGAACGCCGGACGACCCGCCGGAGGCGGAGACGGTGAGCGGACTGGGCAACCGCAAGAACGACCTGGTGCTGCGGCGGATCCGCGAGGACGGGGTGGAACCGTACGAGGGCTCGGTCCGCTTCGTTCACGCGGCGCGGGAGGCGGGCCTGCGCCGCGCGGTGGTGTCGTCCAGCGCGAACTGCCGGGACGTCCTGGCAGCGGCCGGTATCGAGGACCTGCTCGAGGAACGGATCGACGGAGTGGTGGCGCACGAGCGCGGTCTGCGAGGCAAGCCCGCCCCGGACACCTTCCTGGAGGCGGCCCGGCGGCTCGGAGCGGATCCGGATGAGGCCGCGGTGTTCGAAGACGCCCTGGCCGGCGTCGAGGCCGGGCGAGCGGGACGGTTCGGCGCGGTCGTGGGCGTCGACAGGGTGGGCCAGGCGGATCAGCTGCGGGCGCACGGGGCGGACATCGTGGTCCGTGACCTGGCCGAACTCCTGGAGCCGCGGTGATCACCCATCCCAGCTTCACGGTCGAGCCGTGGTGCCTGCGCGAGACCGAGCTGAACCTGGACGTGCTCGCCCAGAGCGAATCGGTGTTCGCCCTGTCCAACGGGCACATCGGGTGGCGCGGCAATCTCGACGAGGGAGAGCCCCACGGGCTGCCCGGCGCCTACCTCAACGGCGTCTACGAGCGGCATCCGCTGCCCTATGCGGAAGCGGGCTACGGATATCCCGAGTCCGGCCAGACGATGATCAACGTCACCGACGGAAAGATCATCCGGTTGCTGGTCGACGACCACCCGTGCGATCTGCGTTACGGTCAGCTGCGGGCGCACGAGCGGGTTCTGGACTTCCAGTCCGGTGTGCTCAGCCGCACGGCGCGCTGGACCTCGCCCGGCGGCCGCACGGTCCGGATCACCTCACAGCGGCTGGTGTCCTTCACTCAACGCGCGGTGGCCGCGGTTGTGTACGAGGTCGAGCCGATCGACGGACCGACCACGGTGGCCGTGCAGTCCGAGCTGGTCGCCAACGAACAACTGCCCCGCCTCCAGGACGACCCCCGCGTGGCTGCGGCGATCGAGTCCCCTTTGAGGGCCGAGGAGTACTTCGCGCAGGACACCCGCCTGCGGCTCGTGCATTGCACCTCCCGCAGCGCCCTGCGGGTGGCAGCAGCGGCCGATCATCTCATCGAGGGGCCGGAGAGCACTCGCTGGACGGCACAGAGCGAGCCCGATGTCAGCCGTCTGATGGTGACCGCAGATCTGGTGCCCGGGCAGCCGCTGCGGCTGGCCAAGTTCGTGGCCTACGGCTGGTCGGGGCAGCGTTCGCTCCCGGCCGTGCATGACCAGGTGGACGGAGCGGTGGCGGCCGCGGTCAGCACGGGCTGGGACGGGCTGCTCGCCGCGCAACGGGCGTACTTGGACCGCTTCTGGGCCGGCGCGGACGTCGTGGTCGAGGGCGACGCGCAGATCCAGCAGGCGGTGCGGTTCGCTCTCTTCCATGTGCTCCAGGCGGCGGCCCGCGGTGAGAACCGGGCCATTCCCGCGAAAGGCCTGACCGGAACCGGGTACGACGGCCACTCCTTCTGGGACACCGAGTCCTACGTGCTTCCGGTCCTGACGTTCACCGCGCCGGAGGCCGTCGCGTCGGTACTGAGGTGGCGGCACCGGATGCTGCCGGCGGCCCGGGAACGCGCGGGCCAGCTGGGTCTGTCGGGAGCGGCGTTCCCCTGGCGGACGATCGAAGGTGCCGAGAGTTCCGCCTACTGGCCGGCCGGCACTGCCGCCTTCCACATCAACGCCGACATCGCCATGGCCGCCGTCCGGTACGTCATGGCGACGGACGACAAGGACTTCGAGCGCCGTGAGGGGCTCGACCTCCTCGTCGACACCGCGCGGCTGTGGCGCTCCCTCGGACACCACGACGGGGAAGGCGTCTTCCACATCGACGGGGTCACCGGACCCGACGAGTACAGCGCCATCGCCCGCGACAACCTGTACACCAACCTGATGGCCGGCCAGAACCTGCTGGCCGCTGCGGAGGCGGCGGCGCGTCATCCGGAACGGGCCGCAGAACTCGGTGTCGACGACGAGGAGACCGCCGTGTGGCGGGACGCCGCGGCTCGCATGGCGGTGCCGTACAACGAGTCTCTCGGTGTGCACGAACAGTCAGCCGGTTTCACGAGTTTCCAGCGCTGGGACTTCGAAGCGACCCCACCGGAGAACTACCCGCTGCTACTGCACTACCCCTACTTCGACCTGTATCGCAAGCAAGTGGTGAAGCAGGCCGATCTGGTGCTGGCGATGATGGAGTGCCCGCACCTCTTCTCCGACGAGCAGAAGGCGCGCAATTTCGCCTACTACGACGCGCTCACCGTCCGCGACTCATCCCTGTCGGCCTGCTGCCAGGCGGTGCTCGCCGCCGAGACCGGGCACCTCCGGCTGGCTTACGCCTACCTCGGCGAGGCCGCGCTGATGGACCTGGACGATCTGGAGCACAACACCCGCGACGGGCTGCACATCGCCTCCCTCGCCGGGACGTGGATCGCCCTGGTGGCGGGTTTCGGCGGCATGCGCCGGTACATCGGCGAGGACGGAATGCCTGACCTGCTGGCGTTCGCACCGCGCTTGCCGGAAGCGCTGTCCAGGGTGGCGTTCACGGTGCTGGTACGCGGACGCAGGCTGAAGGTGGACATCGGCCCGTCCCATGCCCGTTACCAGCTGGTGGAAGGCGAACCGCTGGTCGTGGTGCATCACGGGGAACCGTTGACCGTGACCACCGACGCACCGGTGGACCGGCCGATGCCCCCCGCGCCCGTGCGCCCGGAGCCGCAGCAGCCGCCGGGCCGCCGTCCGGGGGGCCTGCTCGCCGAGGAGGAGCACGAAGCGGAGACACAGGACTAGTTGTATGAGGCCAGGACGTTGATTACACCTGCGCGTACTCGCCGGGCATGGATGTTCCAGGCGCCGAGGGCTTCGCGGCGTTGGTCTTCAGATAGCCAGCTACGGGTGTGGAGGAACTCCTCGGCGATGATTCGGTTAGATGAGGCTTGTCGTCGATCTCAACCGGTGTCAGGGATACGCGCAGTGCGTCTTTCTCGCCCCGGACGTCTTCGCCCAGCACGGCGATGAGGCGCTGCTGTTCTGCCCTCGTTTCGACGAGGGGCTGCGTGACCAGGTGGAACAGGCCGCGGCCGCCTGCCCGGTCCGGGCCATCCTCGTCGACTACTCAGACGAGCCGACGAAGGGGGTGGAGGCCCATGTCGGCTGACAGCGACGTCGAGGTCCTGCGCAAGGAGGGCCGGATCGTCGTCGTGGGTGCCTCGCTGGCCGGCCTACGCGCGGCGGAAACTCTGCGCGAGGGTTTCACCGGATTGCTGACCATGAGCGGCGACAGGCGGCGCTGGACGGGGTGTTCCTGCTGCGGTCCCGTGACGACTCCGCACGCCTGAACCGAAAGCTGGCCCGCGGCCCGTCTCGAGTGCTGGTGATCGGTGCCAGCTTCACTGGCTGCGAAGTCGCACAACAGGAAGGACCCGGTGGAGAGCAAGCTGCACATCGCGGTGTGCGCCGGCCAGGTCACCCTCACCCAGGCGCGCAGCACGCCATCGTCAACGACTGGACCACCGCCCGCCGTAGCCTCCACCTCAGCTGACCCCGGCACCCGAGCCTGCGAGCAGCGCACTCGCCGCGCTTTGGGACGGATTCCCGAAGACACTGCGCGATTTCGACGCGTATGGCACTGTCGAGACGGTGCCGGACCCGTCGCCTTCCCCCCTGGCGACGGGCCCTGGTCTCAACCAGACGTCCCCCTGCTGCGATCCGTACGCCACCAGCACTTCATCCAGCGGCTGCGGACCACGCTGGTGAATCAGTACGAGGAGGTAAGCGCACAGTCGTTGCCGGAGGCGCTGCAGATGTAGGCGTGGGAGGTGTGCCCGGCGTCGTTGATCATCCCGGTCCAGGTGTGCGGGTCGAATCCGTCGAGGTATCGGAGCTGTGGATCTTCACCCGGGCGGCTTGGGCCTCGCCCGCTCCGGCGATCAAGCTTCCGGCTGCGATCGAGACCGCCGCCATCGCTGTTGTAAGACGTCCGGTACGCATGGAATTCTCCGTCCTTCCGTGAGTGCCGCTTACGGTCGGCTAGTGGGACGAGCCGTTGGTGGGTTGGTGGTCGGCCTACAGGCGCATGGCGCCGAGCTTCAGCAGCATCGGATGCCCGGGGCCGGCATGCTGACCTTGTCGCCTTCGTGGCTCTGGACCGTGCCGAGACCCTGGCGGTGTGTGGTGACCTGAGCGGCGACGGACCGTTGCTGCGGTTGCGCCGGTGCGATGCTGAGGAGCCCAACTCCCAATGCCATGCCCGCTGCCGCGAGCGTGAGCCGCTTGTGGACATTCATCTTCCGATTCCCTCCGTGCTGGACGAGCCGGGCCTGCCTGGGGCGGCGGTCCGTGCCCTGTCACCTCGACTCTTTCCGCAGGGGAATTGAATGGGCAGTCGGTTCTGCCACCCTGATCAATGGCAGCATCGCCGGTCGGGGGCTGGGGCCGATGACGGTCAGCCACGGTTGCGCTGGTTGCTGTACTTCATTGCTGTACAGCGGTTGGGGCATTGACTGCCGTATTCGAGTGTCTGGTAAGGAGGCACGAGTTCATATCGTCGGGGTCCCCTACGGTCAGAGCCACCAGCAAGCGCCCCTTGTCCCGGTAAAGGTCGAACGGGGTACGTTGGTCTTCCATGACCAATTCGAGTTGCCGCTCGACGCCGGACTCGTCGATCTCCCAGGTGCCATCCCCGCTGACCCTCTGCGCGACCTTGCCGTCGAGATCCATCTCGGTAGGGATGCCGGTGGCGGACGCCGATCCGTCCGGATTCAAGGCCAACGTGGTGTCGCACCCCCGGGCACGCCAGATGCCTATGAGCTGAGAGGCGTGGACGTTCTTCGCAGGCGGATAGCCGCCCCACCCCATGCACGCGGAGACCGACAGGGCCATCGGGGCTGACATCAGCGCCCACTTCCATGCTCGGCTGTTCATCGCCCGTCCCCTTCGTACTGGTGGCCTGATCGGAGGCCTCTGGCGAACCCGGGCAGCATGCGGTCTTCGCGAGACGACGCGGGCGGTGGGCTGAGGCTTTGGGCTGGAGCTGCCGTGGGGCGAGCGATCGGGGCCCGTACGCTTGCCGCGAATCGGGCTGGCTCCCGGCCTCCCCGGCTGCGGCTGCGGGTCTTCCCATACTGGGTTTGCTCGGTGCTCACGCGGTCGGCGGAGCCTCACGAGCCCAGTCGAAAGGCATCGGCGCGGTCTGCGGGATTACCCAAGGGTCGGGATAGCGAGCGTGGCAACCGGTGCAGCGGGCGACGAACGGACCGACCTCGGGGTTCGTGAGAACGCTGTAGTGGCTGGAGGGCTGAGCCGGGAGCATGTGCCCGTTCGCGGTCGTCTCCAAGCCGGGCCACTCGGGCGAGCATTGGCACGGCGGCTCCACTGCGAACGGGTCGCCTTCAGGAGTCTTGGCCGTGCTCTTGAAGAGCTTGGCGAAGTTCTCTCGTATCGACATGGCGGCGGCCCCCTTCACTGCGCCCGGCTCTCGGGCCCCCAGACAGTAACCGAGGTCCGCGGAGTCTCAATGTCGCGCCTGTTGGTGTCAGCCGCAGTATGTGGTCTTGACCAGATGACCCCACATGTTCCTTTCCTGGTCCCGGGTGAGCCTGATAGGGGCGCCTGCCGGGTATCGGCCCGGTGAGGCGCCCTTTACGCTGTCTGGAAGAAGCCCGGCTTCCTAGGCGCATACGACCTCAGCAGGTTCTTCGTTTCATGGCGGTACGGCTACCGCACCAGTGTTGACCGGCAGGAACGCAACTCATGGCGGCGACCGTTGGGCCGTCGGCCCGTGCATGGCCCTGATCCTGGTCGGCTGAGATCCGGGAACGGCACGGTGTCAACCGGCCGTCCCCGCTCCGGCGCCGCCGGGCTCCCCGCCCGGCCGGAGCATCTGGCTGGCGGCCAGTTCACGGTAGAGGGCGTTGTCGGCCAGCAACTCCTCGTGGCGTCCGCCGGCGGCGGTGTGGCCGTCGTGCAGGACGATGATGTGGTCCGCGTGCTGCACGGTGGACAGGCGGTGGGCGACAACCAGGAGGGCGCACTCCTGGGCGACGTCTTTCATGACGGTGGTGAGCGCCGATTCATTGATCGCGTCGAGGTGGGAGGTGGGCTCGTCCAGCAGGAGCAACGCGGGGCGGGCCAGCAACGCGCGGGCGAGGGCGATGCGTTGGCGTTCGCCGCCGGAGAGGGTGCTGCCGCGTTCACCGATGACGGCGTTCAGGCCGCCGGGCAGCCGGTCGACGACTTCTTCGAGTCGGGCAAGTTCCGTGACGCGCCGAATCTCCGCTTCCGTGGCGTCGGGCACGGCGTAGGCGATGTTGTCGCGCAGGGTGCCGTGGACGACGTGAGTGTTCTGGTCGACGACGGCGATGCGCCGGCGGCATGCGTCGACGGTGAGTTCGGTCGCAGGCCGTCCGTCGAAGAGCACGTGGCCCGCGTCCGGCTCGTAGAACCTCGCCACCAGCGCGAACACCGTGCTCTTGCCGGCTCCGGACCGCCCCACCAGGGCGACGTGCTGCCGGTGCTCGACGGCGAACGAGACGTCGCGGAGGACCGGCCTGCCCGGGGCGTAGCCGAAGCGGACGTCGCGCAGGGCGAGGGCGGGCTGCGCGGGGGTTGCGGACGGCACGGCCGGCCGGGGGGTGTGCGTGCGGACTCCCGTGATCCGCGGTGCGGTGGGCTCGACAGGCAGACGGAGCGCCTCGTCGATGCGCTGGTAGGCGCCCATCCCGCGTTGGATGAGGCCCACGGCACGGAAGACGGAGGACAGCGGCAGGACGAGGTACGAGGCGTACAGCAGGAAGGCGACGAGGTCGCCGAGGGAGCCGGCCCGGCCGTTGACGCGCAGGCCGCCGACGACCAGGACGATGAGGAAGGAGCCCTGAACGGCGAGTTCGACAGCGGGGCTCATGACAGAAGCGAGCTTCGCGGTGCGCACCCCCGCGCCGTAGGCCGCTTCGACGCGTGCGCCGATACAAGCCGCCTCGCGCTCCTCGGCGCGGTGCACCCGGACCATCGGCAGGGCACCGAGGGCGCGTTCCAGGTCGGCGGCGATGGCACCAACCGAGTCCTGCATCTGTTCGGACGCGCCTCTGATGCCGGTGAGTAGCGAGGCCACGACCAGTGCCGCCGCGGCCACAGTGACGGCGACCAGGAGCAGCAGCAGAGGGTCGAGCCACGCCATGAGGACGATCGCCCCGACGGCGACAAGGCTTCCCGTCACCAGATCGACGAGGGCCTGCGACACGACCTCCCGGAGCAGGGTGGTGTCGGCCGTCACCCGGGAGATGAGGTCGCCGCCCCGGTGGCGTTCGTACTCCCTCATCTCCAGCCGGAGCAGCCGCCCCACCAGCCCGTGTCTGAGCTGCCGTACGACACCTTCTCCCATCCGTTCCAGAAGGAAGCGTCCCGCGGCTCCCGTCACCGCTTCGGTGAGGAACAGTGCGCAGAGGAGTGCCAGCAGCGGCCAGATGACCTGCCCGCGGCCGCTCGCGTCCACGACGTGCTTGGCGACGAGCGGCTGGGCCAGTCCCAGGGCGGAGCCCACGAGGGTCAGTACCGTGGCGACCGCGACGGCGCTCCGGTGCCCGGCGGTGAGCCGATACATCGTGGCCACCGCCGCCCGGGTGGACTTGTCACCCTCGGCGACCGCGCCCCGGCCGCCGTTCAGAACCCTCGTGCCGGTCATCGGGCGGTCGGCCGTGGCAGCGGGTCGACGGCCACGAGCCGGGCGAAGTAGCCGTCCGGCACACCCTCGCCGACGGGACGGCCCTCCGCCTCGATCCAGGCGTGCGCGGTGAAGGGCGGGACGACGCGTACGCCGGTGCACCAGGTCGGCCATGTTCCGCCGAGCCGGCACACCAGTGCCGCCCCCAGAGAGCGTGGCAGGCACCCCTTCGGTCCGGCGCAGCGCAGGCTGGCGGCGCACATGGCGTCGCGCGCGTTCTGGGCCTGCGCGGCGGTGGCGGGCGCGGCACCGCGCCGCAGGATGCCGAGTACGGTGCGGATGCGGCGGGGCGGCAGAAGAGCGAGGACGACGGCGGGGAGCAGGACGAGGCGGGCGGCCAGGCGCCGGGCCACAGGAACACCGGCGGGTCGTTCCAGCGCGCTGGGCGTCGTCATGAGGCGAGCCCCGAGCTCCGCAACTCCCGTACGAGCGTCCCGACGTCCCGCACGGCCTGCGCCTGGTCGATGTCGAACTCCCGGACCAGGGCGGCGGCCGCGTCCGCCTCCTCGCCGCCGTCGAGCAGCGTCCGCACGACCAGAGTGGCGGTCGGATTCAACTCCCAATAGGCACCGGCCCGTTCGTCCAGCAGTACCGTGCCGTAGTCGGTCTCGGCCGTGGAGACGTTGTCACCGAACCGCAGGGGCATGTGGGGGCCTTTCTGACGTGGGGACGTGGTCAGGGGTGCGGGACATGGGTGCGGGTGCGGGCGAGTCCCCGCAGCCACACCTCCGCGGCGATCGTGGAGTAGAGGATGGCGTCGGACAGCCCCGGAGAGGCGGGCCTCCGGGCGAGGCGGCGGAGTTCGGCGCCGTCCACCAGGCCCAGCGCCTCCAGCCGCGAGTCCTTCCACAGGGCCAGCAGGTCGGCGCGGTGTTCCCGCAGTCCGTTGGAGGCGTCCATGGAGGCCGTGGCCTTGTTGGCCCGCCGCAGGCAGGCCTCGGGCACGATCCCGCGCATCGCGGCGCTCAGGACGGGCTTGTACGCCCAGGGCGTGACGCGCTCGCTCGGGCGTACGGCGAGACAGGCCTCGATGACGCGGTCGTCGAGGAAGGGAGAAGCCATCGGCAGGCCGGCGCGGGCTGCCATCCGGTCCCACTGCCGGATGACGCGGGTGCACGAGCGGATCTGTTCCAGGTCGGTGTGCAGGCCACGGTCCGGATGCAGTGGCGAGATGGTCTCCGAGGCCGTAAGCAGTGCCTCACGGGCCATCCGTTCGGCGTCGGGAGTCACCCAGTCGAACAGGCGCGGGGCCATGCCCCAGCCGAGACCCGTCGCGACCGACGGGGCCAACGGGCCACGCAGTCGGCCGGCGGCGTCGGCGAGCCATTGCCCGTACGGCCGGGAGTCGGCGAGAGCGCGGACCGTGCCGGCGAGCGGCCACTGCCACAGTGCCCGGAATCCGCGCAACTGGCGCAGGGCGAAGAGCGGACGGCCGCGCAGCAGCCGGTGGTAGTACGCCTCTGAGCACCATGCCACGTGGTCGCCGCCGATGCCGGTCAGGTGCAACCGGCTGCCGCGTGAGGCGAGGCCGGGCAGATGATGCAGGACCCGGGAGCGGTCCATGACGCCGATGGTGGGCTCGTCGAGGAGGTCGTCGATGGCGAGCAGGTCCTCGTAGACCAGCGGCGACGCGTCGGCGTCCCAGACCACGTGCTCGACGTCCGGGAGGTGGCCCATCGCCCGCTCCGCCCAGTACAGGTCGGTGTCCGCCGGATCGCGTCCCGGCCATGTACTGGCCACCACGCGGGCGGGGGAGCGGTCGGCCAGGAAGCAGACGGAGGTGGAGTCCAGGCCGCCGGACAGGTCGCAGCTCACGACGCCGCCCTGCCGGGTACGCGCGCCGACGGCCTCCTCCAGCGCGGTCCGGATCAGCGGCGCCGCTTCAGCGAGCGGCCGGACCGGCTCCGGCGGTGTCCACCACCGGGTATGCCGTACGGTGCGCCCGTCCGCGGCGACAATCACGGCGTCCTGTGGAGGAACGGCGGTGACCGCGCGCCACAGAGACGTCTCGAACAGCGGATACGGGGCGGGCCACAGCAGCCTTACGGCCAACTCTTCCACGTCGGGGTCGAGGCCCAGGACGGCGGCGAGCGTGTCGGCACGGGTGGCGGCCACCCGTACGCCGTCCGTCTCCGCGTGGAAGACCAGTCGCAGGCCGGAGGCGGTGCCCTGAACCCTGATCTGTCCGTCGAGGGAGCCGACGAGGTGGAAACTGCCGGGGAGGGAACGGGCCAGGGCGTCGAGCCCCGCGAGATCGCGCAACCGTGCGGCCCGCCGCCGCAGTTCACCGGCGTCGATGGGGCAGCAGCCGACGACGGCGACGGCGGCACCGCCGGCGGTCGCCGTGACCATTTCGTCGTCGTGCCAGCGGCCGACCAGCCAGGGCCGGCCCGACGCATGCGCGAGGATCCGGCTTTCGGGGCGGGCGAAGGAGCGGGCCACGGCGGCCGCGTCCGCACGGTCGGTGAAGACCGCGAAGTGCGCGTCGCCGGGGCCCGTCCCCGCACTTTCGTGCAGTTCAGTCATGACGTCGGGTCAAGGACCGTCGGTCGTCAGTTCTTGCTCAGGATCAGCCGGTCGTTGCCGGAGCGCTGGAGGAGCCCCGTTTCCTTCCGGAAGGTGCCGAGCCGGACGAGCGTCGGTGCCTCGTATGCCTTCTTCATGACTACTCCTCACGTGCGGTTTCCCGACCGCTTCCCTGACCGACGACCCGGCACTGACCGGTGTGCCGTCGGTCTGCCCAGGGTTCATCGGGAACCTGGGCCGGAAGTGGGCGCATCACCCAGCTAGCTGCAGAACGTGAGCCGGTGGCAAGGACGTTCATAAAAGTCGCATAATATGCGAAATTCGAAACCCCCGGAATGCGTGCACCTCGCCTGGTGGTTGTCGTTGGCACTGCATTGTCGTGCGGCTCGTGGTGTGCTTGGTGGAAGAAACGATATGGGCTGTGTCCTTGCAGCTAGCTGCCGCTCCTCCCGGACGCGCCTGACGACGGCCATGGGCGGGCGCCGCCGGGCGCACTCCGCGCCCGTGGACACGCGCCGCTTCCTGGCGCTCCACTCCAAGCGTTCACCAGATGTCTCACCGACGGCCGAGTGCAGGCGAAACCGCCGGGCCGTGCCGGAACGGACGCACGGCCCCGCCGGACATGAACGGACGGGGTCGGTCGTGACGTCTTGGCCACCAAGCCACACCGCGTTCCCGCACCTCTGGAGATCTTTGAGGGGGCGGGTTACGTGGGGGCGTGCCGGCTGTCGTGGGCCGCGCTGTGCGGCCCGGCGGTTCAGGGTGACGCGTAGGTCGGCGAACCGCCGGCGTCGGGCATCGGCTTCGGGCGGTCGGCAGGCCCTGGTCTCCAAGGGCCCCGGCGTTGCCCGCTCGACCGCGCTTTCCGCAGGCGGTGTCAGAGGCCGGCCCGCCGTCGCTTGGAGCGACCAGTGCCGGAGCTCGGCCAGGACCACCGAGGTCGTACGTCACAGGTTCGGCGTCGAGTACACCCTTTCCGGTCTTCCTCGTCGGTATCGGTCAGTGGCTCGACATCGGGCGCAGGCGCACGGGGACGGAGGTGTGTCCATTGCTGCCGTTGCTCGCCAGCGGGGGCGGGGTCCTCATCTTGAAGCGTTCTTCGGTTGCATGTACTTCGCGGCTTACCCGAGGGCTGAACCGGGGGTTTGGTCCGTGACTGGTCCGGAAGCACTGGCCAGGAGGGGTACAACCGTGAGAGGAAATGGGAGTTAGCGTGCAAGCCGGGCTCGGTCGAGAGCGAGCTGAGCGAAAGGCGCCTGACGGGTGAAAACCCAGGTCAGGCGCCTTTTCGCATGCGTCTAGAAGAAGCCCAGCTTCTTCGGCGAGTACGACACCAGCAGGTTCTTCGTCTGCTGGTGGTACACGCGCACCACGGCATCTGAGCTGCACGGATGAGGCGGGGAAGCAGCCGACGGCATTGCGGCCCGTGGATGGCTGGGATCTCGGCTGACGGTACTTGAGTGGCAGGGACCGCCGTCTTCGGGCGTCCTGCGGCCGGGGATTCCTGCCGTGGGTAGGGTGACCGGCGTGGACATGCTGCACCTGCGCTACTTCGTCGCCGTGGCCGAGGAACTCAACTTCTCGCAGGCGGCGCGCAGACTGCACATGGCGGCTTCTCCGCTCAGCCAGCGGATCAAGGACCTCGAACGCGAACTCGGCCATGAACTCTTCGAGCGCACCACCCACCGCGTCGATCTGACCTCGGCGGGTGCCGCGCTGCTGCCGATGGCGCGGGATGTCCTGGAGCGCGTCAATTCGATCCCGTGGCGGCTCAGTGAGGCGGTGCGTCCGCGGCTCGACAGGCTGTTCATAGGGATGCCCGCCGGGGTGCACCCGCTGCTGCGGGAGCGGGTCCGGCTGCTCGAGGGCGCGTGCCGTGAGGTGTGCGAACTCAAGCGCTGGCCCGGCACGTCGGCGGACCTGGCGGACGCGGTGCGCGACGGCAGGCTGGCCATGGCGCTGGCCCGGCTGCCGGTCTCCGACCCGGCGTTGGAGATCATCGAGGTGATGCGCGAGGTGCTGGGTGCCGCGGTGCCGGCCGACCGGTTCGCGGGGCGGGCGTCCGTCACCCTGGAGGAGCTGGCCGACCTGTCGTATGTGGCCACGCCGAACGACGCCACCCCGGCCTATTTCGAGGAAATCGACGCCCGTCTTAATTCGGTCGGCGTGAAGAAAAGAATCCGCATAAAAATGGCCGACTATTCCGGAAGCTCGGAACTGATCTCCTCCGGTATCGCGTTTTCGATGACCATGCTCTCGCCGGAGAGCCCCATGCACCTGTACCGGTTGGACAATGTGGCCGTGCTGCCCGTCGAAGACTTCCAACCCACCCTGATCACCGGCCTGTTGTTCCGCGCCGATCGGGCGAAAACCGGCGGGGACCTGAGCGAGGTCGCTGCCCTGGCCCGCCGGATCTTCGATGAGGTCATCACCGTCTGACCGGTTTCCGTACGCCCTTTTGTGTGGAATGCGGAATGGGTGTGACCGCTGTGGTCATACCCTTGTTCGCCAGTTGATCATTCCCTTCCGGTCTGTTCATGCATAACGTCGTCGGTGGAAACATTCGCCATGAAATTACTGCGTGAACAGGAGTGATGATGGACATCACGGCCGTCGGCACCACGGGTCCGCTGGACGGTGTGCGGGTGATCGATCTGTCAACGGTGGTGATGGGGCCCTACGCGGCGCAGATCCTGGGCGACCTCGGTGCCGACGTCATCAAGATCGAGTCCCCGTCCGACACGGTTCGGGTGGGCCCATACCGCACCACGCCGGGCATGACCCCGCTCAACCTCAACGTCAACCGCAACAAGCGCAGCGTGACGTTGAACCTCAAGGACGACGCCGACCGCGCACGGGCCCTGGAACTGATCGACAGCGCCGACGCGCTGGTCACCAACATGCGCCCGGGCGCGCTCGCCCGCCTAGGCCTCGGCCACGCCGACGTCGCCGCCCGCAACCCGGGCCTGGTCTACGCCCACGCCCAGGGGTTCCGCAGCGACTCCGACCGGGCCGGCAACGCGGCCTACGACGAGACCGTGCAGGCCGCCTCCGGACTGGTGGACGTGACCAACCGGGCGCTGGGCACCCCGGCGTACCTGCCGACGATCATCGGCGACAAGGTATGCGCGCTGACCATCGTCTACTCGGTGCTCGCCGCGCTGATCCACCGTGGCCGCACCGGCGCCGGCCAGTATGTCGAGATCCCGATGACCGACACGCTCATCGCCTTCAACCTCGTCGAGCATCTGGCGGGCCATGTCTTCGAACCGCCGGAAGGGCCGACCGGGTTCCCGCTGTCGATGAAGAGGGGGCACCGCGCCGTGCCCACCCAGGACGGCCTCGCCTGTGTCATGCCGTACAACCCGCAGAACTTCCGGGACTTCTTCCTCGCCGCAGACCGTGCCGATCTCGCCGCGGACCCGCGGGTCAACGGCGAGTCCATCGCCGATGACGACGTCGATGCTCTGATGGAGCTGGTGGGGGAGTGCTCGCCGAGCCTGACCACCGAGGAGTGGGAGCGGGTCTGCGCCAAGCACAGCATCCCGATGGCGCCCGTGCTCGAACTCGACCGGGCCGCCGAGGACCCGTACGTGCGCGGCGGCCGGCTGCTCGACGTGGTGGACCACCCCAGCGAGGGCGCGATCCGCTCGGTCGGCATCCCGGTGCGGTTCTCCGCCACTCCGGGTTCGGTCCGCCGGCTCGCCCCGCTGCCCGGCCAGCACACCGAAGAGGTCTTCCAGGAACTCGCAGCCGGCCGCTGACCGGCCGTCAAGCAAGGACGCACACCATGCACAGCACCACCGAGGTGCGGACCGAGACCATCGGCTCCTCACTGCTCATCACCATCGACCGGCCCAAGGCGCGCAACGCCGTCAACGCGGCCGTCGCCGCCGGACTGTCCGCGGCCCTCGATCAGTTGGAGGCGGACCCCGGCCTGCGGGTCGGCGTGCTCACCGGCGCCGGCGGCACGTTCAGCGCCGGAATGGACCTCAAGGCCGCGCTGGCCGGTGAATCGCCCGAGATCCCGGGGCGCGGCTTCGGCGGCCTGACCCAGGCCCGCACGACCAAGCCGCTGATCGCCGCCGTCGAGGGCTGGGCCATGGGAGGCGGCTTCGAACTTGCCCTGGCCTGCGATCTGATCGTCGCCGCGGACGACGCCCGGTTCGGCCTCCCCGAGGTCAGTCGCGGGCTGATCGCGGCGGGCGGCGGAGCGATCCGGCTGCCCAAGCGCATCCCGTACCACCTGGCCATGGAACTGCTGCTGACCGGTGAACCGGTCACCGGCGAACGGGCCGGGCGGCTGGGCATCGCCAATCGTGTCGTGCGGGCCGGGGAGACCGTCGCCGCCGCCCTGCGGATGGCCGAGCGGATCGCGCAGAACGCCCCGCTGGCACTGGCCGCCGTCAAGGAACTCGTCCGCGCCGCCGACGGCGCGCCGGAGGAGGAGGCGTTCGCCGTGCAGGCGCGGCAGATGGCCCGGCTCGCCGCCTCCGCCGACGTACGCGAGGGCATGACCGCCTTCACCGAACGCCGCTCCCCGGTCTGGCAGGGCCGGTAGGCCCCGAGGGAGAACACACGATGCATCAGCACGACGTACCCCGGCACATCGCGACGCCGCTCACCAACCCGGCCTATCCGCCGGTCGTGCCGCGCTTCACCAACCGCGAGTACCTCAACATCGTCTACCGCACCGACCACGAGGCACTGCGCGCCGTCGTGCCCGAACCGCTGGAGATCGACGAGCCGCTGGTGCGCTTCGAGGTCATGCGGATGGGCGACGTCAGCGGATACGGACCGTACACCGAGTCCGGCCAGGCGATCCCGGTCCGCTACGAAGGCGAGCGGGGCGAGTACCTGCACGCGATGTACCTGGACAACCTTCCGGCCATCACGTCCGGCCGCGAGGCCAGTGCCTATCCCAAGACCGCCGGATCGCCCGCCCTCTACGTCGACCACGGAGCGCTGGTCGGTGTGCTCGACGTGGGCACGCTGCGGGTGGCGACCGCCACGATGGGCTACAAGCACTACGAGCTGTCGGTCGAGGAGGCCGTGGCCCAGGTCGGTGTGCCGACCTACATGCTGAAGCTGGTCCCCGGGTTCGACGGGGCGCCGCAGGTGGCGCAGTTGGTGCGCACCGAGATCACCGACATCACGGTGAAGGGCGCCTGGACCGGCCCCGCCCGGCTACAGCTCTTCGAGCACGTGCTGGCGCCCCTGGCCGATCTGCCGGTGCGCGAGATCGTCTCCGCCAGTCACATCCTGACCGACCTGACCCTGGCGCCGGTCAAGCCCGTCCACGACTACCTGGCCCACCCCGCCCACCTCGTGCGGTGAACACGGCCACGCAGCCAAAAGGAAGAGCAGATGGAAGAGCAGAAGGAAGACATGTGATGACCGAGCCATTCACCACCGCCGCGGTGGTCGGCGCCGGGACGATCGGCCTGTCCTGGGCCGCGCTCTTCGCGGGCCACGGCATGCGGGTACGCGTCACCGACCCGCGGCCGGACCTGGCCGAGGCGGTCGCCGAGGCGCTTGACCAGGCGACCGGGCAGCTGGCCGCGCAGGGCCTGGACACGCACGGCCTCGCCGAACGGGTACACATCGTCGACGACCTCGCCGACGCGGTGCGCGAAGCCGACATCGTCCAGGAGAACGGGCCGGAGAACGCCGATTTCAAGCGGGAGTTGTTCACCACCCTGGTCGGCGCGGCCCCCGCACACGCGCTGCTGCTCAGCTCCTCCTCGGCGATCCCCGCCACGGCGTTCACCGACACCATCGAGGACGCCGACCGGATCCTGATCGGCCACCCCTTCAACCCGCCGCACCTGGTGCCGCTGGTGGAGGTGGTGCCGGGGGAGCGCACCTCCGAGGAGAGCGTGGCGCGGGCCGTGGACTTCTACCGCTTCGTCGGCCGGGTCCCGGTCGTGGAACGCAAGGAGATCCCCGGCTTCGTCGGCAACCGCCTGCAGAACGCCCTCAGCCGGGAGGCCATCTACCTCGTCGAGCAGGGCGTCGTCAGCCCGGCGGAGCTGGACACCGTGATGGTGAACTCGCTCGGCCTGCGCTGGGCGACGGTCGGACCGTTCCTCGGCGCTCACCTCGGCGGCGGCCCCGGCGGATACCGGCACATGGCCCGGCACATCGGCGTGTCGATGCAGAAGATGTGGGACTCGCTCGGCCGCCCGGAGCAGAGCGCCGAACAGACCGAACGGCTCGTCGCGGCCGTCGAGGACGCCTACGGCTCCCGTTCCTACGCCGACCTCAGCCAGGAACGCGACGCCAAGCAGATCGCCGTGCTGTCCGCCCGGGACAGCGCCACCAGCCTGGAGAAGGAGACCCGGTCATGACCGCCCTGCTGCCCGAGACGGCATCCGAGAAGGCATCCGAGAAGGCATCCGAGAAGGCTTCCGCCGACGAGCGGCCGGCCGCGGACTTCTACGACTTCGAGTCGCTGCTCCCGCCGCACGAGCGCGAACTGCTGCTGCGCGCCCGGTCGTTCATGCGCACCGAGGTCAAGCCGCTGGTCAACGAGTACTGGGCGAAGGGGGAGTTTCCCCGCGAGCTCATCGGCAAATTCCGCGAGCTGGGACTCGCCGGCGTCCCCTACGAGGGGTACGGCGACCCCCTGCCGGCCGGAAGCAACCTGCTGGTCGGCATGCTCTCGATGGAGTACACCCGCACCGACGCCTCCAGCGCCACCTTCTTCGGCGTGCACAGCGGCCTGGCGATGTACAGCATCTACCGCGGCGGCGACCAGGAACAGCGCGACCGCTGGCTGCCCTCGATGGCCGCACTGGACACCATCGGCGCCTTCGCGATGACCGAGCCGCTCGGCGGCTCCGACGTGGCCGGGGGCATGCGCACCACGGCCCGCTGGGACGGCGAGAACTGGGTGCTCAACGGCGCCAAGCGGTGGATCGGCAACGCCACCTTCGCCGACCTGGTGGTGGTCTGGGCCCGCGACGAGGCGGACGACAAGGTCAAGGGCTTCGTGGTGGAGAAGGGCACCCCGGGCTTCTCCCCGGTGAAGATCGAGAACAAGATCGCGTTCAGGATCGTGGAGAACGCTGAGATCACTCTGACCGACGTCAAGGTGCCCGAGGCCAACCGGCTGCGGCGGATCAACTCCTTCCGTGACGTGGCGGAGATCCTCCGGGCCACCCGCAGCGGGGTCGCCTGGCAGGCCCTCGGCGTGATGATCGGCGCCTACGAGCTGGCGCTGGACTACGCCAAGGAACGCAGGCAGTTCGGCCGCCCGATCGCACGGTTCCAGATGGTGCAGGACCTGCTGGTCAAGAGCCTCGGCAACATCACCGCCTGCTGGGGCATGCTGGTCCGGCTCGCACGGTTGCAGGACGCCGGCGTCTTCCGCGACGAGCACTCCTCGCTGGCGAAGGCGTACGTCACCTCGCGGATGCGCGAGGTGGTGGCGTGGTGCCGGGAGATCTTCGGGGGCAACGGCATCGTGCTCGACTACGACATCGCCCGCTTCTTCGCCGACGCCGAGGCGATCTACTCGTTCGAAGGCACCCGCGAGATGAACACTCTCATCGTCGGCAAGGCGGTCACCGGCGAGAGCGCCTTCGTCTGACCCGGGCTCCCCACGACCCCGCGCCGGCCCCGAGTGAAGCGTGCCTCGGGGCCGGCGCGGACCAGTGCGGACGTGCCGCACCGGGTTGTGCGCCGCGCACAAGTCCGGACGCGAGCGTCGTCGTCCGCGCCCATGGGCCGCGAGCACCACCGATTCGTACCGTCTCTCCTCATGTACCGGACATCCGTCCCGCGCCTGGACGGGCACCCCGTCCGCCCGACGTCCGTCGACGTACTACGAGGAGCCGACATGCACATCGCGGAACTGCCAGATCTGCGGGCCCGACGGGACGCGCACGGCCCCTGCACAGCCGACGAATCGTCAGGCATGGACAACGCGGAGTTCGCCCGCCGGGTCCGCCGGGCCGCGGCGGCCCTGCGGGCACGGGGGATCGGGCGCGGGGACGTGGTGGCACTGCTGCTGCCCAACACGGTGGACTTCGTCGTCACGCTCTTCGCCGCCTGGCGACTCGGCGCGGCGGTGACACCGGTCAACCCGGCCCTCACCGAGGAGGAGGTGCGGTACCAGCTCGGCGATGCGGGTGCCGCGGTGGTCGTCACCGCCGAGCCGTCGCCACTCGCCGGGACGCTCACGGTGGCCGAACTGGGCGCCGCGGCCGAGGACACGGCCGCACCGCAGACGGATGCGGACGCGCTCGCCCTGCTGATCTACACCAGCGGCAGCACCGGGCGCCCCAAGGGCGTCATGCTCGACCACGCCAACCTCGCCGCCATGGCGGGCATGATGATCGAGGCCGCCCGGCTCTCCGAGGCCGACCACAGCCTGCTGATCCTGCCGCTCTTCCACGTCAACGGGATCGTGGTCGGTGTGCTTTCCCCGCTGCTGGCCGGCGGGCGGGTCACGGTGGCCGGGCGGTTCCGGGCCGAGACCTTCTTCGACCTGGTCGAAGCCGCGCGCCCGACCTGCTTCTCCGCGGTCCCGGCGATCTACTCGATGCTCGCCGAACTGCCGGACCACGTACGGCCGGACACCTCGTCGGTGCGGTTCGCCGCCTGCGGGGCGGCCCCGATGCCGCCCGCACTCATCGAGCGGTTCGAGCGCCGCTACGGCATCCCGATCCTGGAGGGCTACGGCCTCTCCGAGGGCACCTGCGCCTCCACCACCAACCCGCTGGACGGCCCGCGCAGGCCCGGCACGGTCGGACGGCCGCTGCCCGGCCAGCAGGTCGCCGTGATGGATCCGCAGGGCCGGATCGTCCCGGCGGGCCAGACCGGTGAAGTGGTCGTCCGCGGACCCAATGTGATGCGCGGCTACCTGGGCCGCCCGGAGGAGACCGCCCGCGCCGTGGTCGACGGCTGGCTGCACACGGGTGATGTCGGCCGCTTCGACGAGGACGGCTATCTGGTGCTGGTCGACCGCATCAAGGACATGATCATCCGAGGTGGCGAGAACATCTACCCCAAGGAGGTCGAGACCGTCCTCGGCGACCACCCCGATGTGCTCGAAGCCGCCGTGGTGGGCGCCGCCGACCCGCGGCTCGGCGAAGTACCGGTGGCGTTCGTGGCGCTGCGTCCGGGCGCGGTGGCCGACGCGGGCGGACTGCTCGACCACTGCCGGGCCCGGCTGGCCAGGTTCAAGGTGCCCACCGAGATCACCTTCGTCGACCGGCTGCCCAGGAATCCCGTCGGCAAGACGGACAAGCCCGCGCTGCGGGCCAGGACCACCGCCGTCACCGTGGCCGGCTGAGCAGGGGACGGGAGAGCAGTCATGGGATTTCTCGCACCGAACACGGCGGACGTCGACGTACAGCAGTGGCGCAGCCGCCCCTACCAGCAACGCATCAGGCCGCTGGCCGAGCACTGGACCATGCACGGCTTCGGCACCCCCGGCATCGTGTACCTGCTGTACCTGATGAAGATCACCGCGTACGCGCTCGGCGGCATCGCGGTCGTCTCCGCGGCCCCCGGCGCGGGCGGCATCGCGCACTTCGGTTCCTGGTGGGCGCAGCCGATCGTCTATCAGAAACTCGTCGTCTGGACGCTGCTGTGGGAGGTGTTGGGCCTCGGCTGCGGCTCGGGCCCGCTCAGCTCACACTTCCTGCCGCCGGTGGGCGCCTTTCTGCACTGGCTGCGCCCCGGCACGGTACGGCTGCCCCCCTGGCCCGGCCGGATTCCGTTCACCGCGGGAACCCGGCGCACGGTGGCCGATGTGGCCCTGTACGCGGCGCTGCTGGGGGCGGCGGTGTGGCTGCTGTGCTCACCGGGCGAGGGCGGCGCGCCGGGCGCGTCCGGCGTGCTGGCTCCGTGGCGCGTCGCCGTCCTCGCCGCGTTGCTCGCGCTGCTCGGGCTGCGTGACAAGACCGTCTTCCTCGCCGCCCGCGCGGAGCACTACGGCCTGACACTTGTGGTCTTCCTCTTCCCGGTGAGCGACATGACCGCCGCGCTGAAACTGGTCATGCTCGCCCTGTGGTGGGGCGCCGCCTCCTCCAAGCTCAACCGCCACTTCCCGTTTGTGGTGGCGGTGATGATCAGCAACAGCCCGCTGCGCCCGGCCTGGTTCAAGCGCCGGCTGTACCGCCACCATCCCGACGATCTCAGGCCGTCCGCTCTCGCCGCCGTGGCCGCGCACGGCGGCACGGTCATCGAGTACGTGGTGCCGCTGGTCCTGATGCTCTCGCACGGCGGGACCGTCACCACGATCGCGCTGGCCGTGATGGTCGTCTTCCATCTGCACATCATGTCGACCTTCCCGATGGGCGTACCGCTGGAGTGGAACGTCTTCTTCATCTACTCGGCGCTCGTCCTCTTCGGCCACGACGCGGCGGTCGGCGCCTTCACCCTGCACTCCCCGCTGCTGGCCGTGGTGCTGGTGTTGAGCCTGGCCGTGGTCCCTCTGCTCGGGCACGTCCGCCCCGACCTGGTGTCGTTCCTCCCCTCGATGCGCTACTACGCCGGCAACTGGGCCACCAGCCTGTGGTGCTTCCGCAAGGGCACCGAGCAGCGGCTGGGCGAGCACGTCGTGAAGGCGTCCGGTCTGCCCGTGGACCAGCTCACCCGCCTGTACGGAGCCGAGGCCGCCGAGCTGGTGCTGCACCAAGGGCTGGCCTGGCGGGCGATGCACAGCCACGGCCGCGCGCTGGCCGGGCTGCTGCCGCGGGCCGTGGACGACGTGGAGTCCTACGATGTGCGGGACGGCGAGACCGTGGCGGGAGCGGTCCTCGGCTGGAACTTCGGCGACGGCCATCTGCACAACGAGCAGCTGGTGGCCGCCGTACAGCAGCGGTGCGGTTTCGCACCGGGCGACCTGCGCGTCGTCGTGCTGGAGTCCCAGCCGACCCACCGGCAGCGCCAGCACTACCGCATCGTGGACGCGGCGAGCGGCTTGATCGAGGAGGGATATGTGAACGTACGGGAGATGGTGACCCGGCAGCCCTGGCTCGACGACGAGATGCCCGCGATTCCCGTCGAACCCGTCGCGCGCCCGCGACCGGCGACCGAGGTGGCGGCCGCACATGAGTGACGCGATCGTGGTGGGGGCCGGCCCGAACGGGCTGGCCGCCGCCGTCGCCCTGGCCCAGCGGGGGCTGAAGGTGACCGTCCTGGAGGCCGCCGACGAGATCGGCGGCGGCACCCGGAGCGGCGAATTGACCCTCCCCGGACTGCTGCACGATCACTGTTCCGCGGTCCACCCGCTGGGCGTCGGCTCGCCGTTCCTGCGTACCCTCGGCCTGGAGCGCTACGGCGTCGACTGGGCGTGGCCCGAGGTCGATCTGGCCCACCCGCTGGACGGCGGGCGGGCCGGGGTGCTGCTCCGCTCCATGGAGGCGACCGTGCGCGGGCTCGGCGCGGACGGCCCGGCCTGGCAGCGGCTGTTCGCCCCGCTGGCCGACGACTTCGATGCGCTCACCGAGGATGTGCTGCGCCCGGTGCCGCATCTGCCCGCTCACCCGGTGGCGCTGGCCAGGTTCGGGTTCAGGGCGCTCCAGCCCGCCACAACGGTGGCCCGGCGCTGGCGCACCGAGGAGGCCAGGGCGCTGTTCGCGGGGGCGGCGGCCCATCTGATGTATGCGCTGACCGGGCCGACCGGTTCCGCGGTCGGGCTGATGCTCGTCGGCGCCGCCCACCGCTTCGGCTGGCCGGTCGCCCGCGGCGGGTCGCGGACCATCACCGACGCTCTGGCCGCACTGCTGGGCCGGCTCGGCGGGACCATCGAGACGGGGGTGCGGGTGGACTCCCTGGCCGAACTGGGCCCCGCGCGGATCGTCATGCTCGACACCATGCCCGGAGCCGCGGCACGCATCTGCGGCGACCGGCTGCCCGGCCGGGTCCGCCGGGCCTACCGCGGCTGGCGGCACGGACCGGCGGCATTCAAGGTCGACCTCGCCGTCCAGGACGGCATCCCGTGGACCCATGAGGCATGCCGCCGCGCGGGCACCGTGCACCTGGGCGGCACCCTGGAGGAGGTCGTCCGTACGGAGGCTCAGACCGCCGCGGGGCGGATGCCCGAGCGCCCGTTCGTCCTGGTCGGCCAGCAGTACCTCGCCGACCCCGGCCGCTCCCGCGGCGACATCCACCCCATCTGGGCGTACGCCCACGTCCCGCACGGCCACCCCGGTGACGCCACCGAGGCGGTGCTGCGCCAGATCGAGCGGTTCGCGCCGGGAGCCCGGGAGCGGATCGTGGGACTCTCGGCGCGCTCGGCCGGCGAACTGGACCGGTACAACGCGAACTTCGTCGGTGGCGACATCGTGGGCGGTGCCAACACCGCACGGCAGGTCGCCCTGCGCCCCCGGATGTCCCTCGACCCCTACAGCACCGGCATCCCCGGCGTGTACCTGTGCTCGGCGGCCACGCCACCCGGTGCGGGGGTGCACGGCATGTGCGGTGCGAACGCCGCCCGCTCCGCACTGCGGTACCTGAACCGGTGAGCGGTCCCGTGCAGCGGCCGGAGGGGGCACCTGATCCGGTCGTTCTCGCGGCCCAGGTGATACAGGCCAACCGGGACGACGTCATCGCCAGGCTGGTCGCCACCACCGAGACGGAGATCGCCCAACTGGAACACGACGAACCGCTGCACGGGCTCCTGGAAGCCAGCATCACCGAAAACATCGTCACCGCCCTGCACGTCATCATCAACCGCATCGACCCGCAGACCGTGGACGCGCCGGCCTCAGCCGTCTCCTACGCCCGCAGGCTCGCCCAGCGCGACGTTCCACTCTCAGCCTTGCTGCGCGCCTACCGGCTCGGCCATGCACAGAGCCTGGACCTGGTCCTCGGCGAGGCGGCCCGACTGGGGCTGCCGGACCCGGCCGGCACCGTCATCACCCTGGTCAGCCTCAGCTCCGCCTACGTGGACCGGGTCTGCGACCAGATCGGCCGTGTCTACGAGGAGGAGCGTGAACGCTGGGTCGGCACCCGCGGCATGCTGCGCCAGTACTGGGTCAACCAGCTCCTCGACAACCCCCGCGTCGATCTGCGGCAGGCCGAGGCCGCCCTCGACCACCGGTTGTCCGGCAACCACATGGCCGTCGAGGGATGGCTCCACGACTCCACGGAGACCACCGACCCCACCGCCGTCTTCGACCGGCTGGCCTCGCTGCTGCACACCGTCCTGCATGCACAGGGCCGCCCCCTGCTGGTCCACACCGACGAGGCAGCCGCCCGGATCTGGCTCGCCGTCAGGCCTGGTTGCCCGGTGGACCCCGACACCGTCGCCGCCGAACTCGCCGACGCCGCGCTACCGGTACGGGTCGCCCTCGGCATAGTCCGCCCGGGCCTCGACGGCTTCCGCCGCAGCACCCGCGCCGCGGCCCGCGCCAAAGCCCTCGCCCTCTCCGCGGGGTCCGGCACCCCCAAAGTGGTGGCCTTCACTCGCGTCGCCCCCGTCGCTCTCCTGGCCGACGAGCCCCGCGAACTGGCCGACTTCGTCTTCGACACCCTCGGCGAGCTCGCCGTGGACGACCGCCGCCGCGAACTCCTCCGCGAGACCCTCCGTGTCTTCCTCGCCGCCAATCGCAGCTACGCCGCCACCGCGGACCAGCTGATGGTGCACCGCAACACCGTCCACTACCGCGTGCAGCGCGCCGTCGACCACTACCACCTCGACCTCGACGCCAACGCCTTCGACCTCCACTTCGCTCTCACGATCTGCCGCTGGCACGGGTCGAAGGTCCTGCGCCGCCAGTGAAGATGACGGCCCGGGCCGCGACCACGGCGTTCCCCCCGGACACCTGGCCGACGGCCACGCGCCCCCTCACTGCTCCAGTACGAGCAGCTCTGATGGCGCTGTACAGATCATCCAACTCCTCGTACGCAGACGCCGGTTGCCAGCGCCTTTCGCCAGGAACGGCCCCGATGTCGGGAGACACCGCCTCCTCCCGGGTGCCGGCCGCGGGGAGGAACAGCGAATCCGGGGGAGGCGGCGGAGCCCGTGACCGCCGGACCGAAGCGTCAGGTATTCAGCCCGGCGGCCACGGGAGTTCGAGCGAGGAACGGCGGGCCGTCAAGCCACTCCACCTCGGACCGGTCAGGTCGCGGAACGGCGTGCCGCAAGGTCATCGAGGATGGTGGCCGTGGCGGTGGCCCCGAACCGCTCGGCTCCCGCCTCGACCATTTCCAGCAGTCGGTCGAGCGTGCGCACACCGCCCGCCGCTTTCACCTTCACGTGGGCCGCTACATGAGCCCGCATCAGGCGCACGTCCTCGAGGGTGGCTCCGCCGGGCGCGAATCCGGTGGAGGTCTTCACGTAGTCGGCGCCCGCCTGTGTGCTCAGGCGGCAGGCTCGGATCTTCTCGTCGTCCGTCAGGCAGGCGTTCTCGAAGATCACCTTGACCACGGCGTTGCTGTCGGCAGTCCGCACGACGCCGTGGATGTCGTCGGCCACGGCGGTGTCGTCTCGACCGCGCAGGCGGCCGATGTTGAGGACCATGTCGAGCTCGGCCGCGCCGTTCGCCAGGGCCTCGGCCGCCTCGGCGACCTTGGTCGAGGTGGTGGAGGCACCATGTGGGAAGCCGACGACGGTGCCCACCAGGACGCCGGTGCCTGCAAGTTCCTTCACCGCTCGGGACACGTCGGACGGCTTCACGCACACCGAAGCCACGCCGTACTGAGCGGCGAGCGCACAGCCTGTGAGCACGTCATTGACGGTCAGCTCCGGGCGCAGCAACGAGTGGTCGATCATCTTGGCGACGTCCTGCACATCCATGCTGGTGGGATCCATGAGCCCGTCCCTATGGTGAGTGTGGCAAATTTGATCGTCCTCTTGGCGTGAAACCATCCCGACCGGCCGGTGGAGGTAGGGCCATGGCAGTCCGGGTGCGCGAACCCCTGGCGGGGACCGTGCGTGATCCACCGTAGCAAGGAGCTGTCTATACGTCTATAAGGCTATCCCGGTTGCCCGCCGCCCTTCGTTCGTCTTTGCGGCCTGTTCGCGCGCCTCGGATGTCGGTGAGCGAGGGCCGGGTCACGATCCGTGACGCGGGTCACGCGGGTAGCGTCGCAGCTTTGCCCCCCTTCCGCCGCATATAGCCGATTTTCCCCCCTCAAGGCCAGTTGACTATACGGCTAGCTGGCATATTCTCTTCCTGGAGGCCCCAGTGGGAGCGGATTTCGCGCCCAGGTACTACCAAATCGAGCAGGCGCTTCGAAGGCGAATCGCCGAACAACAACCTCACGATCCGCTTCCGTCGGAGACAGAACTGTGTGCCGAATTCGGGGTAAGTCGCATGACTGCGCGAGCAGCCATGCAGAAACTGGTCGGCGAAGGTCTGGTGTACCGGGTTTCCGGGCGCGGGACATTCGTGGCCGAACCGCCGACTCACCGCAACGCGGAGAGTCTGGTGCGCTTCAGTGAGGAAATGCGCCGAAAGGGCCGGAAAGCGTCGTCCCGGTTGATTTCCGCTACCATTCGCGTGGCCGCGGACGAGGAAATCAACCGGCTTCTTCTGAAGAAGCCGGCGCATGTAGTGGAAATCAACCGTGTGCGGTCGGCCGACGACGTCCCCACCGCACTGGAGCGCGCCGTCTTTCCGGGTGAACTGTCCGACCTGGTGCGCGTTGATTTCACCGTTGCCTCCATGCATGAGGCGCTCGTCTCCCTGGGCCGGGTCCCCACCCGCGGCCACTCCTCCGTCAGGGCGGACGTCGCCGACGAGACCGAGGCCGGACACCTGGACATCGCGCCGGGCGCCGCCCTGCTCGTCGAGACGCGGTTGATCCTCGACCAGGACGGCCGGCCGCTGGAATGGGCCGAGTCTCGATACGTCGGCGACCGGTACGCGCTCGACGTCGCCTTCGAGGTCGACTCACCGGATTCACCGCCCCGGAATTCTCGCGGTTCCTGAGGGGCGTCCACACGGTGGGCGTGGTGGACGCGGCAGGTTCGCGCGGTATTTCGGCAGGTATCCGCCCTATGGGAGCACGGAATAGGCAGAGAAGCACAGCGACGGCAATGGGGCCTGCTCGCTGCCAGTGTCATGTGAATACCTGAAGGAGTGCTGTGTACGCCTACCTCATGAACGCCCCCGGAGAGCTGGAGCGCGCCATCGTCCCCGACCCGGAATGCGGCCCCGATGAGATCCTGCTTCGCACCGAAGCGGTCTCCATATGCTCCACCGACGTTTCCTATTTCCGGGGTCACCTCTTCCCCGAGACCTGGCCCATCATCCCGGGACACGAATACGTCGGCCGGGTCGCCGAGGTGGGCCGCAATCTCCGTGACTCCGTGAGCATCGGCGACCGGGTCACCTACTGGGGACAGACCGACTTCGGCGGCATGGCGGAATACCGGGCGTTACGACCGCTCTTTCCCGGGGGGTTAGGCCTGGAGACCTCCTGGTACACCGAGAGGAACTTCTACGACGCCGACCAGGCCGCCGCGGTCGTGCTACCGCAGGCCGTCCCCTCGGACCTCGCCTCGGTGATCGAGCCCCTTACCTCGGTCCTGCGCTCCCTGCTGCTCAATCCGCCACGGCCCGGCGACACCTGCGTCGTCCTGGGCTGCGGCCCCAGCGCGCTGCTGGCCGTTCAGGTCCTCGACCGCTACCTCGGCGCCGGCACCATCATCGCCTTGGACCGCAACGATGCCCGGCTGGCCACCGCCCTGCGCCACGGCGCTTCGCTCGCCTTCAACACCGAGACCCAGGGCTCCGAACTGGACGCCCTGGTCCGCGACCACCACGACCAGTTCGCCGACTACGTCTTCGACGCCCTGCCCCACATCGGCGCTCCCGCCCCGGGAACCGGCAAGGACATCCGCGAACAGGCCATGGGCCTGCTGCGGCCGGGAGGCGCGTACGTCATCTACGGCGCCACCGCAGTCCCCCAGCGCATCAACACCTGGGTGATCCTGGCCAAGGGCCTGAGGCTGCTGTCGACGCCCTTCGACGTCAGAGCCTTCCCGATGGCCCGGTCGGCGAACATCACGGGCATCGCCCTGCGCCTCGTCGAGACCGGACTGGTGGACCCTCGTCCCCTCGTCACCTCCCGTGTCGCCCTCGATGACGAGAACGGGGTCCGCCAGGCGTTCACCAGCTACGGCGACGGCGCCTCGATGAAGACTTCCATGCTCGCCCCCGAGGTGCTGCTGGAGTACATGGAGCGTGAGGCCCGCGCCACGGACACCGCCGACCTCGCGGAGCCGGCGGGTACCGTCCGGTGACTGCGGCAGGCCTGAGCCGAGACACCGTACGGCAGTCCGCCTTCGTCCGGGACCGGCTGACCGGCATGGCCTACGGAGGACTCGCCACTTACGCCTATGTGCTGTACGCCCTCGGTCCGCTGCTGCCGCTTCTGCGGCAGGATCTGCACTTCGGCTACGCGATGATGAGCCTCCACTCCACGGCCTTCGCGGCGGGCGCGGTGCTCACCAACCTCCTCTTCGAGCGGGTCCGCCGGCGCCTCGGCTACCGCACGCTCTTCTGGGCGTCGGCCGCCGGCCTCGTCGCCGGCGGGCTGCTGCTGGCCACCGGAGCCTCCGTCGCCGTCACGCTCCCGGCCGTTGCCATGGGAGGCATCGGCGGCTCCCTGCTCCAGACCACCGTGCTCGTGGTGCTCTCCGAGCACCACGGTCCCCTCCGGGACCGTGCCCTGGTCGAGGCCAACGCGGGCGCGAGCGCGACCGCGCTCGCCGCGCCCCTCGTCGTCGGCAGCCTCAAGGCCGCGGGCGGCGCCTGGAACTGGAGCTTGGTCCTGCCACTCGCCGCGGCAGGCGTGATGTATGCCGTCTTCCGCCGCGAACCGCTACGGCCCGGCACCGACGGTCCGGCACCCGGCTCCGGGGACCCGAACGCGGCTCCCCGGTTCTCCGCCACGTTCTGGATCCTCGCCGCGCTGTGCGGCGTCGTCGTCGGCGCGGAGTTCTGCCTCGTCTTCTATGGATCACCACAGCTCACCACCGTCGTCGGCCTGACCACCGGTCAGGCCGCCACGGCCATGAGCGCGTTCTACGCCGGCGAGCTGCTCGGCCGCCTGGCCGGAAGCAGCGTCACCGGCACCGGCACCCCGCAGCGTGCGACACCACGGCTGGTGGCCGCCGCCCTGACCGTCACCGCTGTGGGATTCCTCGTGCTGTGGAAAAGCAGTGTCACCTGGCTGGCCCTCGCGGGACTGTTCCTCAGCGGCCTCGGCATGGCCAACCTCTTCCCGCTCACCCTCTCCCTCGCGGTCAGTGGCGCACCGGGACAAACCGACCGGGCCACCGCCCGTGTGCAACTCCTCGTCGGTGCGGCCATCATGCTCGCACCCCTGCTGCTCGGCTCGCTGTCCGACTTGCTCGGCGTGCGGACCGCCTTCGGCGCGGCAGGGCTGCTCATCCCGCTTGCCGCGTTGCTCCTCGCCCTCGGACACCGCACGGTGTCGCCCGAACCCCAAGGAACCAGGTAACGATGTTCACCGGCATCAGCACGGACATCGCCCGCGCAACTTTACGCAGGAACCACCGCACCGGTTACTCAAGAGCCGCCCAGCGTCCCTACGACTACACCTGCCCCTCCCCGGACACCTACCCGTTCCAGTGGGCCTGGGACAGCAGCTACCACGCCATTGCACTCACCCATGTGGACACCCACCGTGCCCGCGACGAGATCCGCTGCCTGCTGAGCGCCGGCACGCCCACGGGATTCCTGCCGCACATGGTCCTGTGGCAGGACGACCTGCGCGCCACGGCCACCGCCGACTTTCGGATCGACCTCTGGCAGGGCTGGCGCTCCGTCACCGTCGCCCCGCCCGTCGTCGCCCGAGCCGTCGAACGCGTGTACCAGACAACCGGCGACGAGCTGTGGCTGAGCCGGGTACTGCCCCCTGTGCTGCGGTTCTTCACCTGGCTGAGGAGGCACCGCACCAGCCAGTCCACCGGTTTGCTGGAGATCTACCAGCCGGACGAGTCGGGCCTCGACTGCAGCCCCAAGTACGACACCGCACTTGGCATCGACGGCCTCCCCGACAACGCTGTCCACGACGCCTGGCACACCGCCATGCGCAGCCTCATCACCTCTTACTCCTCGGCGGGCCGCGCCCCGGAGACACCACTGCGGGGACGCCGCCGGTTCGTCTGGAACGACGTCCTGTTCAACGCCGTCTACGCCGATGGTCTGGCCTGCCTGGCCCGGCTGGCCCGGGCCGCCCGGATGTCCGAACAGACAGCCGCGCGGCTCGCAGGGGAGTCCGCGGCCGTCGGCGCCGCGCTCGTGCAGCACTGCTGGGACGACAACGTCGGCGTCTTCCACGACCTGGACCTCGTGTCCGGCACCCGCTCCGAGGTGCTCACCGCCAGTTCACTCTTCCCGATCCTCCTCGACTCTGTCCCCCGGCACCTCGCCGAACGGGTGATCGAGCAACACCTCCTGAACGAGAAGGAGTTCTGGCGGCCCTACCCGGTGCCCAGCGTCGCCGCCAGCGAGCCCTCGTACGACCCAGACTTCACTACGAGAGCCATCTTCCGGGGATCGAGTTGGGTCAACCTCAACTGGTACCTGTACTGGGGACTCCAAAAGCGCGGCTATCGCCGCGAAGCCGCAGACCTCGCCCGGCGCACCCGCGCCCTGGTCGCCGCGTCCGGCACCCGGGAGTGCTACGGCCCCGAGGACGCGGCCGGGCACGGTGCGCGCTCCTTCGGCTGGAGCACGCTCGTGCTCGACCTCGCGGCGGCAGGGAGCGACCCAGCGGCGGCCGCCGAGCCGGATCCAGCAGCGGACGGGGATCGGGCGGCGCAGGGAGAAGCCCCGGCGGAACGGGATCCGTCGACCGCGCGGACGGTATCCATGGCGGAACGCGTGCCGACGGCAGCGGACAGGGAGAGCTGACCATGGCCAACTGGGGTTTCCTCGGCGCCGGTTCGATCGCCCGGTCCTCCCTTGCCCCTGCCGTTCGCGCCGCCGAGGGGGCGGTCCTGTACGCGGTGGCCTCCAGCGGTCACACCCGCGCCCAGGCTCTCCGCCCCGAGCGGGCGTACCCTTCGTACGACGACCTGCTGCGCGACCCCAACGTCGACATCGTCTACATCGCCCTGCACAACAGCGTCCACCTCGAGTGGACCCGGCGTGCCCTGCGCGCCGGGAAGCACGTCCTGTGCGAGAAGCCGCTCGGGCTGTCCGCGGCCGAGGTCGACGCCATGACCAGTACAGCCCGGGACGTTGGCCGGCTCCTCGTCGAAGCCGCCTGGAACCGCTGGCACCCGCGCACGCGCGACCTGGAGACGATGCTCGCCGGCGGTGCCATCGGTGCCGTCGAGGCCGTCACCGCCCGCTTTGACGGGCTCGAGCCCGCGGTGGGCAACTACCGCCGGGACACCGGCCTCGGCGGCGGTGCTCTGTACGACGTCGGCTACTACGCCATCTCCGCCGCCCTCGCGGCCTTCGGATGGCGTGCGCCCCGGGTGGTGTGGGCGAAGCAGGAGCTGTGGCAGCGCGGCTCCGCGGACTCCGTCTCCGAGTTCCTGTTGGAATTCCCCGGCCAGGGCACGGCGGAGATCCACTGTTCCCTCGTCGGCAGAATGGCGGAGGAGTTCGCCGTCAGCGGCACGTCGGGCACCCTGAGCCTGTCGACCCCGGCCTTCTGCGCCGGTGCCACCCCCGTTCGTCTTCTCGCTGACGGCGACGGGCGGGACCGCTTCTACTCGGCTGTCGATCCGTACCGGCTGATGGTCGAGGCGATGGACGCGGCCGTCGAGGGCCGGGGGCACCCGTACCTGGTGCCCCCGGATCAGTCCCGCCTGATCGCCTCCACCATCGACGCCGTCCGCGAGGCCCTGCCGACGCACGGCCCTGTCGGCGCGGATCCGCTGGAGCGGGACGGGCGGTGCGGATGAGGACATGGCCCCCTCACCCGGCCCCTGGACCTCGTTGCGGCGCTGGGGGCCCAAAAAACCACATCGTCCGGGGTTTTCCGGTGGTGGTGACGTGGAGGGCGCTGAGGAGCCTGTCCAACAGGCTTTCGGTGAACAGGGATGCCGCGGTGGTCGATGCCGGCGCCAGCGGTCAGTCCGGCCAGGTACGTGTGACGATCCGCGTCGGCCGGGTGAGCCAGCTGCTGCGGGCCACGACGTTGTTCGACGGTGTCGGCAAGCAGGCATTGTGCTCTCGAAGCCGGCGGTCCAGGGTTCGTCAGTCCTGCACGGCGCGCGAGGCCGAGTTGCCGGCCCGGGCTCTCGACGTCGACGACGGCGTGGGGCTGGCCCTGGCCACGCGGGCTGCCGCGCTGGTGTGGATCCGGCCGCGTCGGGCGTCGGCCGAACTGGTCACCCTCGCCCTCGCCCGCGACGGCGTGCGGCTCACGGCCGCGCGGACGAGGCTGGCGGAGCAGCGTGGCCATCGGGCAGCTCGTCCAGGTCCAGTTGCTCGCCGGAGACGCGGCGGGCAGTGTCCGCACCCTCCTGGAGGAAGGAGGCGGTGAGGGGCTGCCACGGCTACAACGCCCCTTTCTACCCGCTCTGTTCGGCGGGCTCTCCAGGCGGCTCTGCGGTGCGCAGAACCACTGAAACAGAAAAGGACAGACCATCATGTCACTCGATGTCTCCCCGCAGCTGCTCGCCGAAGCCGAGAAGGGTGAGGTGCGGGAGCAGGACTTCGTGGAAACGGTGCGTACGTCCCTGCCGTACGCCTACGACCTCATCGCCCGCCTGGCCACCGAACTGCGCTCCGGCATGGCAGAGTTCGCCGACAACCAGACCCCGCCGCCCTCCGAGAAGGAGCGCGGCCAGCTGCTGCGCGCCCTGTCCAGCGACGCGATCCGCTCCAGCCTGGAACACCACTTCGGCATCGCCCTCGCCTTCCAGAACTGCCACCGTGTCGCCGCCTTCCACCCCGAGGCACGCGGCGGCGAGACCCACACGCGCTTCACGTCCCTGCGCGCGCAGATCCTCAACCAGTCGCCGGAGTTCCGCGACTGCTGAGCCACTGGGAGGGCCAGCGCATCGCGACGACAGCACAACAGCGGTGGCCGCACCGCAAGACGGCGCCGGCCTGCCAGCGTCCTGCCTGCCCGCAGCAGCCGCAGATGGGCAGCCAGGAGAGGCGGTCGGGGCTGTCAGCCCCGGTCGCCGACTGCTGAATTGCGTTCGGCGAGGAGGTCGGCCAGTTCGAGGTCCTCGGCGAGCATGGCGTCGTCCTGCGGGAGGTGGTCGCCGTTGACGAGGGCGCTACCTGGCCGCAGCAGCTCCGCGCCTTGCTGGTGGACACGGCGGGGGCATCCAGGTTCAGGTAGGGCAGGCGGTCGTCGAGATGGCCGCGCGCAGGACACGGTCGAGGGCCAGGTGACGGGACGGGCACCAGAGGCCGGAAGGCGGCACACCCCAGTAGTCATACGCGGGAATGGTCCCCACCTTGGCGCGGAGTTGCGTCCTCTTCCGTGACGGCAGGCCCCGCGCCCGAGAGACCGCCCTTACACCCTGCCCGGTGGTGCTCACCCGCACCGCCGCCACGGCCCTCGGGCTGGTCCTCGGGTCCGCGCCCCAACTCGTCCTGTCCATCGTCGGCGGTCAGCCGCGCACGTGCAGCCCGAAACCCGTGCGGCCCGCAGGCTCCAGTCCCTCCTTCAGGTGCAGCGAGGGGATCTCGTAGTCGCCGAAGTTCTGCCGCCGGAACGCGATCGGCTCGGTCGACTCCAGGGTGAGCAGGCGCTGCTCCCACGCCTTGGCGACGTCCGGGTAGTCCTCACCGGTCATCCGGTCGGCGCCGTACAGCACGAACGGCGGCAGCACCTCGATGCCCGGGTAGTAGAGGATGCCGTGGTGGATCGGGAACAGCAGATCGTCGATGGGGCCGTTGATCCCGCGAGCGGCGTAATGCGATTCCGGGCCGCCGGCGGTGACCGACAGCAGAGCCTTCCTGCCCGCGAGGGTTCCTTCGCCGAAGCGCTCGCCGTACCTGGTGTCGCTGTGCTCGCCGACGCCGTATGCGAAGTGGTAGGTGAACACCCGGTCCACCCAGCCTTTGAGGATCGCGGGCATCGTGTACCACCACAGCGGGAACTGGAAGATGACCGTGTCGGCCCACAGCAGCTTCTCCTGCTCGGCGACGACGTCCGGGGTGAGCGTCCCGGCGTCGAAGGCCCGGCCCGAGTCCAGGGCGACCTTCAGCGGACGTGAGGCGTTGGTGCCGTAGTCCGCGGCGTCCACGACCGCCTTCCAGTTCATCGCGTACAGATCGCTCACCCGTACCTCGTGCCCGGCGGTCTCCAATGTGGACACCGCGAGGTCCTTCAGCGAGCTGTTGAGCGACTTCGGCTCCGGGTGGGCGTAGACGATCAGCGTCTTCACGGGAACTCCTTCGGATCGGGTGCCTTCGATCCTGGGCCCCGCGGCGCGCGGCGTTCAGGGGCTCCTCTTCCATCGGACGGGACTTCCTGGTAATGGCAGGACCACCTTCACGGGCACCGTTGAGGCCATACTGGGGACATGGACGATCTCGCGGGCTTTCTGCGGACCCGGCGTTCCCGGGTCGACCCGGCCGTCGCCGGCATCCCCACCGACAGCCGCCGCCGGGTCGAAGGACTGCGCCGCGAAGAGGTCGCGCACCTGTCCGGAGTCAGCGTCGACTACTACGTACGCCTGGAGCAGGGCCGCGCGACCCAGCCCTCCGAGCAGGTTCTCGACGCGCTCGCCCGGGTCCTCGGCCTCGACGAGACCGAACGCGGCCACCTCTACCGGCTCGCCCGGCAGCGCCGCCGCCGCGCGAAGGCGCCGGGCGGGCGGGTCCGGCCGGAGCTGCTGCGCGTCCTCGACCTGGTCGCCGACGCACCCGCGCTGATCATGGACCACCGCCTGGACGTGCTCGCCGGGAACCGCCTCGCCGGGCTCCTCTACGGCCGGGCGATGCCGGGCCTGAACACCGCCCGGCACATCTTCCTCGAGGAGGCCGAGCGCGGTCTTTACGCGGACTGGGAGAAATGCACCCTCGACGTGGTCGGGCACCTGCGCCTGGCCGCCGGCAAATACCCCGAGGACCCCCGACTGACCTCGCTCATCGGCGAGTTGGCGATGGGCAGCGAGCGCTTCCGCCGCCTCTGGGCCCGCGCGGACGTGCGTGCCCGGACACATGGACGCAAGGCGTACCGGCACCCGCTGGTCGGACTGCTGGAACTGCACCAGGAGAACTTCGCGCTACCGGACGAATCAAGCATGGAGCTGCTGGTGCTGTCCGCGGCCCCCGGCAGCCCCGCCGAGGACGGGCTGCGGTTGCTCGCGGGCATGGGCGCGGACAGCGGTGACGCGCATCCCACAGTGAACGCTCATGTCCGCGAGTAACTCGACGACGCCCACCCACGCCGGGATCGCCTCATCGCGGCGAAGGGCCTGGCCTGGCCTGGCCTCGCCGATCGACCCGCCACCGTCCGCTCCATCGGCATAGTAGAGCCCGCCGCGGTCCCGGAGGCCTGGCCTCTCCTCATGTCATCAGAAGCTGTGGGAGCCGAAGCGTCCCCAGGCCGCCAGAGAGCGGCCACGTCGGCTCGGTGCCGGGCTTCTCGATGGCGTTCACGAGGAGGCGGTACTTCGTGCCGCTGACGACGTACCCCTGGGGGTCGTGCGCAACGAGAACGGCTGCCACAACGCGTCGCAGCAGCGACCAGACGCCTATGCAGTGAGGGGAGCGCACGTGATGGACGCGATGTGGCTGGCCGGGGGGCGCGTTCGACGCCCCGGTGGGTGGCCATGCGCACGGCGCGGGTGGGGCACACCCCCAATGCCGGCGTGCGGGTAGTTACGGCAGGAGCGGTCCACGCCGTGGTGGCCGGGGTGGGCCAATGATGAACCAGAAGGCGGCCCACTCGGTGCCGGGGGGCGAAGCCGGGCATACAGATCCGGTGTCCGGCGAGCTGAGCGACGGTCACCGACCGGGCGCCCGCCGGCGCGTGGGCACGGCCGGTGAAGAGCTGGAGCGGCTCGTCGAGCACGCGGACGGACTCGATGTCCTCGGGAAGGAGCCGGCCGGGCATGGCGACGGCGCGGAAGGACGCGTCGATCGCACCGGACCGGATAGCGGCGACGGCCGTCTCGATCTCGAACAGCATCAGCCCGTCCAGGTCGATTTCGGGGTGCGCGCGGTGGAAGCCGCGCATCGGGCCTGACGGCGCGGTGTGCGAGGCGATCACGTCGACGCGCAGTGGACGGCGGCCGGTACGCGCGGACGCGACCGCGCGCTCGACGACGCTCGCCGGTGAGCAAGGCCAGAAGCCGCTGTCTGTCGTGATCACTGCCAGGCAGCGAGGCGATTCCCCGCAGTTCGAGCTGCGCAGACGCGGGATCAAGGAGACCATCCCGGTCCTGGCGGACCCGGTCCGCAACCGTCAGAAGCTCGGCTCGCGAGGCGGGCGGCCGCCGAGGTTCGACAAGACCGACTACCGCGAATGAATCGCCTCAAACGCCACCGGGCCGTGGCCACGAGATACGACAAGCTTGCCGTGCGCTACGAGGCGACCGTGCTGGTCGCAGTCCTCAACGAATGGCTTTGACCAGCACTCCCCCAACAGACCCTAGACGCGATGAGCCATGAGCTGCACCGGGTGATGACGGCTTTTCGTTCCTTCACCGGTCAGCACCTGTGTGGCGGACCGCACCGGTCCGCGGTTCCCTCCGGTCACCAGGTAGACGCGGTCACGCAATCCGAGATCCGCTGAGCCGCCTCGATCGTCGATGGCGAGGAAGGGCGCGTTCACCGGCATCCCCACCAGGCCCGGTGGGCTCAGGTCAGGCGTGGGGCGAGCTTCTTGACCCTGTTCGTCCGGACGTTGATGAGGGTCGGGCGTTCCCGGTCTTCGACTCCGGCGCGGAGCAGCTTGGCGACCTCATCGGTGTCCGTGGCTTCGTGAGCGTCGATGCCGTAACTCGCGGCTGTGGCCACAATATTCAGCTCGGGCAGGTCCAGTCCGGGAACTCCGGCGGTGCTCTCGATCTCGGCGAACTGCTTGAGGACGGCGTATTCCTCGTTGGAGGAGACGACGATCGTCAGCGGGATCTTGTGGCGGGCAGCGGTCCACAGGGACGTGATCGCGTAGTGCATCGACCCGTCGCCCATGAGGGCGATCACCGGGCGGTCCGGGGCGCCGAGTTGAGCGCCGACAGCGGCGGGCAGCCCGAATCCGAGGCCCCCGCCGACAGCGGACATGTGGGAGAGGGAGGCGCCGGGCCGTACGTATGACGTGATCGGGACTTCGTTGGAACCGGCTTCGGTCACGAACAGGGCATCCGCCGGGGCGGCGTGGCCGACGGCCGTCCACAGGTCCGCGGCCTGCATCGGGGCTTCGGCCCGTTCCGGACGCGGTACCTCGGGCCGGGCGTGGGGGGCCGGGCGCGACGATTCGGAGATCTCGTCCAGCACTGCCTCCACCGCGGCTCGGATGTCCGCCACGTAGGCGTCGCCGACGGGTGCGCGGGCGGCCTCGTCCGGGTCGCTCGTGATGTGGATGAGGGATGTGCCCTCGGGCAGATACGGGCCGGGGATATAGGGGTAGTAGCGGAAGACCGGGCCGCCCAGTGCCACGACGAGGTCGTGGCCCTTCAGCTCTTCGGAGATCCAGCCGGCGCCGGGCGGGAGCAGGCCCTGGTAGAGGGGGTGGTTCTCTGGGAACCCGGACAGGCCCGGCAGCGGTGCCGTCCAAACGGCGGCCTTGGTACGCTCGGCCAGCTTCACGACCGGGTCCCAGGCTCCGGCGTGTTCCAGGTCGCCGTGGACCACGAAGGCAGGCGACTTCGCATCGGACAGCCGGCCGGCGATCTTCTTCGCCAGGTCCTTTCGGAACCCTCCGGCGTAGGTGACCTCGCGGTCCCGGATCATCTCGATCTCCGCGACCTGGGCGTCGCTGAGCTCGTAGGCCGCGTCGTCCATCGGCACCGAGACGAAGACCGGTCCGGTGGGCGGGGACATCGCGACGTGGATGGCACGGGCGAGGACCGCGGGTACCTCGCTCGCGATGGCCGGCTCGGCCGCCCATTTCACGAACGGACGCGGGACCATGGTGGCGTCCTCGTTGGTCAGGAGCGTCTTCTGATTCTGCATGATCCGACGCTGGTTGCCCGCGATGACGATGAGCGGCGTCTTGTTCAGGTAGGCGTTGTACAGGGCACCCATGCCGTTGCCGAGACCGGGCGCGGTGTGCAGCATGACCAGCGCGGGACGTCCGGTGACCTGCGAGAAACCGTCGGCCATGCCAACCGGCACCATTTCCTGCAGACCCAGGAGGTAGCGGAAGTCCCTGGGAAATTCCTCCATCAGGGTCAGTTCGGAGGAGCCGGGATTGCCGAACCACGTGTTCAGCCCGTGCTTTCTGAGCAGATCGATGGTGGCTTCACGGACAGTCGTCACAGCATGTCCCTTCGTCGCGCACTTGCGTCGTCGCTTCGATACCGGTCGGTGATGCCCGGGGTTCCTGATCCGGCCGCCGGTCCGATTACAGAACCGGTAGAGCATTGATGCCTTGCCAGACAGTAAGGGATGTCCCGTAGTTCCCTGGCGACGTGCGCCCGTCAGGGAATACGGGATTTTCCCTCGGTCGCGAATTTAGCAGCGCTAGAGATAAATCCGGCGTACCGCTGGCGCGCTATCCGGTACCCGCGGGTGGCCGGGAAGCGTCGGCGTGGTGACTCGCCCCACCCGAGCGATCTCACTACTGTCCGCGTCCCGGCATCTACGTACACGTCTCGGCGTGTCCATTTTCCCCGTCGCCGGTTCCACTGACCGCAGGCGTCGTGGGCGAGGGTGGAGGTGCGAAGGCGGTGCGCCGGAAAGGCCCCCCCAGCCGGGCGGTACAGCCTGAAGCTCGCTTCCTACGACGTCGGGGACACCATCGTCCGCTCCGGCGACCCGGAGTACGGGCTCGTCGGCGTCATGCCCGAGGACGGCCCGCCGGTCACCACCGCCATCTACGTCCGCGACGAGCACTCCGGCGTCTACGTCGCCGTGGGCGCCATCTACTTCGTCTGGAACTCGGACACCAAGTCGATCGACGTCGCCGACGCCTCGAACGTCCCCGAAAATCTGGACTACTCGCGAGACGGCCGCAACGAGTTCACCTTCAAGCTCACCGAGGTCTAGTCGCCGACGGCGTTGTACAGGCGACGGAGGGGGCGGGGGCCCACGGGGGGCCGCCCCCCCCGGCGGGAACCGCGTGCGCGGGGGGGTGGGGGGTTTGC